>DATFWQ010000391.1:0-5864 GCA_035259145.1 Candidatus Dormiibacterota bacterium | reverse complement strand
GACAGGAGAAGCAACGGAAGGGTGGCGCTGAACACGATCGCGCCAAAGGTGTTCTCGTCTCGGATGGCTAGAGCTGCCGCGTAGGAGGCAGACGCCATGAGCAGCGCGATCAGGGCAACGAGCACAAACGCGAGCAGCACTCCGGGCGCGTGCAGGGTCAGGCCGAACGGCACCGCGAAGAGGACGATGAGCCCGGCCTGGACGATCAGCATCGCGATGTCGCGCAGTGTGCGGCCGAGCAGCAGCGCGAGGCGGCTGACCGGCGTGACCCTCATTCGCTCCACAATGCCGGCCTTAAGTTCGGCGATCAGACCCCAGCCCCCGCTGGTGACGCTGAACAGCCCTAGCTGCACCAGCAGTCCGGGGACGAACACGTTGTACGCACCGCCGTCCGGAAAGCCTGGCAGGTTCCCGAGCGACTTGAGGATCGGTGCGAACAGCACGAGGTAGAGGACCGGTTGCACCAGGCTCACGCCCATGTAGAGTGGGTTGGCGAGACTGCGGCCGAAGTAGCGCCGGAATACGATCCAGGTGTCGTGGACGACCCTCATCTCAGGCAACCTCCTCGCGCAGCGAACGCCCCGTTTGTCGGAGGAAGACGTGGTCGAGGCTCGGACGGCTGAGGGAGACCGTGTCAACGACGACATGGGAATCGTTCAGGGCGCGGAGAATGGCCGGCATCGCGCTCTCGCCGGAGTCCACATAAACCCGGATGCGGTGATCGTCCTCAGCGAGCTGATCGTGGTCGCGGTAGAAGGGCAGGGCCCGGAGGACTCCGAGTGCGGTCTCCCGCTGGCCGTTACCCGTTCGCATGCCCAGCGTGACCACATCCCCGGCGACGGCGCCCTTCAGCTCGTCGGGCGTGCCCTCGCTGACAATGCGGCCCTGGTCGATGATGGCGATGCGATCGCATAGCTGATCCGCCTCGTCCAGGTAGTGAGTCGTGAGGAAGACCGTGGTTCCGGCCTCTCGAAGACCCCGGACCTCGTCCCACAGGTGGGCGCGGCTCTGCGGATCGAGCCCGGTGGTGGGCTCGTCCAGGAAGAGGAGAACAGGGCGGTGCACGAGGCCCAGGGCGATGTCCAGGCGGCGGCGCTGACCTCCCGAGTAGGTCTCGATGGGACGGTCGGCGCAGGCGCCGAGCTCGAACGCTGCGATCAGCTCGGAAGCACGGGCCGCCGCCGCCCTGGCTCCCAGGCCGTACAGCTGGGCCTGGAAGGAGAGCTCGGAGCGGCCCGTCGTGCCACGATCGGTACCGCCCTGCTGACCCACGTAGCCAATGCGCTCGCGAACCCGGTCGGGCTGCGCTCGAAGGTCCCAGCCGGCCACCCGGGCCTCACCGGCGCTCGGAGGCAGGAGCGTAGCCAGCATGCGCAGCGTCGTCGTCTTGCCCGCCCCATTGGGTCCGAGGAAGCCGAAGATCTCGCCGGGGCCGACCTCAAGGTCGACGCCGGCCACAGCCACGACCTGGCCTCCGCGTCCTTTGAATACCCGGCGAAGCCCGGAGGCGGCGATCACGGGGGTCGGTTGGTGTATGGTCATGGTCGGGAGTCTACTACATCGTGAAGTCAATGCACAATGTATCTGCTACACAAACTCGAGAGGCGGCCCTTCAACGCCTCTGGGCGCTAGCCGTGATCCTCGGCCAGGGGATGCAGGCCGGCCTGGCTGAGCGGGGGCTGACGCTCGCGCGGGCGCACGTCATCTGGCAGCTGCAGCGCGACGGCCGATCAACCCAGCGCTCGCTGAGCCGGGCGCTGAACGTGACGCCGCGCAACGTGACCGGTCTCGTGGACGGGCTGGAGGCCGACGGGTTGGTGGCTCGAGGAGCTCATCCCACCGACCGGCGCGCCACCGTGGTGTCCCTCACCGCCAAGGGCTCTGCCGTCGCGGCGGCCATGCGTGAGGATCAGGATGGGTTCGCCCAGCTGCTGTTTCACGACGTCTCGGCGGAGGACATCGCGACCTTTGTCGCGACCCTCGATCGGATCCTCAGCCGGATCGCCGACCTGATGCCTAACGCGTCAACCTGAACTGGCCCGCTGTTGCCGCCGCGGCTTGCCCGTGCAGACTCCGACGGCGGCTCGCAGCAGTAACTGCCCGACTGTCAGCCGCGCTGTAAAGGTGGGTACAACCTGGACCCCACCTTTCGGCACGACGAGAGAAGAAGGAGACGAGATGGGTGATGAGGTTGAGCTGACGCGCGGCCAGGTACTGGACGTTGTTCGGATTGTCCGCGGCTGGGAGGAAGCTGGCGGACTTGGTGGACCCGAAGCGTGGTGGGCGATGGCTGCCATTTCCGATGTCCTGGCGCAGCGCCTGGTGCACGACGAGCGCTTCAGCGTTGAAGAACGCGACGGCGGCTGGTTTGTCCAGCTCCACCCGATCGCGGATTGGGTTGGGCCGTTCCCCGACCGGGACAGGGCTGAGAACGTGCTGTCGTGCCTGCAAAGCCAGACGGTCTGAAGGCCCTCAGCCAACAGCGCAGCCATAGCCGGCGTGGCCGTGCGCCTGCCTCCGATGGCTGACGCTGTACTGAACGCCCCGACCTGTGGTCGACTAGAGGAGAAATGCCTCGCGCTATCTGGCGTGGATCGATCAGCTTCGGGATGGTGACAATACCTGTCCGGCTCTACGCGGCCGTGCGCCGCCGTGATGTCCGGTTCAGGGAGGTGGATCGGGCAACGGGGCGGAGGATCAGGCACCAGCGAGTGGTTGACGCGCCGTCTGCACCTGGCGAGGAAAGCATCTTGAGCCGGCCAGGCGAGCCGAATCAACTCGGCGGTGCATCGAGCAGTGACCAGCCGGCGCGTGTCGAACCACGGGCGACTCCCTCTGAACCACCGGTCCCCCGCCAGGTCCTGCCATCAGACCTGGTGCGCGGCTACGAGGTCTCGCCCGGTCGCATGGTGGAGATCACGAAGGAAGACCTTTCACCTCTTGCGCCGGAGCGCACGCGGACGATCGACGTCGAGCTGTTCGTCTCACGCAAGGAGCTTGACCCGATCTACTTCGAGTCCTGGTATTACGTCGTTCCCGACACCGATCGTGTCAGGCCATTCGCCCTCATGCTGAGGGCAATGCAGCAGACCAACCGAGCGGCGATCTGCTGGGTGGTGCTCAGAAGCAGGCGTCACCTGGCAGCGCTGCAGCCGCGAGGCAGGTTCATGCTGATGTCGACTCTTCTGTTCGCCGATGAGATCATCCCGACGCGGGACGTCGAGCCGATTCTTCCCTCTGACCTCACCGAGCGCGAGATCGAGATGGCGGAACTGCTGGTGGATACGTTGACCGGCCCGTTCGAGCCACAGCGTTACCGCGATGAGTACCGGGAGAAAGTCCTGGCTTTGATCGAGAGTCGGGCCGGCAGCGCTCGGGTGCTCGAGGAGCAGGAGTTGCCCGCCGCTCCACGCGGCATTGACGAGCTCATGGCCGCGCTGAAGGCGAGCGTGGAGCAAGCCAAAGCTCGGCGCCAACCAGGGGCCGAGCCGGCCAAGCGGCGAACCGCGGTGCGCCGTCCTCGTCACTAATAACCTCTACCGTGCCTGAATGCGAGGCCTACCTCTCCGGGCGCTACGAGCCACATCTCGGTAAGGAGGACATCAATGACATGAACTCAGCCCGCCGATTTGACGCATCACAGGGACCGCGGATCATCGGGCCTCGCGACGGCAAGCTGGTGGACCTCGGTCCGGTTGGGGTCCGGTTCCTGGTATGGGGTGAGGAGTCAGGCGGCGGGTTCTCACTCGTCGAGCACCCGATCCCACCCCGTCACCTCGCCGCACCGCTTCACCGCCATTCCCGGGAGGACGAGTACAGCTACGTGCTCGAGGGGCGGATGGGAGCGCTCCTGGGTGAGGACGTCGTCTACGCAGAGGCGGGGGATCTCGCATTCAAGCCGCGCGACCAGTGGCATACCTTCTGGAATGCAGGGGATACTCCGTGCCGGATCCTCGAGATCATCTCGCCGGCGGGGTTCGAGCACTATTTCGAGGAGCTCGCGATGGGTGTCGGGTCGGCCGACGAGTATCAGCGGCGCTACGGGACCGAGGCCGACTTCGAGAGCATCCAGCGCCCGTGTGCGGAATACGGGCTCCGTTTTCCGCCGATTGTGTGATCGAGACTCGCCGCGACGTGGCCGCAACCCGCAGGCCCTGGTCACCCGCCCGCCACGGGCCAGCCTGATGGGTCCGTCCGGCCCGCAGGGGGCCCCGAAATGATGACCGCAGGCGACGTTCTGCACGTCCTCGACCTGCTGGAGACGGCTGGCGTGCCGGTGTGGGTCGACGGTGGGTGGGGCGTGGACGCACTCCTCGGCGAGCAGACACGGCCCCACGACGACCTCGACCTCGCACTTGAGCACCGGAACCTCGCCCGCTTCCTGCATGCGATGGGCGGTGCCGGCTTCCGACTACTGCGCGACGACGGACCGTTCAACAGGGTGCTGATCGACACTGCCGGACGCAAGGTCGACTATCACGTGTTCGATGCCAGTACGACGAGGCGCGTGGAGACTGGCGCCACCGTTTACGGGCCGATGGGGCTGGAGTACGAGGTGGGTGCGTTCGAAGGCCGGGGGACCATCCTCGGCAGGCCCGTGGGGTGCTGCACGGCGGATTTCCAGGTCAGGTCGCACGCCGGCTACGAATTGTCCGACGACGACCTTCGCGATGTTGAGGCGCTGCACCGGAGGTTCGGCGTCCCGCTGTTGCCGGGACACAAGAGGGCACGGTAAGCCGCCGTTCTGCGCTCACCGGGCGAACTGCTTCACCGGTGGGAGCGGCCAGCTCAGGGGGTTTGGATCATGGTCCGGAATCTCACAGGTCTTCCACCTGGGCGTGAGCGGCTTCGACCATCAGTCGCGCCGACAGCGCCGACAGCCAGGACCACACAAGTGCCAGCGCGACCCAGAAGCCGAGGATCGCCGCACCCCCGCTTGTCCCCGGGGTGTCACCCTGGACGAAGACCAGGGCCAGGAACCCGGCGAGAAAGGCAGCGCCCGCCGCCGCCGAGAACGCCGCCCACGCCCGCTCGCCCAGCCAGGCGAACCGGCGCGCAAACAGCACGCACGCCGAGATCAGAGCCAGGAAGCCGACGGCAGCGCTGACCAGGTGCAGAAGACCGTGCCAGCTCACCTCGACCGCGCTGGCCGGTGTGCCAGGGGGGAAGCCGGCGACGGGATCGGCGGTAAAGAAGCCGGCGCCGATCAGGCCGGCGCCGTAGATGGCAATCAGCAGCGGCCCCCACCTCCTCGCCGGGCCGGAGCGCAGCGCCCGCCGGATGCCTGCCGCGCCGGCCACGACGAGCACGCCGGTGATGACGAAGTTCGCAATCTGGATCCATCCCAGCGCGCCGTTGCTGAGCACGCTCAGGTCGTGACGGCTGATGTCAAACCCCGGCCGAGTGAACGCCTGGGCCAGGCCCACGACCAGGTAGAACGGCCCCGCCACTGCGCCGCACGCCAGTAGCCTCGTCGTCAGCGTCGCCATGCCGCCTCCCATAACCTTCGCCGGTATGCTTGTGCGTAATAGACCGCTCAGTACCACACTGCTGCGATGGTAGCGTGGATAGTACTGGGCCGTCAAGTACCAGAGCAGGAGCTCGGGCGTCACCGACCGGGGGCTCCAGGATGAGAGGAGACGAGCATGCAAGAGGCCACGCCGAGGCGAAGGGCAGGGCGGCTGGCGAGTGCGGGGCCGATCATGGAGGCGGCGGCCACTCTGTTCCTGCGCAATGGCTACCTCGGGACCAGCATGGACGACATCGCCGCGCTGGCCAGGGTGTCCAAGCAGACCGTCTACACCCACTTCCCCAACAAGGAGCGGCTGTTCACCGACCTCGTCCTGCGCAACGCAGAGCTCGTC
>DATFWQ010000390.1:0-8812 GCA_035259145.1 Candidatus Dormiibacterota bacterium | reverse complement strand
TGTGGGGTTATTCTTGCCCAAGCGGCCGGGGGGACCGCGGGCGCTGCTCCCGGCCATCCAAGACAGGGGAGGCACGAGAATGAGCGGGCTCTTCGAGAAACGAGTGAGCCGGCGCCGCTTCATACAGGGCGCGGCGACCCTGGCGGTCGGTGGAGCAGCGGCGGCCTGCGCTCCTCCCGGAACATCGAGCAGTGGCGGCACCTCCGGCAAGAAACAACTCCGGATCCTGCAGTGGAACCACTTCGTCCCCGAATACGACACCTGGTTCGACAAGTTTGCCACCGACTGGGGCAACCAGAACAAGATCGAGGTCACCGTCGACCACATCACCAATCTCGATCTGCCCTCACGGATGGCGGCCGAGGTGGCGGCCAGGAACGGCCACGACCTGGTCGAGATGAACAGCCAGATCCTGACCTATCTCTACGAGAAGCAATTCGTCGATATGGGCGACATGGTGGACTACGCGGTCAAGAAGTGGGGCCCTGTGCTGCCGCTCGGCGAGAAGCTGGCCAAGGTCCACGGCCACTGGGCGGGCTTTCCGCACTTCTACATCGCCATCATGCCTCAGGTCCGCCCCGACCTCTTCCAGGCGGTCGGGTTCGACTACAAGACGCTCAAGACCTGGGATGACTTCCTGACAGTCGGCCGGGCGCTCAAGAACTACACCGGCAAGGACAAGCTGGGCGTAGGCTTCCCAACCGGGCGTCCGGCAGGCTTCGCCATCTCACACTGCAATGACGCCAACCACAACTGGCGCGCGATGATGTGGGCTTTCGGTGCCAGCGAGGTCGCCGCGGACGGCAAAACGATCACCGTCGACACACCCGAGATGCGGACGTTCCTCAAGTTCGCGCAGCAGTTCTACCGTGAAGCGCTGTACCCCGACGTCTTTGCATGGGACGACGTCGCCGACAATCAATTCCTCGGCTCAGGCCAGGGTGGCTATATCCACGACGCCATCAGCTCGATGCGCAGCCTGCAGGGCAAAAATGACGCCCTCTACAACACGGTCGAGCTTCATCCGCCAGTGGCCGGCCCGGCCAAGCCCAACGGCATCTCGATGCCCGACGCCAACGTGTACGGGATCTGGAACTTTGCGCCGCAGGGCAACCAGGAGGCGGCCAAGGAATTCTTGAAGCACTTGATGGACCACTATGAGGAGTCGTTCACGCAGTCGAAGCTCTACAACATGCCGATGTACGCCGACCGGTTCAAGACCAACATCTTCCCCGACCCCAAGTTCGCTGTGATGCAGGACTACCGCGGTGACCTGTTGGGCACCCTGGGTTATCCGGGGCCGCCAACCTACGAGGCGATCATCACCCAGACCACTTTTGTGATCCCGGACATGGTTCAGAAGGCGGTGACAACGTCAGGTGATAGCGGTGTCCAGGCCGCCATCGACTTTGCCAAAGGCCGGCTGAAGAGCATCTATAAGGGAGTCAGCTAGCAGGGCCAATCCTGAGGGATGGCACCGTAATGCCGTCCCTCAGGCTCCCTCGAACAAGGCAGCTCGGAGCCCCTCGACGAAGTATCTACCGAGGGCGGCGCAGGCAATTACGATTGGCAGCGAGGCCGCGAGTATCGAGGCATTCACGTTGGCCCACTCATCGAGCTCTATGGCGGTGATACCGAGTCCAGCAATAAGCGTCTTGGACCCGTTAGTGAGCGTGAATGAGCTTGCGTAGATGACGTCTGAGCCCATCATGCCAATGGCGAAGAGGCCCGCCGCAATCACCACCGGCCAGCTCATAGGCAAGACCACGTGCCGAAACGCCTGCCAGCGACTGCCATCCAGCCGGGCGTGCTCTTCGACCTCGCTGTCCATGCCCTGGAAGTAGGCGTAGAAGAGCCAGGTCGCAAAGGGAACGGTCAGCGTCAGGTAGAGGAGGATTATGCCGGTCAGGGTGTTGTCCAGGCCGGTGTGGCCGTACACCTGGAAGATCGGGATCAGGACCGCCATCTGTGGCACGAAGTACGCGCAGAACATCAAGCGCGCCAGCCACGACGCCCCAGGCAGCTCGTAACGTGCCAGCGCGTAGCCGGCCATGAGGGACACGGTCAGTCCGACCACGAGAACAACCCCGAAGACGACCAGGGTGTTCGCGGCCCACTGCCAGAAGACCGGTCGGCTGAGCGCTGAGATCACGTTGTCCCACTCCGGGTCATAGGCCCAGAAGATCTGCCCGAGCGGGAACTCGCTCAGGGGTCGCACAGCCTGCACGCCGGTGTAGTAGACCGGGAAGAGATGGAACGCGAAGACCGCGACGGCAGCCACAACTCCAGCGCCGACGAGAAGCCGCCTGCGGCGCCGCCAGGCACCGGAGCTGGCGTTCGCCCTGGCTGCGGTTGGACGTGGGGTCGCTGCGGCCGTCCGGAAGGGCCCGACCTCGGCCGCGCCCGCGCCGACCCGCGTCCGGGGTGACCGCTCGACCCAGCGCAGGCCGAGCCAGGCCAGGAGAAAGGCGACCGGCAGCTGCGTCATGGTCAAGGCCGCGGCATAGCCAATGCGGCCGACGAAGATGCCCTGCATGTAGGCCTGGGTACCGACGACAGGGAATGTGATCCGGCCTCCGGTTTCGAGGTAGATGGAGACGAAATCCAGGTAGCTGATCAGCATCGCCACCAGTCCACCCAGCATCAGGAAGCGGCGGTTCAGAGGCACCATCACGCGCCAGAAGAACCGCCATGGGCTGCGCGCCTCCAGCCGGCCGTAGTCGAGCTGGTCCTCTGGAATGGCGTTGAAGCCGGCCAGGGTGAAGATGGCGATGATCGAAGAGCCACGCCACACGCTCATCAGGGCGATGCTCAGCACCGCCCAGGCGCCGGTCCCGAACAGTCCCTCCAGCAGGAACCTGAGCTGTAGCGCCTGGTGCGTGTAGAAGGACACGAAGGGAGGTGTCATGAGCCAGTACCAGGCGAAGGCCGAGAAAGAGCTGGGGAAGGCCCAGGGGATGAAGACGGCCAGGAAGACCAGGCGGCGGCCGAAGAACCTCCACCAGAGCAGGAGCGCGGTCAGGACCCCGATTACGAGCTGCATTGCAGCGGTCAGACCGACCAGCACCACGGTGTTTCGTGCCGCCTCCCAGTAGTCCGGGTCGGAGAAGATGGCGGCGTAGTTGGCCAGGCCGATGAGGCGGCCGGTGGCCTCGAAGCCGCTGGCGTCGGTCAGACTGATGCCGAGGTCGAAGGCGACCGGCCAGGCGAGCAGGACGAGCACGGCGGCGAGCGCGGGCAGGCAGAGCAGGTAACCGGTGAGGAGGCGGCGGCGGTGTGCCTGGCCGGCGCCCCTCGTACTCGTGAGCGCTACGCCGGTGGTGGATTGGCCGACGGCCTTCACCGATGTTATTATCCGTTGCGGACGTGGGAACGGCTACTCGCCCTGTCCCAGCGGAGGCACTGCTGGCCGCTCGCCGTCGTCGGCGCCGGGCCGCCTCGCAGGCGCTGGTTGGTTACGGGCTCCTGAGTCCGCTTGCCCTCTACATGCTGGTCCTGGTCGCCTACCCCTTCTTCCTGTCACTCTACTTCAGCGTCTCTAACGTCACAGTAGCGGGCGGAGAGGGCGGCTTCGCCGGCCTCAGCCACTACCAAGACCTCGTGGGCGACGAGGTTTTCCGCAAGGCACTGTGGAACTCGCTCAGCTTCACATTCCTGGCGGAGATCGGGAAGGCGATACTGGGCATCGGTCTCGCCTTTCTCCTCCTCCGGCACCTGCCCGGAAAGAAGATCATCCGCGGCTTCCTTATGCTCCCCTGGACGCTGCCGATCTCTCTGTCCCTGTTGAGCTGGAGATGGATGTTCGATCCTCAGTTCAGCACCATCAACTGGGCCCTCGCCCATCTGCACCTGATGAGCCCGCCCTACCCCGACTGGCGGGGTGACGCCCTCTGGGGATATGTGGCAATCCTGACTGTCAACATCTGGCGGGGGTTCCCTTTCTCGGCGGTGATCGTCCTGGCCGGCCTTACATCGATCCCGAGCGACATGTACGACGCGGCCAAAGTCGACGGTGCCGGCTTCTTTCGCACCTGGCACTACGTGATCACGCCGATGATCGCGCCCATCATCTTCATCGGCCTGATCTTCGACGTCACCTTCACCATCGGGGATCTCACGATCGTCTACCTCCTGACAAATGGCGGTCCCGGCTACGCCACTCAGATCGTGCCCCTCCTCGCCTTCCAAACGGGCATCCAGGGTGGCAACCTCTCGACCGGCGCGGCCATGGCGTTGATCTTCTTCCCCGTCCTTTTCGTGGGGGTCGTATTCTTCCTGCGACTTCTGATCCGCCGGCAGGCGGCCACGTGAGCGCCGTCGGTTCGCGGACTCGACCGGTCAACCTGCGAAAGCTGCGCAGGAATGTTCTGGTGGGTCTCGCGTTTCTGTTCTACCTCTTCATCGCCCTGATCCCGATCTGGTGGATGGTACGGGCCACCTTCGTTGCCGATTACGACCTGATCGACCTCACGGTCAACCCCTTCTGGTTTCGACAGCCGCTGTCGCTTGTTCACATCACCTATCTGTTCGAGCACACCCGGTTTCTGACCTGGTACGGCAACACTTACCTGGTCGCGTTCTGCGTCGTACTCATCACGCTCGTGCTCTGTGTACCCGCCAGCTACGGCTTGGCCCGGCTCCGCTTCAGGGGTGCTGAGGGCATCGGCATAGCGGTCTTCATGAGCTACCTCATCCCGCCCATCCTGCTCTTCCTGCCGCTGAACCAGATCGTCAACAACCTGCTTCAGCTCCCCAACAGCAAGTGGGCGATGGTGGCCGTCTATCCGACCTTCACGGTCCCCTTCTGCCTCTGGTTGTTGATCGGCTTCTTCAAGCGCGTTCCGATCGAGCTGGAGGAGGCGGCGGTGGTGGACGGGGCCAGCCGCTGGCAAGCGGTATGGCAAGTGGTGCTGCCGCTGACCGTGCCGGGCATACTGACGGCTGCCATCTTCGCTTTCACGCTTTCGATGCAGGACTTCCTGTACGCGCTGACCTTTGCCAGCAGCTCGAGCCAGAAGGTTCTCAACACGGGCGTGCCCACCGAGCTGATCCGCGGGGACCTCTACTTCTGGGGTGAGCTGATGACGGCGGCGCTGCTCGCCGGCGTGCCGGTCGCGATCTTGTACAACTTCTTCCTCGACCACTTCGTCGAAGGCATCACCGGGGCCCTGAGGTAGTAATCCGCCGGCCGGGGGGCGATGCCGCTGCGGGGCCTCGACCTCGGCGTCGAGGAGGGTGAAATGATCGCCATCGTCGGCCGCGGCGTGTAGTCACGATCGAGGCTGAGCGGCTGGCGGAAAAAGTTGGCATCCCACGGATGATGGGGCATCCGATGGCACTGAGCATGGTATCGTGCAGCCCCATGCATACAACCATCGATTCTGCCGGGCGGGTGGTGGTTCCAAAGCGACTGCGCGAGGCCCTCGGTCTGCGAGCAGGAACGCGCCTGGAGATGTCGGAAGAGAACGGCGCGATCATCCTGAAACCGGAGTCCGTGCCGATGCGTCTCGTTGGGAAAGGCAGACGGGTGACCGTCGAGCCCGCGAAACCACTACCCGTGCTCACTGCAGCGGACGTCAGGGCGATCCTCGAGTCAGGCAGGCGGTGATCGCGGTCGATTCGAGCGTTGTCATCGCCGCCTGTGCGTCATGGCATGAGTCGCACAATGCGGCTCAGGAAGCCATCGACCAGGATCCCCGCCTCGTCGCGCACGTTGCGCTCGAAGCCTACTCTGTGCTCACACGGCTTCCGGCGCCGCAGCGCATACCTCCCGAGGTGGTCGTCGCCTTCCTTCGAGCAATGTTCCCCGACGAGCCGCTAGTCCTGTCGGCGAGCGCGCTGGGTCGTCTCCCCGGAGAGCTGGAGGAGCGAGGCATCTTCGGCGGCGCTGTCTATGACGGTCTAGTGGCGATGAGCGCCCGCGCGCATGGCCTGGAACTGCTGTCGCTCGACCGTCGAGCGGCCGAGACGTACCAACGCTGCGGGGTACGCTTCAGCCTTCTATGAGAGGCGGCGCTACCCGGGGAATGGCCCCCGCTTGAGGAATCGTCCCTGACCGGGCCGGCCATGGAACCGGTCGCCCTCGACGAGCACTTCGCCTCGCTGCATCACGACCTCCGGCCGACCGCGGACGCGCATGCCCTCGAAGCAGTTGTAGTCGACGCGCATGTGGTGCGTGCTGGCTGACAGCACCCGCTCGACCGCTGGGTCGAACACGACGATGTCGGCGTCCGAACCTGGGGCGATCGTGCCTTTCCGCGGATAGAGGCCGAACATCCGGGCCGGGGCCGTGGCAACGAGCTCGACGAAGCGGTTCAGGCCAATGCGGCCCGCGTTGACGCCGCCGTCGAAGAGGACCGTGTAGCGGTCCTCGACCCCCGGCAGACCGTTCGGGATCTTCGAGAAATCACCTCGGCCCAGCACCTTCTGGTCCTTGTAGTCGAATGGACAGTGGTCGGTCGACACGATCTGCAGGTCGTCCCGGACGAGCCCGTTCCAGAGGTCGTCCTGGTGGTCGCGCGGTCGGAGCGGCGGTGAGCAGACGTACTTCGCGCCTTCGAAATCCGGCCGGCCAAGGTCCTCCTGGGACAGGAACAGGTACTGGGGGCAGGTCTCGGCGAACGCGGCCGCGCCGCGATCGCGCGCCTCGACGACGGCCGACAGCGCGTCGCGCGAGCTCAGGTGCACGATGTAGACCGCCACCCCGGCCAGCCTGGCCAGCGCGATCGCCCGGTGGGTGGCCTCCCCCTCCATGGCGGCTGGACGCGTCAGCGCGTGGTTGATGGGGTCGGTGCGCCCCTCCTGGAGGTAGCGCCGGACCAGCACGTCGATGGCACCCCCGTTCTCGGCGTGCATCATGATGAGTCCGCCGTTGTCGGACGTCCGCTGCATGGCCCGGAAGATCGAGGCGTCGTCGAGCATGAAGACGCCTGGGTACGCCATGAAGAGCTTGAACGACGTCACGCCCTGCCCAATGAGCGCGTCCATGTCGGCCATGGTCTGGTCGTCGACCTGGCGGACTATCACGTGGAAGCCGTAGTCGACGTGCGCCTTGCCCGCGGCCTTGGCCATCCACCGCTCGAACCCGGCCTGCAGACTTTCACCGAAGTCCTGGATCGCGAAGTCCACGATGGTCGTCGTGCCGCCCCAGGCGGCGGCGGCTGTGCCCGACTCGAAGTCGTCGGCCGAGAAGGTGCCACCGAACGGCATGTCCATGTGCGTGTGGGCGTCGATGCCCCCGGGCATCACGTACCTATCAGAAGCGTCGATGACACGGTCTACAGCAACGTCCAGCGCCCGCCCGATCGTGGCGACCGTCTCGCCGTCGATCAGCACGTCTGCCTGGACGGTGTCGCCCGCCGTGACGACCGTCCCGCCCTTGATGAGGGTTCTCACCGCGGTGTCTCCTCTCTGAGAGAGTGGGACCGCCCTCGCGGGCGGTCCCGTGCAGCGCTCTGTTTCGGTTACGTGGCCGGAGCCGCGGCCGGCTTGGGTTCCCCTCGCTCAGCGGGGAACACGACCATCAGGATGAAGTAGAGCACGAAGGCGACGAAGAAGCCGACGACCCAGCTGTAGTCGTACAGGGGCTTGAAGACCCCGATCAGTCCGCCGGCGGGGAAAGGTCCGGGGGTGCCGGATGTCGTGTAGGCGCCACCGACCGCGAGAGCGGCACCTGCGAGGATGCTGATCAGACCGCGCAGGTTCCAGCCCCCCGAGTAGCTGTAGATGCCGTTCGTCTTGTAGAGGTCGGCCAGGCGCAGCTCGGTGCGGCGGATGAGCCAGTAGTCGGCGATCAACACCCCGGCCACCGATCCCAGCAGGCCGCCGTAGAAGCCCAGCCACGTGAAGATGTAGACGTGCGGGTCGGACAGCAGCCGCCAGGGTTGGATCAGGATGCCAAGGACGCCGGTTATCAGGCTGCCTATGCGGAAGCTGATGGCCTTTGGAATCGCGTTCGAGAAGTCGTACGAAGGCGACACGGTGTTGGCGGCTATGTTGACGGAGATCGTGGCCACCGCCAGCGTAAAGAGAGCCAGCCCTACGACGATCAGGTTCGAGAACTTGCTGGTGAGGGCGACGGGGTCCCAGATCGCCTGGCCGTACACCACTACCGTGGCGGAGGTGATCAGGACGGCCAGCAGCGGGAAGAAGGTCATGGTCGTCGGCAGGCCGAGGACCTGGCCCAGCATCTGCTGCTTCTGGCTGGCGCCGAACCGCGTGAAGTCGGGCATGTTCAGAGAGAGCGTGGACCAGAACGCGATCATGGCCATGAGCGATGGGAAGAACAAGGTCCAGAAGGGTTGTCCCCAGCCCACCTTGCCGCCCTGGCTCAGGATCGGGCCGAAGCCGTGGGCCGAAATCACCATCCAGATCAGGAGGAAGATGCCCACGATGAGCACGAACGGGGCAGCCCAGTTCTCGAACCGCCGCAGAGTGTTCATGCCACGCAGGATGATCGCCATCTGGATGATCCAGAAGATCGCGAAGCTCAGCCACTGCGTCCCCGGGTAGGTGTTGCCCAGAATCGTGATGGACGCTGCCTTCGTCCATGAATCACCAAGCAGGACGCCCGCAAGCACGAATACGGCGCCGCCGCCGATCCAGGTCTGGATACCGAACCAGCCGCACGCGATGAAGGCGCGCAGCAGCGCCGGCACGTTGGCGCCGAAAACGCCGAAGGACGCCCGTGCCAGCACCGGGTAAGGAATGCCGTACTTGGTGCCGCCGTGGCTGTTGAGCAGCATCGGGATCAGCACGATCAGGTTGCCCAGGGCGATGGTGATGATCGCCTGGTACCAGGCCATCCCGAGCG
>DATFWQ010000389.1:0-7333 GCA_035259145.1 Candidatus Dormiibacterota bacterium | reverse complement strand
AACCCTGATAGAGGCCAGGACCTGGCGCTACTTTGGCCACTTCGAGGGCGACCAGGTCACATACCGAACCGCGGAGCAGTCGGCAGCCTATCGGGAGCACGACCCACTGACGACCTTTGCGCAGCAGGCAGGTGAGCGCGGGCTGCTCGCGGAGGACGATGTGCGACGCATCGGCCAGGACGTCGAGCGACAGGTGGACGACGCGATCGCAATTGCCGAGGCGAGCCCGCTTCCGGCGCCCGAAGAAGCACTGAGCGACGTCTACGTCGCGTACCGCTGAGGACAGGAGGAGGACGAGTAAATGGCGGTAGCTGTACGCACGCTCACCTTTCGCGACGCGATCAACGAGGCGCTGGGTCAGGAGATGGAGCGCGATCCGAGGGTCGTGCTTATGGGTGAAGACGTCGCAGGCGGCGCCACACTGCCCGGCTTCGAGCGCGAAGACGCGTGGGGCGGCGTCCTCGGTGTCACCAAGGGGCTGGTTCAGCGGTTCGGTCGTGAGCGAGTCCTCGACACGCCGATCTCCGAGTCCGCGTTCA
This sequence comes from Candidatus Dormiibacterota bacterium, assembly GCA_035259145.1. Classification (GTDB taxonomy): domain Bacteria; phylum Chloroflexota; class Dormibacteria; order Dormibacterales; family Dormibacteraceae; genus CF-161. The sequence goes on along the minus strand of DATFWQ010000389.1, from coordinate 6,794 downwards.
TCGGCGCCGCTGTAGGTGCCGCGGCCACCGGCCTCCGGCCTGTCGCCGAATTGATGTTTGTGGACTTCTTCGGGGTCTGCATGGACCAGATCTTCAACCAGGGGGCCAAGCTCCGCTACATGTTCGGCGGCAAAGCCGCGGTGCCGCTGGTGATCCGCACCATGATCGGAGCCGGTTTCCGGGCCGCTGGGCAGCACTCCGGATGCCACTACTCCGTCTTCACCCACATGCCAGGCCTGAAATGCGTTGTGCCCTCGACGCCGAGCGACGCCAAGGGCTTGCTCACCGCCGCTATCAGAGACGAGGACCCGGTCATGTTCTTCGAGCACAAGCTGCTGTACGACCTCCAGGGCGAGGTTCCATCCGGCGAGCACGTGATCGAGCTCGGTCGGGCTGACGTCAAGCGGCCAGGCGACAAGGTGACGGTGGTCGCCATGGGGCGCATGGTGCACCTCTCACTGCAGGCGGCCGAGACGATGTCCGGCGAGGGCGTCGAGGTCGAGGTCGTCGATCCCCGCACAGTCTCGCCGCTGGATGAGGACACGATCCTGAGTTCAGTCCGGAAGACCCGGCGGCTCGTTGTGGTCGACGAGGACAACCCGCGCTGCTCGCTGGCGGCCGACCTGGTGGCCCTGGTCGCCACGCAGGCCTTCGACGACCTGGACGCCCCACCCCAGACGGTGACCGCCCCTCACACGCCGGTCCCGTTTTCGCCGCCACTCGAGGACTTCTACGTGCCGACTCCCGAGCGGATAGTGAGCGCTATCCGCGCCACCCTCTGAGGTACCTGTGCTCACCGAGGTCCGGATGCCCAAGCTTGGGATGGCCATGAAAAAGGGCACACTGAAGCGGTGGCTTGTCGCTGAGGGCGGCACCGTTGAGCAGGGAAAGCCGCTGCTCGAGATCATGACCGAGAAGATCAATGCAGTCGTGGAGTCACCCGGCTCGGGCGTGTTGGGCAGGGTCCTGGCCCCTCCCGGTACCGAGCTGCCCGTGGGTGCGCTCCTGGCTCTGATCGGAGGCCCAGGCGACAGCTTTCCCCGCGCAGAAGAGCTGAGCGGCGCGCCAGCCGCGGCACCGCCCGCTGCCGCGTCGTCTGGTGCAGGTGCCGCGTCATCGGCTGCGGGTGCTGAGTCATTTGCAGCGGGTGCGTCAGAGGTGCTGGCCTCGCCCGCGGCCCGCCGCCTGGCCCGCGAGCTCGGCGTCGAGGTCGCTCTGGTGCCGCCCAGCGCGCCGGGCAAGCGCATCACCACTGACGACGTAGAGGCGTTCGCCACAGCGCGCGCGGCGGTCCCGCCCGCACCCGCGGCGACGGGCCGGTCGATCCCGTTCGCCGGCATTCGAAGGGTCGTCGCTGAGCGCCTCCACGAAAGCCTCCAGAGCATGGCCCAGGTCACGATCTCGCGCGAGGCGGACGTCACCGGCCTGATCGCGCTGCGCGAGCGCCTGGGGCCCGGCTTCGAAGCTGGCAGCGGCATCCACCTGACGTACACCGACCTTCTCGTGGAAATCGTCGCCAGGCTGCTGACCGAGCATCCACAGCTGAATGCGACCCTCGACGGCGAGGAGATCCTGCTCTCGGAGGAAGTCCATATGGGCGTGGCAGTCGCCCTCGAGGACGGGCTCATCGTGCCCGTCATCCGCATGGCGCACTGCCGGCCGCTGCGAGAGATCGCGCAAGACCGAGCTGAGCTGGCGACAAAGGCCCAGAACGGCACGCTCAGCCTGGACGAGGTCGAGGGCGGAACGTTCACCATCTCCAATCTCGGCGCGTTCGGCGCAGACTCCTTCACCCCCATCGTGAACCCGCCGCAGTGCGCCATCCTGGGTACGGGCCGGATCGTCGACAAGCCCGTCGTCGTGGACGGCGAGGTCCAGGTGCGCCCGACGATGTGGCTGTCGATTACGTTCGACCACCGGCTCGTCGATGGCGCACCAGCCGCCCGCTTCCTCCAGGCGCTGGCGGATCGCCTGGCGTGACAGGGTCGCTTGTCGGGCTGATAGTCAACCCGGCAGCGGGCCGCGACATTCGGCGGCTGGTCGGCCTGGCCTCGGTGATCCCTCACCACGAGAAGGCTGCGATCGTCCGTCGCGTTCTCCGCGGGCTGGAGGCGGCCGGGGTCGATACCGTCCTCTATCTGCCGGACGGCGTGGGCATCGTTGCTGCGGCCCTGGACGGTGTGCGGCCCAGCGTTCACCTCGAGGCGCTCCCTGTCCGGCCCTCAAGTCGGGCTGCCGACTCGACGGAGGCTGCCCGGCTGCTGGCGGGCTGCAAGGTCGGCGCCATCGTGACCATAGGCGGGGACGGCACCAACCGGGCGGTAGCCGCCGGATGCTCCGACATCCCGCTCGTGCCCATTTCCACCGGCACCAACAACGTCTTCCCCACGATGATCGAGGGGACCGTGGCGGGGCTGGGTGCCGGGCTCGTCGCCACCGGGGCCGTGGATGCTCAGGCCGTGAGCCGCCGTACAAAGCGGGTCGAGGTTCGCGTGGGCAGCGTCGACGACTTCGCGCTTGTCGACGCCGCCGCTTGCCGCGATCAGTTTCGCGGCGCGGCCGCCGTGTGGGACGTGGCTCGCGTGCGAGCGCTCGTGCTTGCGCGCGCGGAGCCGTGGGCGGTCGGCCTCTCGTCCATCGGCGGCCGCCTTCATCCTGTTGCTGCTGACGACCCCGGTGGCCTCTACCTCGAAGTGGGCCGCGGGTCAGGACGCCCAGTCCAGGCGGTGCTGGCTCCGGGCCTCACGGCCGACGTGGTGGTGCACGATTTCCGGCCGCTGCAGCCGGGCGAGGAGGTGTCCCTCGACGCGACCGGCGGCACGATCGCCCTTGACGGCGAGCGCGAGCTCCTGGTGCACGGCCCTGCAACCGCCCGGGTGACGCGAAGCGGCCCGCTGGTTGTGGATGTTCGCCGGGCACTGAGCGCGGCCTCGGTTCGTGACTGATCTGCTCGTCGTCGGGGGCGGCCCGGGAGGGGTGGCAGCGGCACGAACGGCCGCCCGGTTGGGCGCTCGGGTCACGCTTATAGAGCGGTCCGGCCTGGGAGGGACGTGCGTCCACGCCGGCTGCATACCGTCGGGGGCCCTGCACCGCACCGTCACGGCCCTCGACGGCGTAGCTGCCGCAAGCCGCACCGGCGTCGCGGTCGGGCCCGCCAGCGTTGACTGGCCCCGGATGCAGACCTGGTCGGGATCGGTTGTGCAGAGTGCTGCCCGCCTCACGCGCACGACGCTGGAGGCCGCCGGCATCGAGGTCCTGGCAAGCAGCGCCCGTTTCACCGGTCCGAGCACTGTCCTGGCCGGCGACCGCACCTTTGAAGGCGTGCCTGTGGTGCTCGCGACCGGTGCCATATCCACCCATCCGCCATCGGAGCGCGGCAGCCGGCGGACGATGAGTAACGAGGACGCGATGGCGCTCGACCGGGCGCCTGGCCGGCTGCTGGTCTCGGGAGCGGGACGCTTCAGCATCGAGTGGGCAGACTTCTTTCATCACCTCGGGACAGACGTGACTGTGAGCGCGGCCGGCGCTCGAATCCTCCCGGACGAAGACGCAGACATCGCCGGCCTGCTGCAGCTTCTGCTGGAGCAGCGTGGGATCCGCTTCCTCCTGGGCCCCGACGCACACGCTGAGGACGCAGACATCGACGCCCTGCTGATGGCCGATGCGCGCACACCGAATCTGGTTGGCCTCGACCTGGAGGCGACAGGCGTCGCGACGAGTGCCGGCGCTGTCAGAGTCGACGCTCAGTGCCGCACGTCCGTCCCCGGCATCTATGCCGCCGGCGACGTGACCGGACCACCCTGGCTCTCCAACCGCGCTCGAGCCCAGGGCATCGCGGCGGCCACGAATGCTCTGGGAGGTTCGGCCCGACTCCGGCCCGAACGCATCCCGCGCTCGGTGAACACGCACCCCGAGCTGGCGGCCGTCGGGCTGACAGAGGCGCAGGCGACCGCTCGGGGTGGTCAGGTCGCCATCGGCATCAGCGAGCTGGCGATGAGTCCGCGCGGTATGACGCTGGGTGAAGACCAGGGCGCCCTCAAGCTCGTGGTCGACCCCGAGTTCGGAGAGATCCTCGGCGGCCACATGCTAGGCCCCGGTGCGACTGAGGTCATCGCCCAGGTGGCCACCGCAATAGAGCTGGAGGCCGACTATCGCGAGCTGGGACGAGTCCAGCACGTACATCCGAGTCTGGCAGAGCTTGTGACGGAGGCAATCGCCTCGATCTGACGCGGCCCCGCCCTCAGGAGCTGCCCCGGCGGAAGCCTCCGCCAAACGCACGGGCTACCACCATGAGCACGAGAGCACCCAGGAAGGCCGCGAACACGAGGGAGATGATGCCCCCTCCCGTGTCGATGCCGAGCTGGTCGCGGGCGCGGCTGAGCAGCCACCGGCCGAGGAAGGCGCCAAGGACACCGATGATCATCTGAATCACGACGCCGGGGCTATGACCCACCACACGGCCGGCGACGAGCCCCGCGATCAGCCCCAACCCCACAAGGAGCAGGGTCTGCTGATCGCCGATCGTTATGTTGCTGGGGAGCTGAATCGTCACGCCCTTATCCGGCCGCAGCCCATGTGCCGTCGCCATCTGTCAATGTGTTTGACAGCCACGAGTTTGTCAAGGGCGAAGCCGCGGCCGAACCAGCCGGCGCGAGACCGTTCCACCGCCGGCTGGGGCCGCGGAGGCCTACTTCTTCTCGCCCACCAGCTTGCCACCGAACGCTCGTGCCACGGCCATGAGCACCAGGGCACCGATCAGGGCTGTGACCAGCTGCGGAATCAAGCCGTGACCCACCGGGATGTTTGCGGCGCCGATCAGCCATCTGCCCAGGAATGCGCCGAGGATCCCGATCAGCAGGTCAAGGAAGAATCCGGCGGTGTGTCCGATGACCTGGCCCGCGATCACCGCCGCGACCAAACCGATCGCGACAAACATGAATGTGTCCGAGTCCCCCAGGGTGATGGTCACTGCTGGAACGTGGATCGAGAACGAGTCCATCGCTACCTCCTTTTCGGCGGCGGGCAGACCGAACGTGCGTATGTTGGCAGAGTTGAACGGTTGCTTGCGAAAGGGGGACGCGTCGGCGTCTTCGGGCGCCGGCGTTTACCCTCCGTCAGGCAGTCTGGACATGGGTGTCTGGATCCACGAGGTGAATCCAGGTGAGACCTGCCGGAAGCCGCAGTGGTTTGCCGTCCGGACCGAGCAGCCTCATCGGACCGTGGCTCAGGTCCCAGCGCGCCGGAAAGTGCTGACCCCTCGTATACAGTTCGGCGTTTCCGCCGCTCTCCAGGTCGAAATCGATACCCTCGGCGCCCAGGACATCTTCCGTATAACCGGCTCCGTGGTGTGCCACCCTGAGCAGCACCACGTTGGTGACCGTGACCTGCTTGCCGCCGTTACCGGCGTCGACCAGTGGACCGAACCTATCCGCGTACAGGTAGGTCCGGTCATTGGACGAGTACGTGTAGGCGACCTTGTGCGACACGGTTTGCTGGAAAGTCAGCGTGGCGGCCGGCTCACCTTTGCCCGCGGGTTCGCTTGGAACGGGCGTAGGGTAGGTCACCTTCACCTGGAGCCGGTCCAGCCCCTGGTGAAGTTGATCACCGGTGGTGTACAGGTTGTGCGGCGCGGCCCGTGAGCGGTCGCGTGCGAAGTAGCGTCCACCGTGGGAGGATTGGCTGACGCCTGGCACGTGGTCATCGCTGATCTGAGCCTGCACGTGATTGCTGGCGCCTGAGTAGAAGAGGACTCCTCCGTAGGCTCTGACCAGGCGCAGTGTGACGAGGCGCGCACTTCGCACCGGTTCAATTCGGAACCCGCCTGACGGACTCCAGTAGATGGCTGTGAATCGGCTGATGCCTCCCTCCGTCAGGTACTCGTAAACGATGTCGGCCTCCTGGAGTCCAGAGTGCGGCCGGGAGCCAGGCGCATCCTCCACCTGCACGAAGGCCGGGGCCAGGCGCCCGGGTGTTGGCTGCGGCGTCACCGATACCAGGCCGCCACACTGGGCACTGGCGACAAGGATCAGGGGCACGACCAGTACCGCCGGCATGCATATGGCTGAGGTTTTCATGCCTTATAGGCAGGCTATCAACTTTGCTCGCAGAGAGGCTGCCGACAAACGATCCGCCCCCAGGCCGCTATACGCCCTGCTCTGCATAGATGCCCTATACGGCCTGCTTACCGGCGGTGGTCGTCGGCGCGGAGCTTTCTCCCCGTCTCCACGAGCTGCTGCGCGCGTGAACGAGTCAGTCCTGTTACGTGGGCGATCGTGGCGTACGAGGCACCCAGTTCGTGGATGGCCAGAGCCGCGAGCGCGCGAAGCCGGCCGGCTTGCTGGGCTGCGTTCTCGTACCTGGTCTGCTCTTCGGTGGCGCGAGCGTACCGATCCAGGGGATCGCCGAGAGCCTCTATCGCCGCGATCGTCTCATCCGCGCCATCGGGGCCATCGGGGCCCGATGGACGTCCGAGGCGGACGATTGTCCTTCGCTCCGGGGGTTCAGACGGGCTGGAGGTGAGGGCCGTCAAGGGGCTCTGTGCAGGCACGCTTATTGTGTATACCGCAGTCCAGCAGCAGATGTCATGACGAGTGCAGCTCGCCTGTTCGTCCGCAGCGCCGGAAGGAGCACACTCTGCCCACCGGGAATTGATTGCCCCGCAGTCCTGTAGCATGCTGCCGACGTGCGCTTGAGATCGCTCGTCATGTTTTGGGCGCTGGCGATCCTGGTTAGCTGGGGGGCGGGCACACTTGTCGTGCTATCGACCCAGAGCTCGTTCGTGAACGGCGTCCACG
>DATFWQ010000388.1:0-23362 GCA_035259145.1 Candidatus Dormiibacterota bacterium | reverse complement strand
AAGCTCTTCCGACTAGGCGACTACTTCATAGAACGTTTCCGTCTGCTGGCGCGGACCTACTACGACCGGCAGCGGAAACTGATCACCGCCCGCTACGTGGTCGGTTTCTTGTGGAGCTCGATCACAACCCTGGCGGGTTCTTTGACGTACCTCTACGTGGCACTGCAGGCGGTGGCCGGCCGGCTGACACTGGGTGACCTCACGCTGTACACGCAGGCGGCGTCGTCGGTTCAGAGCTCGATACAGGGGATCCTGAGCGGCTTCAGCAGCATGTACGAGCACAACCTGTACCTCAGCAACCTCTACGAGCTCCTGGCGACACCGAATCACATCCAGTCGCCCCCAACCCCGCGCCCGATGCCGAAGCCGCTGCGTGGCGAGATCGAGTTCCAGCACGTCTCCTTCAGCTACCCCGGATCCGAGTCCTATGCCGTGCGCAACGTCAGCTTTCGGATCGCCGCGGGAGAGACCATCGCGATCGTCGGCCGCAACGGCGCCGGCAAGACGACGCTCATCAAGCTGCTCTGCCGCCTTTACGACCCCACCGAAGGCCGGATCCTCCTGGACGGGATCGACATCCGCGAGCTGGATCTCGATGAGCTCCGCGGCGCGATCGCTGGAATGTTCCAGGACTACGTCACCTACCAGGCAACGGCCTCCGAGAACGTGGGCCTTGGCGAGCTGGCCGACATCGAGAATCACCCTCGGATCGAGGCAGCGGCCCGCAAGGGTGGTGCACATGAGCTCATCGCCAGCCTGCCGGACGGCTACGACACGCCCCTTGGCAAGTGGTTCGATCACGGCGCCAACCTGTCTGGTGGCGAGTGGCAAAAAGTGGCGCTCAGCCGCGCCTTCATGCGTGACGCACGCATCCTCGTGCTCGATGAACCGACCTCGGCGCTTGACGCCCAAGCGGAATATGAGCTGTTCGAGCGCCTGCGCCGGCTCACGGAGGGACGAACGGCCGTTTACATCTCCCACCGGTTTTCTACAGTGCGGCGCGCCGATCGAATCCTGTTCCTGGAGCGAGGCCAACTCGTGGAAGAGGGATCGCACGAGGAGCTGATGGCCCTGGGCGGGCGCTACGCGAGGCTGTTCAACATGCAGGCATCCGCATACACGGGCCAGCCTGTGGAGCCGGTCGAGGATGCAGACGAGGACGATCAACAGATCACCTTGAGGCGGGCGCTTTGAGCGAGGCGGTCAGCGTCTACGAGGCAGCTGGGGGAGAGGAGACGTTCAGAAAGCTGGTCGATCGCTTCTACGCCGGCGTCGCCGGGGACCCCTTGCTAAGGCCGCTCTATCCGGAGGACCCGACCATGTTCGCAGCCGCGGGCGAGCACCTGCGGCTGTTCCTCATCCAGTACTGGGGCGGCCCTGGCTGGTACAGCCAGCGCCGCGGCCACCCCCGGCTTCGCATGCGGCATCTGCCGTTTTCGATCGGACGCCGGGAGCGCGATGCCTGGATGGGCCACATGCGGGCTGCCATCGCCGGCGTCGAACTCGACTCCGCTGTCCGAGATGCATTCACCGAGTATTTCGAGACGGCGTCCACGGCGATGATGAACCGCGACGAGCCACCGTTCTGACTACTGCTCCCCGAAAAACTCGCGGAGTTCGTGGGAGATCTCACCGGGCGCCTCCTCGGGCAGGAAGTGGCCCGCCGCGATCGGGCCCCCGCGAACGTCATCGGCCCAGTCGGCCCACACGTTGAGCGGCTCGTACAAACTTGCCAGCGGGCCGGCGCAGCTCCACAGGGCCAGGACTGGACACGTGATTCTGACGCGCCCGCGGTCGGCTTCGTCGTGACGATAGTCGATCGTCGCCGCGGCGCGGTATTCCTCGCATATCGCGTGGATCGTGTCCGCGTGGGAGAACTTCTCAATGTAGTTGTTGCGCACCTCGGGCGGAAAGGCACCTGGCGTAGACGACCACCAGTCGAGCATGTGGTTCACCATCGTCGCCGGCGAGCCCTGAATGAGTTCTTCGGGAACTGGAAACGGTGCGGCGAGGAATGACCAGACCCAGAAATCGAGACTGAATTCCATGTTGGCGGTGCGAAAGGCATCACCGGTTGGAACTATGTCCAGCACGGCGAGCCGCGTCACCGCGTCAGGGTGATCGAGCGCCATTCGGTAGGCGCAGCGCGCGCCTCTGTCATGTCCGGCTACACCGAAGCGATCGTGGCCGAGCTGCCTCATCACCTCGATCTGGTCGCGGGCGATCTCACGCATCGCGTATGGTCCGTGGTCATCCGTGCTGGCGGGCTTGCCACTGTCGCCGTAGCCCCGCAGATCGGTTGCGACGATGGTGTGTTCGCCGGCCAGCGAGGGGGCGACCATATGCCACATCAGGTGCGTCTCCGGGATCCCGTGAAGGAAAAGCAGCGGTGGGCCGTCTCCGCCACGCCGTCCGTGGATCGTCGTGCCGGTCACGGCGACGTCGAATTCCTCGAAACCGTCGAACATCAGCTGTCTGCTCCTGCGGGCGGTTGTCAGGGCGGGTGATTGCTTCCCAGAGAGAGTACCCGCGCCATCGGCAACGGTCGAGCGGCTCCCTCCTTGCCGTGCTCGACGGCGTTGGGCCCTCATCATCGCGCGACCGATGAGTTTTCAGGGCAGCCGACGTTTCACCCTCCGAAGTTCGGGGCTGACAAGCCGAGGAGGTTGATATGACCAGGCTTCTGCAGGGCAAAGTGGCGATCATCTACGGCGGCGGCGGTGGGATCGGAAGCGGCGTAGCTCGGTCCTTTGCCCGCGAGGGTGCGAGGGTCCGTATCGCCGGACGGACTCGAGAGAAGCTCGAGGCGGTGGCGCAGGACATCGTGGCAGCGGGCGGGTCGGCCGAGGTGGCTGTGCTCGACGCCCTGGACGAACGGGCGGTCGAGGGGCACGTCCGGGCCGTGGCCTCGGAGGCCGGCAGCGTCGACGTTTCCTTCAACCTGGTTACGAGAGGGGACGTCCAGGGAACGCCTCTGGTCGACATGTCGACGGACGACCTCCTTCGTGCGGTCGTCACGGGGCTGCAGTCGAATTTCATCACCGCACGAGCTGCATCGCGGAAGATGATCGAGCAGGGGTCTGGCGTGATCCTCCACTTGAACAGCGCTTCGGCCGCGGGTGCCATCCCCGGCATGGGCAGCACCGGACCGGCCGACGCGGCGACCGAGGCGTTCATGCGCTACCTGGCGGCCGAGGTGGGACCCCGCGGCGTCCGCGTATGCGGCATCTGGACAGCCGGCGTCGTCGAGACCCTGTCGAAGGAGAGGCTCGTCGAGGTCGGAGGCGAGAAGGTGCCAGAGCCGCAGACTGTAGAGGAGATGATCGCGGGGATGGCCGCGCTGCGGCGGGCCCCTAGGCTGGCCGACGTTGCCGAGGTGGCGGCGTTCCTGGCTTCGGACCGAGCTGCGGGCATGACCGGGACGATGGTGAACGTCACGTCCGGGCTCGTCCTCCGTTGACCAACCCAATTGACTGACAAGGGAGAATTCCTCGTGGATTTGAAGCTAGAGCTCGTACTGATCCCTGTCTCGGACGTGGACCGCGCCAAGGCCTTTTACACGGAGAAGGTGGGCTTCAACCTGGACGTCGACCACCGGGCCGGAGACGACTTTCGCGTCGTGCAGATGAGTCCGCCGGGCTCGGCCTGCTCGATCTCCGTCGGGAAGGGGATCACGAAGGCGGCGCCGGGCTCCGTCGAGGGCCTGCACCTCGTGGTCTCCGACATCGTCGCGGCACGCGCCGAGCTGGTCGGACGGGGGGCGGACGTCAGCGAGGTCCGGCATCTCGAGTCGGGCGGGTGGGTGCCGGGTCCGGATCCTCAAAGGGGCGACTACAACTCGTTCGCCGATTTCAGGGATCCCGACGGCAACAGCTGGGTGTTGCAGGAGGTCGGGCGCAGCCGGCCCGGAGTGTGACGGGGACCGTACCACGGCGTGAGGCAGTGCTCAAATGACGATTGATCGAACCGACGAGCTGGTTGGCGCCGCAATGGCCGGTGAGCAGTCCGCCTTCGCGGCGCTCACCGAGCGCCACCGGCGCGAGCTGCATGTCCACTGCTACAGGATGCTCGCCTCCTTCGACGATGCGGACGACGCGGTTCAGGAGACGTTTCTGCGCGCGTGGCAGAGCCGAGACAGCTTCGACGGAAGCTCATTGTTCCGTGCCTGGCTTTACCGCATCGCGACCAACGTCTGCCTCGACATGCTCCGGCGAAGCTCACGCCGTCTGACGAACATGCACTCCGTCGCCGAGGTGTCGTGGCTCCAGCCCTACCCGGACAGGTTGCTGGACGAGGTCGCGCCGAGCGACGACCAGCCGGACGTGGTCGCGGTCGAGCGAGAGACCATCGAGCTCGCATTCCTCGCTGCCGTGCAGCTCCTGCCTGCGAGGCAGCGCGCGGCGTTGATAGTCCGAGACGTGCTCGGCTGGCCGGCATCCGAGACGGCATCACTCCTCGAGACGAGCGTCGCCGCGGCGAACAGCGCGCTCCAGCGAGCTCGCACGACGATGCGGGAGCACCTGCCGTCCCGGCGCGCGGATTGGTCCGCTCGCGAGCCGAGTGCGGGGGAACGGGCGCTGCTGGAGCGGTTCATGGATGCCCACGAACGCTGCGATGCCGCGGCAGCCGTTGCGATCGCGGCGCAGGACATCCGGATCACGATGCCGCCGAACGGGTTGTGCTACGAGGGGCTGGATGCGATCGCCCCGCTCCTCGAACGCGCGTTTGGAGAGGACAGAGACGGCGACTGGCGCCTGGTCCCCACGCAGGCCAACCGGATGCCCACGGCGGCGAGCTACCTGCGTCGGCCGGGCGATTCCGTGTTTCGGCCATTCAAGTTCGATGTACTGCGCATCGAGGATGGCGCCATCGTCGAGATCACCACGTTCGGCGCCGAGCTGTTCGCGGCGTTCGGCCTACCGCCGGCGCTCTGAGCCGGCATAGGCCATCGCGGGCCCCCCTCCCCCGGCTTCGCCGGGTACTCCCCCGACTTTACGCGGGGGAGAGACGCCCTCCCCGGCTTCGCCGGGTACTCCCCCGACTTCGCGGTCCGACTTCGCGGGGGAGAGTCGGCCTCCCCCGGCTTCGCCGGGGAGAGTCGGGCTGGACCGGGTAGGCGGCCTCGCTAGAATTGAACCACGTGGCTTACGTCATCACCCAGCCTTGCATCGGAGTGAAGGACGCCTCGTGCGTGGAGGTCTGCCCGGTCGACTGTATCCACACCGACGATGCGTCGGAGATGTACTTCATCGATCCCGACGAGTGCATCGACTGCGGCGCGTGCGTGGATCCCTGCCCCGTGGACGCGATCTTTCCTGAGGACGAGGTTCCGGCCGAGTGGACCTCGTTCATCAAGATCAACACCGACTACTTCAAGCGGTAGAACCGCTTTGGCTCGGCACTCAGTCACCCTGATCCCGGGCGATGGCGTCGGCCCGGAGATCAGTGAGGCGACGGTGCGAGCCCTGGAGGCGACCGGCGTCGAGTTCGATTGGGACGTCCAGCAGGCGGGCGAGAACGTGATGGCCGAATACGGCACGCCGCTCCCCGAGCACGTGCTGGAGTCCATCCGCCGCAGCCGAGTCGCCCTCAAAGGCCCGATTACGACTCCGGTGGGGACCGGCTTTCGGAGCGTCAACGTCGCCCTCCGCCAGGAGCTGGAACTCTACGCATGCGTCCGGCCGATCAAGGCCTATCCGGGCGCGCGCAACCTCCGGGAGGACCTCGACTTTGTTGTCATCCGCGAGAACTCGGAGGACATCTACATCGGCATCGAGTTCGAGAAGGGGACACCCGAGTGCCGCCAGGTGCTGGAGGAGGTCTCTGTCCTCTCACGCAAAAGGATCCGGCCCGACAGCGGACTATCGATCAAGCCGATCTCGGTCTCGGGCTCGGAGCGAATCGTCCAGTACGCGTTCGACTATGCCCGCCAGTACGGACGCAAGAAGATCACTCTGGTGCACAAGGCGAACATCATGAAGCACACCGACGGCCTCTTTCTGGCTGTCGGGCGCGAGGTAGCCCGGCGGAACCCGGACATCGAGTTCGAAGACCGCATCGTGGACAACATGTGCATGCAACTGGTGCTGCGACCGCGCGAGTACGACGTGCTGGTGCTGCCAAACCTCTATGGCGATATCGTCTCCGACCTCGGCGCCGGGATGATCGGGGGGCTGGGCCTTGCTCCTGGCGCCAACATCGGCACCGACGGAGCCGTCTTCGAAGCGACGCACGGGAGCGCGCCCAAGTATGCGGGGCAGAACCGGGTAAACCCGATGGCGCTGATGCTGTCCGGCGTCCTGATGCTCCGCCACCTCAAGGAGACGGCGGCCGCCGACGCATTGGAGCACGGGATCGCCGACGTCATCAGGGAGGGACGCGCGGTCACCTACGACATGAAGGAGAGTCGCAGCGACCCAACCTCGGTCGGCACCATACAGGTCGCCGACGCCGTCGTGGAGAAGCTGCGGGCGGGCGCCTGAACGTCTCGGTCCCTTCGGAGGGCTATGTCCGCCTGCGCCGCCTCTGGGACGAGCACCGAGCAGACGCCTTTCCAGGTGACAGCCCGCGCCTCCAGGAGGTGGCGCTTTACGAGTCCTGGCTTGGAAGTATCGTCGAGGCGACTCTGGAGCGAGGCGGTCGCGTCATCCCGGGACACCGCTCGATGCTGGCGGCCCGCGAGGCTGAGGGCAATCAGACGCTCTGGAGCCTGGCCGCAGAGCTTGGAGAGCCGGTTCGCTCCTACGTCGCCCGGCTGATGGCGATCCAGGACGTGCTCGGCTCGCTGCCCCCTGATCGGTAACGCTCGCCGGAATCGAGTCAGACCCTAGAATCGCGGCACATAGACACGACCGAGCCCGCGACGGAAGTTGCCGCCCACGGTCACATTCGGCGTCAACGCCGGTGGGCCGGTGGAGCCTTGGGCCTCGTGCTGTTGCTTGGCACGGTGGGCCTGATCGCCGCCCGCTCCGGCATTTCCGTGTCACGCGCGCATCAGGGTGCGGCCGCGGCTTCGCGGGCCACGTCGGTTATCCCGGTCGACCCTCGAGCTCTGGCCCCGGTTCCACCACCCACTCCTCCGCCACTGCCAATCGACTGGCTGGGGCAGCACGGCCAGCCCAGCCTTGCCATCGACGCCGAGAGCGCCATTGTGGTGGACGCCGACACCAGGGAGGTGATGTGGGAGCGTGATGACCACTCGCGCCGGCCGCCGGCCAGCCTCACCAAGATGGTCACTGCCATGGTGGCAGCGGACCTCGCCTCCTCGTTCGATCAGCAAATCACCGTACCGGTCGAGGCGACCACGCTGGAGTCGGATTCGACGTTCATGGGACTATCGCCGGGCGAGGTTGTGACGGTCCGCGATCTCATGTACGGCATGTTCCTGGTCTCGGGGAACGACGCCGCGGAGACGCTGGCCCGAGCCTTTGTCCCGCGCGAGCGATTCGTGCAGCTGATGAACGAGAACGCGGCGTCGTTGGGGATGCGTGATACGCAGTTCACCAATCCAAGCGGACTCGACGACCCCGGGATGCGCACGACCGCGTACGACCTGGCGATAGCTGCAGAGGCGATCGCCACGCACTATCCGGCGATCATGGCCGTCGCCGGCGCCAAAGACCAGCTGCTGCCACAGAACCCGACCCACAAGGCGTTCTTCTTCCACACGTTCATAAAGCTGGTGTCGACCTACCCGGGCGCTACCGGGCTCAAGACCGGTTACACCGACGATGCCGGCTACTGCCTGGTTGGTACGGCGACGCGAGGAGACAGGCACCTCCTCGTGGTGCTCATGGGCGGCGACCTGGAGCTGACCGCGGACGCCAACAAGCTGCTCGACTATGGCTTCAGCCAGCCACGGCCGGTGCCGATCGACCCCTCCACGATCCCGGGCGTTTAGGAGGCGGTTGAAGAAGTGTCGCCGGATCTCAAACGCCTATCCACCCCACGAAGCAGATCTGGGCCGGATGTGGCCCGCTCATGCGTCGCTCCGCACCTTCGGTGCATCCGACGGCGACGGCACGTTTGAACTGGCGCCACAAGGTGCAGTCGCCGGCGAATGGCCGGCTGCACCGGGCACCCCTGGGCGCATGGCTTCAACCCGAGTCTGCCTCGCTCGCAGCCCCCAGCAGTAGACTGTTCGACCCGATGATCCCGATCGAGGGCGTGAGCGCGCTGGAGGTGCTCGACTCACGCGGCAATCCAACGCTGAGCGTCACCATCACCACCGCGTACGGCACCGGCACGGCGGCCGTGCCCTCCGGTGCATCGACGGGCGCCCACGAAGCCGTCGAGCTGCGGGACGGCGACCCCGAACGCTTCGGTGGCAAAGGCGTCCGCAACGCCATCACCAACGTCGTCGGTGAGATCGCCGAGGCAGTCGAGGGGATGGACGTCCTGGGACAGTCGCAGATCGACCAAACCCTGATCGAGCTGGACGGCACGCCGAACAAGAGCCGGCTCGGTGCCAACGCCATCCTGGGAGTCTCCCTGGCTGCCGCGCATGCGGCGGCCAACGCCACGGAGCTGCCGCTCTACCGATACCTGGGTGGCGCCCAGGCCTGCGTCCTACCGCTTCCGCTGGCCAACATCCTGAACGGCGGTGCCCATGCCGACAACAACGTGGACCTGCAGGAGTTCATGGTCTGTCCGGTGGGCTTCGAATCTTTCGCCGAAGCCGTTCAGGCCACCGCCGAGGTATACCACTCGCTCAAGAAGGTTCTTGGCGCACGGGGGCTGGCCACCTGCGTGGGAGACGAGGGAGGTTTCGCCCCGCAGCTGCGGTCTAACGAAGAGGCGCTGCAGATGATCGCGTCGGCCATTGAGCAGACGGGCTACACCCCGGGCGAGCAGGTCGCGCTGGCCCTCGACCCGGCAGCCACCGAGCTCTACAGTGGCGGAGCCTACGAGCTGCGCGGCGAGGGCCGCTCACTCAGCGCGGCGGAGCTGGTCGAGCTGTATGAAAGCTGGGTCCAGAAGTACCCAATCATCTCGATCGAGGACGGGATGGCGGAAGACGACTGGGAGGGTTGGAGGCTGCTCACCGAGCGGCTTGGCCGGCGCGTCCAGCTCGTGGGTGATGACCTCTTCGTGACCAACCTCAAGCGCCTGCGGGAAGGCATCGAACGTCGCGTGGCGAGCTCCGTCCTGGTCAAGGTAAACCAGATCGGCAGCCTCAGCGAGGCGCTGGCGACCATCGAGACCGCCCGCGCGGCCGGCTACAGCGCGGTCATCTCGCACCGCTCCGGGGAGACAGAAGACACGAGTATCGCCGATCTGGCCGTGGCCACAGGCGCAGGCATGATCAAGATCGGCGCGCCGGCGCGGTCTGACCGCGTGGCCAAGTACAACCGGTTGCTGGCGATCGAGCAAGAACTTGCGGAATCGGCTCGGTTTGCGGGTGCCACGCGCCTTCGTACCCGCAGCGACGGGATGACATGAGGCAGGACTCGCGGACGGTCCACGCCGGCCGCGAACTCAAGGCAAGAGATCCGCTCGCGCCACCGATCTTCCAGGCTGCCGTCCACGTCTACGACGACCTGGACGATTACGATGCGGTCGCAGGTGGCCGGAGGCCGGGACACACCTACGCGCGGTATTCCAATGACAACACGGACATGCTCGCCGCCGCCGTCGCGGAGCTCGAGTGTGCCGAGGCAGGGATCGCGGCGGCTTCGGGGATGGCGGCGATCTTTACGGGCCTGCTGTCGTTCGCACCCAGGCCGGCGCCCATCGCCATAACGGCGGACGCTTACGGCGTGACGATGGCGCTGCTGCGGGACGAGCTGGTGCCCATGGGCTATGAGGTGCGCCAGGTCGACACCGGCGACCTCGACGGGGTCGACCGGGCCTTACGCGGGGCGGCGGTGCTTCACTGTGAGACGATCACCAACCCCCTCTGCCGCGTACATGACCTTGAGGCGGTGTGCCGCCTGGCCGGCGCCCGCGGAGTGCCGGTCCTGGTCGACAACACGTTCGCGACACCTGTTCTGTGCAGGCCCTTGGAGCTGGGAGCCACGGCGGTCATGCATAGTGCGACGAAGTACCTCGGAGGTCACTCGGACCTGCTGGCCGGAGTTCTCGTCGGCAGCCGTGAGCTCATCGCGCGAGCTCGCCAGCGCCTCGCACACACAGGGGCTGCCCTCGGGCCCTTCGAAGCGTGGCTCGCTCTGCGGGGCCTGCGCACACTCCACCTCAGGATGCGACGGCACAGCGACAATGCGATCCGCATCGCGCGCTGCCTCGCCGGCCTGACGGGAGTCGAGGCGGTGCATCACCCGCTCCTGGAGGGCTCGCCATATGAGCCGGTCGCACGGCGACTGCTGCCCGACGGTGCGGGGGGGATGCTGGCTTTCGATCTTGCCGGCGGGCGCCCGGCGGTTCAGGAGATGGTCTCCCGGTTCCGGCTGGTGCGGTTCGCGGCCAGCCTGGCGGGGGTGGAGACCACCGTCTCCTATCCCGCCATCACCTCGCACCGCGACGTCACGCCAGAGGAGCGGCTGGCGCGGGGCGTCACGCTTGGGACCGTCCGGGTCTCTGCCGGCCTGGAGGATCCCGCCGACCTGACGGAGGATTTTGAACGATCCATCGCCAGCCCGCCTCCCTAGGCCTGTACACGTTGGTCCAGCTCTTCGAGCTGGCGCTCTTCGCGGCCGTGCTCGGCTACGGCATCCTGTCGCACCGACCAAGCCTGGCGTTTCTGGGTGGCGGACTGCTGGTCGGAAAGGCGACCCTCAACATCCTTGCGCCCGAAGGCGGCACGGTGCTGCGCCGCTCGCTTGCGGGCTATTTCCTGGGCGGCCTGTACGTGGCCGCCGGCGTCTTGCTTGTTCACGCTTTCTCGTGACGGGAACAGCAGGGCGATTCCAGCCTGTTTCTAAACTTTCGGTGATGACAAGGGCAGCCGTTCAGGCCTCGATCACGCAGCTGATCGGCAATACGCCGCTGCTGCGGATCCGGCTGTTCGAGCGCCGCTACCCTGACCTCGAGATCTACGCCAAGGCCGAGTGGTTCAACCCCGGCGGCTCTGTGAAGGACCGGGCGGCCCTCTCGATGATCGAGGACGGCGAGCGGCGCGGACGGCTCACGCGGGACAGGGTGATCATCGACTCGACCTCCGGCAACACCGGCATCGCCTATGCGCTCGTGGGTGCCGCCAAGGGCTACCGGGTGCTGCTGGTCATGCCGGCCAACGTAAGTGCCGAACGGAAGCAGCTGGTCTCCGCCTACGGAGCCGAGGTGATCTTCTCAGATGGGATGGAGGGCTCTGACGGTGCGATCCGGATGGTTCGCGAGACGGTGTCTGACAATCCGGACGCCTACTTCTACCCGGACCAGTACAACAACGCGGCGAATCCTCTGGCGCACTACCACGGAACCGGCCGGGAGATCCTGGAGCAAACCGGCGGCCGGCTCACCCACTTTGTGGCTGGGCTGGGCACCACGGGGACGTTCGTCGGCACGGCTCGGAGGCTGAAGGAACACGATCCCTCGATCCAGACCATCGGCGTCCAGCCGGATGACGCATTTCACGGGCTGGAGGGGCTGAAGCACCTGCCCAGTGCCATCGTGCCGGGGATCTGGGATCCGAGCCTTGCCGACCGGGTGTGGGGGGCACCCACCGAGGCCTCTTACGACCTGGCTCGAGCCGCGGCTCGGAGTGAGGGTGTGCTGGTCGGCCATTCCTGCGGCGCCGTCCTCTGGGCGATCGAGCGGCTCGCAAGTGAGGTGCGCCACGGAGTCGTGGTCACCGTCTTTCCAGACGGCGGCGACCGCTACCTCTCGACCGGCCTGTATCGCCCCAAACGGTGAAGATCACCCCGTATGCGCTCAGAGAGGTGCACAAGCACGCCCAAGAGGGGTATCCGTTCGAGATCTGCGGGATGCTGATCACAAGTCGGGGTTCGGCCGTGGTCACCGAGGTGCGGCGGGTACGCAACGCGGTCGTAGATCGCGCTCGAGATCGGTATGAGATGGATCCCCGGGACCAGATCCGCATCCAGCGTGAGTGCGATGCGTTGCACCTGGATATCGTCGGCTACTACCACAGCCATCCTGACCACCCTGCTCAGGCTTCGGTGACCGATGCGCAGCGGTCCTGGGCCGGGCCGATCTACCTTATCGTGAGCTCCACCGAGGGCCGCGTGCTGGACAGCAAGGCGTTCGTGGCCGAGTATGACGGCGGTCCGATGCGCGCAGAGCCGCTCGAGGTGGTCGCCCCCTGAGGGCAGCCCTGGAGTTACGATCTCCCCTGTGAGCGCCGTGGTTTCTCGCGTCGTGACGACGACCACCTGCGGGGGGATCCCCTGGCGCTTGCGCGTGGTCCGACCGCCGGCACGCTGAAGAGACCAGGAAAGAGGCCCCCGCCCCACCGGGCGGGGGCCTCTTCTTTTTTCAGGAGGTGCACCATGAACATGCCGAGGGTGATCGAAGAGCAGCCGGCCGACCACCGCCGATGGCTGCGCGAGCTTGAACTCGCTCACTTCGAGCCGACCTCGCCCGGGATGCCCTACTGGCTGCCGCACGGAGTCGTCTCGATGCGGGCGCTCCAGGACCACTGGCGTCGGGCCCACGAGCGATGGGGCTACCAGGAGGTCTCCACGCCGCCGATGGCTCGCGACCCGCTGTACCTCAGTTCCGGGCACCTGCCCCATTACGAGGACAACATGTTCTTCAGTGATGGGGGGGAGGGCGGTCGCTTCGGGCTCAAACCGGTCAACTGTCCGGGGACGATGGTGATCTTCCGCTCGCGCCGGCGCAGTCACCGCGAGCTACCAGTTCGGTTCGCCTGCTTCGACGTGCTCTACCGCAACGAGCTCTCTGGTGTCCTCAGCGGCATGCTGCGCCTGCAGGCCTTCCGGCAGGACGACGCCCACATCTTCCTGGCGCCCCGGCAGATCCAGGACGAGGTGGTGAGCCTGGTGAGGCTGGCCGAACGTATATACGCGGGCTTCGGGCTGCGGTTCAAACTTCGGCTCGGAGGGCCGCCGGAAAGTCGGATCGGCGACGACGCGACCTGGGCCAACGCCGAGGCCTCGTTGGCCTCTGCACTTGACGCGACGGTCGGGCAGGACGGCTACCACCGCGCCGAAGGCGAAGGCGGGTTCTACGGGCCGAAGGTAGACCTGCTCGTCTCTGACGCGCTCGGGCGCGACTGGCAGCTGGGCACCATTCAGCTCGACCACGAGATGCCCCGGCGGCTCGGCTGCGTGTACACGGGTCCGGACGGCCGCGAGCATGTCCCCGCGGTCATCCACCGAGCGCTGCTCGGCTCCTTCGAGCGATTCCTTGGCATTCTGCTGGAGCACACTGACGGGTGCCTCCCTCCGTTCATGGCCCCGGTGCAGGTCCGTCTCGTGCCAGTCGCAGACCGGCACCGCGCGTCAGCGCTCTCTCTGGCCGCCGTCATCCGGGCCGAGGGCTTCCGGGTCGAACTGGAGCTGTCGAATCAGCGCGTGGAGGCGCAGGTTCGGGACGCTCTGCAGCGCCGCGTGCCGCTCATCGGCGTGATCGGGGATCGGGAAGTAGGCGGCGGGACCGTGTCGCTCCGTACCTCGGAGGGGGCGGACCTTGGCGCCGTCAGCCAGGCGGCGCTCATTGGGCTGCTGCGCCAGCGCTGCCGGCCACCTGAGGTGTAGGCGATGGGATGGCGAAAAGCTGGCATCATCAACCCATCTCACGGCTCGCATTGCTCACGACCACGATGGAAGACGCCTACCTGCGCCTGCGCGGGCGTCTCAACGGCCTGACTGATGACGAGTTCTTCTGGCAGCCGGTCACGGATGCCTGGACGATCTTCGAGGATAGGCCGGGCCACTGGGCGTACGACTACGCCGTACCCGATCCCCATCCTGCCCCGGTCACCACGATCGGGTGGCAGGTGGTGCACGTGGCCCTCTGCAAGGTCATGTATCACGACTGGGCGTACGGCCCGGCAGAGCTGACCTGGCCCGAAGTGACGGTCCCGCACACGGCCGCGGACGCGATCGCTCTGCTCGGGGAGGGCCATGCGATGCTCCGTTCGGACCTTCTCGGCCTGTCCGAGGATGGCCTGGACTTGCCTCGGAGAACCAACTGGGGACAGTTATGGCCGGCCTGGAGGATCTTCAGCGTCATGACCGATCACGACGCCATGCATTGCGGCGCCATCGGTCACATGCGGGACCTCTACCACTGGACCCACCAGAGTGTGCAGGCACCGCGCTGAGCGCGCGAGCGGTCACTGGAATTCGATCTGATTGCCATCGGGATCGACCACCACGAACGTCCGCTCGCCCCAACTCCGCTGGTGGGGCCGCCCGCGCGGTTCGATGCCCCTTTTGCGCAGGCGCGCATACGCTTCATCGAGGTCTGCTACAGCGAGCTCGAGGTGAAAGCCAGGCTCGCGCCCACGAAGCAGCCCGAGCCACCGGTCGCCGATCCGGAACAGGGCGAATTCACCTGGCCGATGACTCTCCAGCTCGGCGCCCGGGAGGCGCGCGTAGAAGTCACGCGCCCGCTCCACGTCCTGTACGTGAAGCGTCAGACCCTGGAAGAACAGGCTCATCGAACCCCCCTCCCCCGGCTTCGCCGGGTACTCCCCCGACGTTGCGGGGGAGAGTCTGTCCATAGTTATGTCGTAGCACTATATCTGGAATTATGGTGCTGTAGCACTACTGTAACGCGGAGCGGGTTGATTCCTGACACGGGGGGCTAAACTGGTGCCCGGTGACGGCTCATGCCTTGCCTGCCCCTGAAGAGGAACAGGCGACTCGCGAGATCATCGGACTGGCCGACGGGCTGGTGGGGCGGATCTGGGTTCAGTTCCAGGCACGGGCGGCGGAGTTCAACCTCTCGGTGCCGGAGGCCAAGTCGCTACAGGTGCTGGAGTCGGAGCGTCCGCTCACCATGCGCGAACTTGCCGCCAGGCTGGGAGCCAACCCGTC
This sequence comes from Candidatus Dormiibacterota bacterium, assembly GCA_035259145.1. Lineage (GTDB taxonomy): Bacteria > Chloroflexota > Dormibacteria > Dormibacterales > Dormibacteraceae > CF-161. The sequence continues at coordinate 8,438 of DATFWQ010000388.1, read as the reverse complement.
GAACGTCACCGTTGCGGTGGGGCGCCTCGAAGCCAGGGGGCTGGTCAGCCGGCAGGGCAGCGAGGACCGCCGGGTGAGGGGCGTTCTTCTGACGGACAGGGGCAGAGACCTTCGCCGGCGCCTGGAGCTCAGGCTGGCCGAGGATCACCCCGCCCTCCGCGGCCTGTCGCCGAGCCAGCGCGAGGTGCTGCGCAGGATCCTGCGCCGCCTCAACGAGCAGCCGCGTTGACAGCTGCCCGTCCGGCCCGCCAGCGAGACCAGCTGTGCTGGTGTGGGAGCGGGTACCCATTCAGGAAGTGCCACCGGCCGTTCATCAAGCCGGGCCCGGGCGCGGCGCTTTACCTGGCTGCTCACCCGTTTGCATGGGCTCTGCACCCGGCGCCGACGGCTGCCAGACGAGACCCGCCGGCCGGCGTCGTGGGTCCCGAATATACGTACACAGGCGTACCGGATTCGCGCCCCGTGCCAGCCGTCCGGACTGAGGACGAGATCGTCCGGCTGCGCGGAGCATGCCGCCACGCGGCTGAGGTGCTGACCTTCCTGGCAGGCCTGGTCCGCCCTGGCATCACGACCGATCAGCTCGATTCGGCCGCCTACGACGAGTGCGCTCGCCGCAGCGTGTACCCAAGCACCCTCAACTACCACGGCTACGAAAAGTCCATCTGCACATCAGTGAACGAGGTGATCTGCCACGGGATTCCTGACTCCCGACGGCTGAAATCGGGCGACATCGTCAACGTCGACGTCACGGTGTACTCGGACGGCGCGCACGGCGACTGCTCAGCCACGCTCTGTGTGGGTGAGGTCAATCCGGTGGCTCGCCGGCTGGTCCGTGGCGCTCTGAAGTGCCTTCAGGCAGGCATTGGAGCAGTGCGGCCGGGCAGGCCTTTGTCAGATATCGGGAAAGCCATCGAAGGCCTCGCCGCTGAGCTCGGATACTCGGTCGTCCGGCAGTTCGTGGGCCACGGTATCGGACCCCGCTTCCAGACCGGCCTCCAGGTGCTCCACCACTACAACCCGCGCGAGCGCCTCGTCATGCAGCCGGGGATGGTCTTCACGGTTGAGCCGATGATCAACGCCGGAACCTGGCGGGCCGTTCTCTGGAATGACGGATGGACGGCTGTGACCGCGGACCTCGCTCGCTCGGCCCAGTTCGAGCACACCGTGCTGGTCACGGATCGCGGCGTGGACGTGCTGACCGCCAACGAGCTGGTGGCGACCGCCTGAACACGCCCTTTTTCCAGTGCACTCGAAAGCTCATCGACTGTGCAACCGGTCCGATCAGTTGGCCGGCGTCGACGAGAGGCCAGGCCTTGACGCCTCGAGCGCTGCGCCGCGCGTGTAACGAATCGTCCAGAGCATCAGCAGTCCGAGCACCACGTAGCCGATGATCGGCTCCACCAACAGGACCACGCCAATCGGCAAGGTCACCGCCACCAGAAGTCGTACGCCGGCCTCGAGCGTGTACCCGATCCCCCAGGTGGCGGTGACAACACGCTGCACGTGGCGAAACCGTGGGCGCTGCCAGAGGGCGTCATAGTAGGCCGCTCGGGTGGGCTCGTTGCCTGTGGAAACCTGTCGGCCCAGGTAGAACATCAGAGGGCGACGGTAGAGAAGGGAGGCCAGGCAGAGCAGGCCGAAGGCCGAGGTGCCGAACGAGACGCGGACAAGGTAGAAGCGGGGACCGAAGTTCATCGAGCCGGCAATGCCGACCGCGATGAGGACCAGCGAGATCACGCCTATGGCGTCAGCTCGGCGGCTGCGCGCAAAGCCCACAAGAAGGCCGGCGATCGGAAAGACCGACGTCAGCACCAGCGCCCGAACCACCGGTACGCCCCTGGCACTGAGGACCTGGTAGGCGACGAACGGCGCGACACCGTTGAGCAGCAGACTTCCGCCGAGGTTCTGGCCGATCAGCCGAAATGACGGGACGATGTCGAGCGGAGACTGCGGCTCACCCACTTCGTGCAGTACCGCGATCAGTTCGCCAGCTTGATCGGCGTCCGGCTGAACAGGTACTCCGGAATCGCCGCCATCGGCGGCCGTTCCCAGTCGCCGATCTCCCGGACTTCGAGGAAGAAGCGGTCATTGTGGTAATGGACAAGCTTCATCGACCGGTTGATCTCCTCCAGGAGGTGGATCCGGTGCCGGTCGCCCAGTCGCTTGATCGCGACCTGCATGATCGCGAACGCCATCTTGGAGAGGTCGAGGAGACCGTGGTTTCGGTGGATCCGCATTCCCAGGTCGGTCTGAGCTATGCAGTTCAAACCGAAGTTCTCGACGATGTCGATGAGGTGCCCGGTCTCCACGCCATACCCGGTGAAGAACGGCAGTCGCTCGAGCAGCTCACGCCGGCCTGCGTACTCACCGGACAGCGGCTGGACCAGGCCCGACAGCACCGGATAAAAGAGATTGATCAGCGGGCGTGCCGCGAGCTCGGTAACCCTTCCACCACCGGTGGCGTGAAGCTCGCCGCCGAAGTTCAGCGGCCGTCGGTAGAAGCCTTTGACATAGCTGATCCTGGAGTCGGCAAGCAGCGGGCCGACCGTGCCATAGACGAACTGGGGGTGGATGTTGGAGATGTCGGTGTCGCACCAGACCACGATGTCTCCCTTCAGCACGTGGAGGCTCTTCCACAACGCCTCGCCCTTGCCCTTGAAGGAGCCGTGGCCCGGCAGAACCTCGGAATGCTGCACGACCGCAACCCCCAACGAGCGCGCGATCTCCACGGTGCGGTCGGTCGACGCACTGTCGATCACAACAATCTCGTCGAGCAGCGGCGTGAGGTCCATAAGGTCGCCCTTCAGGGTGGAGATCACGTCGCCGATCGTGGCCTCTTCATTGAGGGTCGGCAGGCCAAGGCTGATCGTCAGACCGTGGCGCCGCTTGAGCCCGACGAGGCGCCCGACGTCGCGAAACTCGCGAGAGTGAAAGGTGTTCTCGGCGAACCACTTGTCCACCACGGTGGAAACGTCGGCTCCGCTGACCATGATTGGAGGCATCGGCTCGTCCACGAATATCGGTGGGACGGCTTTGGAGCTCTTGGCCACGATCACTGTGCCCGGAAGTGCCTCCACCGTCTTGGCCAGCCGTGAGCCCACCAGCACCGATGACCGGCTGGCGTCGGCGTAGGCGCCGAGGACGGTCACCCCGTGGTGACGCCCGGCGTCGGTGATTGCCTGGCTGGGGTTCGCCGCCACCACCTCCACCGGCTGGATGCGGCGGCGGCTCACCTCGCGGAGCATCTGGCGGAAATCCCGCGACTCGCGCTGTTGCTTATCGACCGAGTGTCGCGGGTCGTGAACGTGCAGCGCCGTCACCGGCACACGCGGAGAGCCGGCTAGTGCCGCGGCAGCCCGGAGTGCCAGCCTGGCACTGGGGCCGCCTCGGACCGGCACCAGGACGCCGTCGGACGTGCGGATACCGCCACCCGAGGGGTCCTGCCGAACCAGCAGCAGATCAGCGGGAGGGTCTGCGACCAGATCTTCGATGTTGCGATCGGATGGCCGGCTGGTGCCCAGCCCGGGCCAGGCGAGCAGGATCAGGTCGGCCTGGTTCTCGAAAGCCGCCTCACGTACGCCCTGGGATAGGCTGCCCGCAACGCGTACCTGTACGCCATAACGAGCCTCGACCCGCGTCTCCAGCTCCGTGATGCGCTGGAGAAGGGATCGATACCGGCGAGCTATGGTCACGCTCTGCGCGATGGGGCGGCCCTGGGGCAGCTCCACTACGCCCAGCAGCAGCCCGCTGCCGTTCTCCCGGCGCAGGATGCCGGCGGCAACCTCCAGCAGCCCAGCCGCGGTGCGGGCCCGTGTGACCGGGATCAGTACACGCGGGTGGCGGTCAGCCACAGCTCGCCTCGATCACACGCTCGAGCTGTGGCATCACAGCCGGCCAGCCATAGCTCCGGAGCACGTGCCGCCGCAGGCGCGCTGCCCGGCTGGCGAGTGCCCTGCGTGCCGTGCTGGCAACGGCGACGGCGTCACCGCTCGCCGGGAACAACCAGGCGTGACCCTCTGTGGTCTCCCGCAGTACAGCGATGTCTGCGCAGACGAGCGGGGTCTGGCTGAGTCCGGCTTCGAGGGCGGGAAGGCCAAATCCCTCAGACTCGCTCGGCAACAGGATGAGGTCCGCCATGCGGTACAGCTCGGCCACAGCCGGGTCATCGATCGGATGTTCGCCGTTCGGTTTCGCAAGGTCGCAGATGAAGATCACGTGATCCTCCAGGTCGAGGGACGACCGCAGCCTTCGAAGCTCAGCGACATATGCCACGTTGTCGACGGAGTGTGGGCCCAGTGGTCCGCTCACGACCAGTTTGAGCCGCGGATACTGGACCCGCAGAAGGGCGATCGTCTCGATTGCCAGCTCGAGGCGCTTCCGGCGCGTGATGCGGACGGGCACCAGGATCAAAGGGTCAGCCCCCTCAAACCCGGCCTCTCGTGCCAGCTCGACGGTCTGGTGGCTCAATCCCCAGAAGGTGGCAGGGCTGATCCCGTTCGGCACCACGGGCACCTCCCGCGGTTGCAGACGCATCAAATCCACAAGCTCGCGCTGCCTGACCCGCGAGATGGCGACGTATCGCACGCCCGGCTGGGCCTGACTGAGGATGGACCATGGCCAATACGGTCTCTGGTACGCCAGATATCGGGGATTGAGCCAGGCCAGGTCGTGGGTCCAGGCCACGAGTGGCGTACCCATATCCACCAGTGCGGCAGCCAGGGGCAGGTTGAACGGCATCGTCAGCACGTTGTGGGCGATGACCAGGTCCCGGTCGGCCACCAGCGGCTGCAGCCGCTCGACGAGCCGTGCACGGAGGCCTTCGAACGCGTCTTGTGCCCCCTCGCCGGCGGCAAGGCGCCTGGCAAGGTGCTCGACCTCGCGATGCCGCGAGTCGACCTCGGGCACCACTCGGGCGTCGCCACGGCCCGCGATCATGCGGACGTCGTGGCCTGCCTCGCGGAGCAGCTGTGCGTGGCTCGACAGAACAGACTCGACGCCGCCGGTGACGGGGGCGGCGGTGTAGTGCAGCAGCGCCAGGCGCCGTCCCCGCGTGGCATTTGTCAAAGCGGTGCGACGCGGCGCATCCGGAGCGTGGGAGCCTTGCTCTGGGCAGGCAGCTCCAGCGTGAGCCCCGCCGGCTTGTGGTCGACCTGGACGCGCGCGCCCTCGCCGCACTCAACCGTGAAGTCGATTTCCCCGTCTCCCACCCGCATGCCCTCGACCCTGAGGCGGCGATAGAGCGGGGTGTCCAGCGGGTCGATCCTCACGCGACCTTCGAACATGTCGACTTCGACCCCCGCCAGGATCTGGAGTAGGTGGAAGAGCGCACCCGCCCCCCAGGCCTGGGGGCTGCAGCTGACCAGGTACTCACCTGGGCCCGCATCGAACCGAGTGTCGCGGGGGAAGCCGCAGAAGAGTTCGGGGATGCGGTGGTCGGAGAAGCGCGTACAGGCCTCGATCACGGACTGTGCGATCTGCTGTGCCTCGTCCCGGTAGCCGTAGCGGCGCAAACCGGCTGCGATTATCGAGTTGTCGTGGGGCCAGACCGAGCCATTGTGATAGCTCATCGGGTTGTAGCTGACGGCCTCGGTGGACAGAGTGCGCACGCCCCAGCCGGAGAACATCTCCTCGGACATGAGCCTGGCGACCACCTTCCGCGCGCGGTCAGGGTCGACTATTCCCGACCACAGGCAGTGGCCGGGGTTGCTGCTGATGGACTCGACCTGCCGCTTGTCCCGGTCCAGAGCCTGCGCATAGTAGCCGTCGCGGGGCATCCAGTAGAGATCTTCGAACCTCTGGCGCAGCTCGTCGGCCTGTGTCTGGAGGCGTTCTGCCTCCCCCACGCGGCCGAGCTTGCGAAAGATCCGAGCCAGTCCTTTTTTGGCGCGGTAGACGTAGCCCTGAACCTCGACCAGGGCGGCCGGCAGCGGCGCCGGCTCGCCGAAGCTCTCGGTCAGGGAGTTGTACGAGTCCTTCCAGCCCTGGTTGCGCACGCCGACCCGCGAGTGCTGGGCGTACTCGACGAGGCCGTCCCCGTCCAGGTCGCCGTATCGGTCGATCCACTCCAGGGCGGCCATCACGTTGGGCGAGAGCTCGCTCAGGAGGTCGATGTCGGCAGTCCAGTCGAGCAGCTCGACCAGCAGGACGAGGAAGAGAGGCGTCGCGTCCACGGTGCCGTAGTACGGGGTGTGCGGGATCTGTCCCAGGTTCGCCAGCTCACCGAACCGGATCTCGTGCAGGATCTTCCCTGGCTCCTCCTCCCGGTAGCGGTCCACCTTCGTGCCCTGGTGGCGCGCCAGGTAGCGCAGGCTTCCGACCGCGAGCTGGGGGTTGAGGGCCAGCGTCTGGACGGAGGTGATCAGGGCGTCCCGACCGAACGGCACTGCGTACCAGGGGACCCCCGCAGTGGGGAAGAGACCGGTGGCCCGGTCGTCGCAGAGCACTCGTAGGTCCTCCAGGTTGCGCCAGGTGAGGCCCCCGTCGAGCAGCTCGTTGTCGGTCGTAAAGCGCGTGCAGGACAGGTTCCAGGCCTGGTACTGGCGCTCCAGCGCGTTCAGGGCCGCGTCGAAGTGGAAGTCGTCCTCCGGGTACCCCTCGCCCATGATGGGCAGCATGTCGACCAGGAGCACCAACGTCTCCTGGGGCGCGAGCTTAACCGTCATGCAGGCTCTGTCCTGCTGCAGCCTGGGCACTGGGCAGAACACGACCTCCGTCGAGCGCCTGACACCGTCGATCCCGCGATAACCGAACGTGAAGCCCGTTTCCGTCATGACCGATGGTTCCGGCGTCGCCATCGGACGTTCCGGGCGGTAGCCGCGGACCTCGAAAATGTCGAGGAAGTCCGCGTCGAAGCGCATCTCGAGTTCGACCTCGACGGGACGCCGGTTGCAGTTCTGGATGCCGATGCGCTCGTGGACGCCGTCGTGAAGAAATCTCGTGCGCCGTACGCTCAGGCTTTGCTTGGGGATGTCAGCGCCGCCGTCGACCGCCTGCAGCGTCGGATTTACAAGCTGGAAGGTCGCCACGTACGCGCGGTCCACGCCCTGGCTTAGAAGGATTGGGCGCCGACCGTTCAGACGGAGCTCGTATATCGAGAGGAAGCGGGAGTCCGAACGATAGAGACCGAGGCCGCCGTCGTTGCCGGCGGTTATGTCGCCCGAGAGGTCCGTGACCATGAAGACGTCGTTGTGTTTGAGAATGACGCGGTCTGCCAGCACTCTCTGAGATTCTAAGATCCCTCCCCGTCCAGCCCGGCACGTGCGCCCGACGCACAATTGGCGGGTGTCACGGCCCATCGTCGCCATCGTCGGCCGTCCTAACACGGGCAAGTCCACGCTCTTCAACCGTCTGATCGGGTGGCGCAAAGCAATCGTGGACCGGCAGCCGGGACTGACCCGAGACCGGCTCTACGGCGTGGCAGAGTGGCGAGGCCGGGAGGTCACAGTCGTCGACACCGCCGGCCTGGACCTCAACCCGGACGATGCGTCCAGGGCCGCCATAGAGCGCCAGACGCGGTTGGCAATCGAAGAGGCGAATGTCATCGTCTTCCTCCTGGACGCGCGGGAGGGGGTGACGCCGATCGATCGCGACATCGCCGAGATGCTGAGGCGCTCCCGCCGCCCTGTCGTCGTCGCCGCCAACAAGGTGGACGATCCGCGCCAGGCGTACTTACGACACGAGGTGCTCGAGCTGGGGTTTGCCGATCCGGTCGTGATGTCGGGCCAGCACGGGATCGGGGTGGACGACCTCCTCGACGCCGTGATGGGGCTGCTGCCGCCTCCGGAAGAGGTCTCCGAGGGGGAGGAGGCGGCTGCCCGTCTGGCAATCATGGGGCGGCAAAACGTCGGCAAGTCCTCCCTGCTGAATCAGCTGCTGGGCGACGAGAGAGCGCTCGTAGCGGCCACTCCAGGGACCACCCGCGACCCGGTCGATACCGAGCTGATCTTCGACGGGCTGCCGGTGGTGCTGATCGACACGGCAGGTATTCGGCGACGCTCGGCAGCCCGCGACAGGCTGGAGCACTTCAGCCTGCTTCGCGGCATCAAGGCCATGGAGCGTGCCGACGCGGTGCTGCTCGTTCTCGATGCGTCGACCGGCGTGCTGGCGCAGGATCAGCATGTCGCCAGCTACGCGCTGGAGGCAGGGAAGGGGCTCGTGCTGGTCGTCAACAAGATCGACCTGGTCGAAGGGCCGCAGCGGCAGCTGTCCGGCTGGGAGAAGAAGCTGCGGACGGAGTTCCGATTCGTCCGCCACGCGCCCGTGATCACGATCTCGGCTCTGACCGGCCAGGGAGTGGAGAGGGTGCTGCCAACAGCTCTGGAAGTGGTCGGCCAGCGGCGGACGCGGGTGCCGACCAACGAGCTCAACCGCCTGCTCCGGGAGGCGTTCCAGGCTCGACCGCCGCCGAGCTTCAAAGGCAGGCGACTGGTGCTGCGGTA
>DATFWQ010000387.1:0-2760 GCA_035259145.1 Candidatus Dormiibacterota bacterium | reverse complement strand
CACGGCGAGCTTTTCATCGCTGCGGTCAAGCGCGACCACCGTGGCCCCGCCGCCGAGCAGTCTCGCGTACTGCACACCGTAGCTTCCGAGCCCACCGATGCCGTGGACCGCCACCGTGCGACCCGCGCCCAGCTTACCGGCCGCATGGAGCTTCTTCATGCCGCGGTACGGGGTCAGCCCTGCGTCGGTCAGCGGCGCGAGGTTCTCTGGTTTCTGATCGCCGTCCACCTTGATCAAGTGACGGTAGGGCACGGTTACGTACTCGGCGAACCCTCCCGGAGGACCGAAACCGATCCACCCGCCGCTGCCGGTGCAAAGCTGCTCATTGCCCTCATGGCATTCTCGGCAGCTCCCGTCGCCCCAGCCGGCGTCGACGACGACCAGGTCTCCCTCGGAAAGACCGGCTCCCTGCGGGACATCGGCACCTACGCGGTCGACGTGGCCCGCGATCTCGTGGCCTGGTATGTAGGGGAAAGTCAACGTGACGCCGGGCTTGAAGTATCCGTCCATAAGTTGCCAGTCGCTTCGGCACATTCCCACCGCGGCCACCTTTAGCAGGACCTCAGTGGGGCCGGGGCCCGGAACCGGCACCTCTTCAAGCACCAGCGGCTGCTTGTAGTCGTGCATTCGCGCTGCACGCATCTTCTCCACAGCGGTCTCCTTCTATTCTTGATGTCCTTGCCCGCCACCTCCGCAGCCGTACGACCGACCGGTTCCGGCCCGGTAATCGTGACTGCCGCGAGCGCTCGTCCCCGATGAGACCGGCGACCGCTGATGATTGGATGAGCAACGCCTGGAAGGTGCCAGGAGGGACTCCGCCCTTCTCAGACGGCGAGTCCAGGTCACCATCTGGGGGTTGACGTGGCGCAGCCAGTCCAGATCGGCGCGGTAGCCGGTGGTCTCGAACCAGCGGTTCATGGCGATCGGGTCGAGCACGGACACGCTCGAACGGGAGGCTGAGTCCGGGCGCCTCGCCCACTCCAGGACCGTCGCCGCCCCCGCCGCCGGAATCGTGGAGGGCAGCCCGATACTGACGTCCATTCGTATCCCTCACAACTCTGAACGGGCCGCCAGCGCGCCTCGCCTGGCAGTCGGACATCGCCCGGCTCCTGCATTTGCTGGAGCGCGGCGCCCGAGTAGTCAGAGTCGCGTGAGCACCCGGCGAGGGTGCGACGCGCGGCCTCACCCGCGCTGGCAGGTCACGATGCCGCGCTGGCAATGCCGGGCTTCGTGCCGACGATCAGCATCGCGTGCCCAAGCACCTTCGGATGCCGCAGTGGGAACGGCAGTGGCAAGGAGTCGGCCAGGCTGCCGAACTCCAGGATCAAGGCACCTGCCCTGCCGATCGCCTCCCGAACATCCTCGATCGAAGGATAGAAGGCCGGGTCGCCGAACAAGTCGAGGAAGACATACCGCCCGCCTGGCCGCAGGACCCGCAATGTCTCGACCATGCCGTCGGATTTGCGCTCCACATCGTTGATCTCGTGGAAGGTCAGGCAGCTGACCACCGCGTCGAAGCTGCCGTCGGCGAACTCGAGGGCGGCGCCGCTCTGCTTGAGGAAGGCCGTGCGGGCGGATACCCCCTCGATCCGCGCGTTGTCCTCACACAGTTCCTTCGAGGACTCCCAGTCCCGCCCCCACGTGTCCACACCGGTCACGGTACAGTCCTCCGACGCTCCCGCGAGCTTCACGACCAGGCTCCCGCTGCCACACCCCACGTCCAGCGCACGGCTCGCCGCAGAGAGCTGGGCCCTGGCTACGATCAGGTCGTGGATGCGGCGCTGGAGGTCCGCACCGCGCGGCGCCAGGCGATAGACGGTGAGCGCCAGGATCATCGCGATGTAGCCGAAGAGCGCGAACGGGACCAGGAAAAGCAGGAACCACGGCGACAGCAACGACAACGCGCTCCAGGCGAGGCAGACGCCGCTCAACGCGGAGAACACGGCGAGCCGGGTGCCGCGAATCCAGGTGCGGTAGCGCGGTCTGCGGCCTACAGCTGCGGAGGCCTTCCCGGCGGAGATGAGGACGTCATTATGAGCCATGGCAGCAGCGTACACCGTATTCTGTGATCATGCGCCCTAGTGCGGTTTGGACAAATGAGATAGCGTGTTGCGGCACCATGAGCACTAGTGCACCCGGGCGGCCGGCGGCGTCCCGATACCGGCAGATCGCCGCGACCGTGCGCAGCGGATCGAGTCTCGCCCCAGTTGCTCAGTGAGTCGCCGCGTCCAACCCGATAACTGGGGCATCGTGACGCAGCGCGTCAGTCGAATGGAGGTGTTTGACACCTTATGGGATACCAACTGATCCCACCTCCGAACGGCCGCCGGGCGAGAGTACCGCAGCAAGGCTGCCATGAAGTTCGCCGAGCTTCAGCCGCCGACCTATCGAAGAGTGTGGAGTTCGAAGACGGGTCGACCCTCGGCCGCTTCCAGCGGACGGTCGAGATCGACTCCATCCACGATGCGAATGAACCAGGCACCGAACAGCATGCTTCGCGCGAGAGGACTAAGGACCGAGAAGCCCATTACCGCAAATGGCTGGGCGTGCAAGGCGAGGACTGCTCCGGCTGCTCCCCTCACCAAGACCGGGTGAATCTGCGCATCGAGTGGGCCGCTCTGAGCGCGGACCTCGCCACCTCCGCGGCGCCGCGCGTCACCACCCAGAGTGCCGGATGCCTGGCGCCAAAGTCCACACGCCGCACAACATCGGAATCCAGCAGGCCGACCGGAGCCTCGAAGTCACCCCCACGGGCCGCCC
>DATFWQ010000386.1:0-5458 GCA_035259145.1 Candidatus Dormiibacterota bacterium | reverse complement strand
AGCCGCGTCAAGGGCACCATCACGGACGTCGGCACGGTGGCCACCACCAGCGGATCGGGTGCGCAGCAGCAGACGACGATCCCGGTCACCGTCACGCTGGCTGACAATGCAGCCGCGGGCAGGCTGGACGGGGCGACGGTCACCGTCTACGTCACGCGGAACTCGCACCAGAACGTGCTGACGGTGCCGATCACCGCCCTCCTCGTGCTTGAGAGCGGTGGCTACGCGGTCGAAACGGCCGATCGAAGCCACCGCCGGATCCCGGTGCAGACAGGCATATTCTCGAACGGCCGGGTGGAGATCTCAGGACCCGGCATCGTGGAGGGCCTGAAGGTGCTGGCCCCGACGGTATGAGCGTCATGCCTCACCTGAAGAGCCCGTCCGCTACGGCCGCCGTCCTGGAGCTGGTGGACGTCGTCAAGCGCTACCCCGGCGACCCCCCGGTCGAGGCCCTGCGGGGCGTCAACCTGACGGTCAGGGAGGGCGAGATGCTGGCCATTCTGGGCCGTTCTGGCTCCGGCAAGTCGACGCTGCTCCACGTGATGGGGACGCTCGATGCGCCCGACGAAGGGATCGTGCGGGTGGCCGGGTACGACACGTCAGCTCTGAGCGACCGCCAGCTCTCAGCCCTGCGCGCCCGTCGCATCGGGTTCGTCTTTCAGCAGTTCTTTCTTCTCGACGGCATGAGCGTGCTGGACAACGCGGCCGACGGCCTCCTGTACACCGGGCTGCCCTTGCACGAGCGCCGCGCGGCAGCCCGTGAGGCGCTGGAGCGCGTCGGCCTTGGCCACCGGCTGCAGCACCGGCCGGCCCAGCTTTCCGGCGGCGAGCGCCAGCGGGTGGCGATCGCCCGCGCGGTGGTCAACCGCCCGGCTCTGATCCTGGCCGACGAGCCGACCGGCAACCTGGACTCTGCCTCTGGCGCGGCGCTCATCGAGCTGCTGAGTGAGCTGCACGACGAGGGGGCAACGATCGCGGTGATCACGCACGATCGAGACATCGCCGCGGCCGCGCCCCGCAGAGTAGAGATCGACGACGGCCGCATCGTGCTCGACACGAGGTTGGCGGCGTGATCCGCGGCGCGGCGCTTGCCGCCAGCCGCATTCATCCCGCCGAGCTGCTGCGCCTGGGCTCCATGGGCCTGAGGACCCGCCGCCTCCGCGCCGCCCTGTCGGCGCTGGGCATCGCCATCGGCATTGCCGCCATGGTCGCCGTGCTTGGCGTCTCCGAGTCGTCGCGCGCAAATCTGATTGCACAGCTCAACCAGCTGGGCACCAATCTGCTGACCGCGACGCCGGGCAACACGCTCCTGGGCCAGACAGCTGTGCTGCCCCACGAGGCACCGGCGACGATCGGTCGGTTGACCTCGGTGCAGGCGGTGTCTTCGACTGCTGTGGTTCAAGGCGTCACGGTGCGAAGAACCGACCAGATCCCGCCGACCAACACCTCGGGCATCTCTGTGCGCTGGACGGACACCAGCCTGCTACGGACGCTGAACGGCTCTGTCTACCGCGGCAAGTGGCTGAATGATGCCAGTGCCCACTATCCGGCGGCCGTCCTGGGCTGGGTCGCGGCCCAGCGGCTGGGCGTCGTGGACCTGGAGCAGCCGACGCAGGTCTACCTGGGAAACCGGTGGTTCACCGTGGTCGGCGTGCTCCAGTCGTTGCCCCTGGCACCCGAGATCGACCGTTCGGTGCTGATCGGTCTGCCCGTCGCCCAGGCCGAGTTCCTGGCCGAGGACGCCCCGGACACCGTCTACGTACGCTCTGATCCCGACCGGGTGCTGCAGACCCGCGACCTCCTGCCAAGAGCGGCCAACCCGGCGCATCCCGAGGAGGTGAACGTTAGCCGGCCGTCAGATGCTCTGGCGGCGAGGGCGGCGGCTCAGGCTGCGTTCACCTCGCTGTTCGTGGGTCTGGGCGCGGTCGCGCTGCTCGTCGGCGGCGTCGGCATTGCGAACGTCATGGTGATTTCCGTCCTGGAGCGTCGCTCGGAGATCGGACTCCGGCGCGCCCTGGGCGCGACGCGCAGGCTGGTCGCTGCTCAGTTCCTGGCCGAGTCACTGCTGCTGTCGCTGCTCGGCGGCGTGGGCGGCGTGGCAATAGGCGCCGCTGCGACCGCCGTCTACGCGCACCTGCAGGGCCTCCCGGCCGTGGTGCCGCCGATTGCGATGGTGGGTGGGCTCTCGGCGGCGCTCGGGGTCGGCGCTGTCGCCGGTCTCTATCCGGCCAACCGTGCGGCCGGGCTGTCGCCAACCGAGGCGCTGAGAACGGTGTAGCAAAGGCTCGGGAATTGGACCCGATCTGCGACCGGCACTCGGAAAGCTGCTTCGCCGACGACCCCGACTCGGCGCAGAATCGCGTCCGTGCGCAGGTCATCCTGCCGCCAGTGCTCTCGGTTCTCCTCGAAGTACCGGAGGGCCCTGCGCGTGTTCTCCAGCATGTCCTCCAGGCACTGCCGAGTGCGGTCCCTCACGGAAGGAGCTCGACGCCCTCTCGCTCGATTGCGGTCCTGACTCGAGGCCTTGCGGTGGCTTCGAGGATCAGGTCCACGTCGCGCCCGAAGAGGTGCTCGAAAGCCTGCTCGATGGCGATCAGCTGACCAACCTCATGGCCCGAGTTAGCGCAATTGTGCCTATCAGCGCAATTCATTGCCCTGAACCGGCGTCATGAAGGGCGACCCTCAGACCAGGCCGGCCGCGGTCAATGCTCACCACGTTGAGGCGGCCAGGCTTGCGCTTGGACACGCTGCGCTTCATAGCCGCAAACTCGCCGTCCTGGCGGCGATCGACGAGCGCACCACGTTTCATGCCGGTCGGGTAGTGGTCAAGGTGGACAGCGCTACCCGACGTCTGGAACACGAGCCGGTGATGATGGCTGCGGCCGGCGGGGTTGGCTTGCCAGTGCCCGCGGTGATCGCCTTCGAACGCGGACCGCCTGGCGTGCTGTTGATGCGGCACGTCCCGGCCGAAGCGTTGCGACCGAGTCGTGTGCCCCAGCCGGTGCGAGACGCCGGGCGTCTTCTCCGGCGTCTGCACGAACTTCCGGCAGACCACACGGAAGCGTTGGGACCTCCACGTGTCGGCCTGGTCGGATCTGAGAACGCGCCAGTTGATCGCGCCCCGTCTTTCGCATCATCGCGTTCCCGGACTTCGCTGACGCGGGTGGAGGTGACCCACTGATCGATCTGGCTGTGCTTACGCTGTGGGAGCCCAGCTTCGAGGAGCCGCTCTGGCGCGGCTACGAGCCCGACTCGGAGACGGTGACAGCGGGTCGCGCCTTGCTCCCCCTGTACCGTCTGCTGCGGCACCTCGGTGCCGCCATCTGGCTACTCGAGCATGGGATGGACGGTCAGCGGCACATCAATCAGATGCATCGACTCCTCGGCTCCGAATAGAGTCAGCCTGTCGAACCGCTGGTTGAGCTTCGCTGTGAGCTGGTTCGTGCAAAGCGCTGAGATCGAGGCGTCGCTTCGGGGAGGTGGCGGTTTGGATCGAACTGAAGGTTGGGCCCTGGTGCGGCGGAGAGGATTTGAACCTCCACGGGGTTACACCCCACTAGCTCCTGAGGCTAGCGCGTCTGCCGTTCCGCCACCGCCGCGAGTGGTTACAGGGCCTCAAGTATAGGTGCCAGCACTCGGTCCCAGAGGCTGGCAACCGCTCCGCATCCTGCCGCTCAGGTCCCCTGCGCCTGGACCGGCGCCTCTTCAGCGATGGGCTCGGCCGTCGCCCTCAGCGCCTTCTTGTCGAACTTCATTGTCGACGTCTTCGGCATTTCATCGATGAAGCGGATGTCATCCGGCAACCACCATCTGGCGACCCTCTCCGTCAGGAATCCCTGGATCTCGTGTGCGGTCACCTGACCCTTGAACTCGGGCTTGGCCACAACGTAGGCGACCGGCCGCTCCTGCCACTTGCTGTGGTACAGGCCGATGACTGCGGCTTCCAGCACCTTGGGGTGAGCCATGATCGCGCCCTCGAGCTCGACGGTGCTGATCCACTCGCCCCCTGACTTGATCACGTCCTTGGTTCGGTCGACGATCGTGATGTAGCCTTCAGGGCTCATCGTAGCCACGTCACCCGTGCGGAACCAGCGGTCCTCGGTGATCTTGCCGGGATCCGCGTTGTTGTGGTAGCCGCTTGCGATCCAGGGACCGCGGCACTGAATCTCACCGAAAGCGACCCCATCCCAGGGCAGCTCCGCGCCCGTGGCCAGGTCCGCGATGCGGATCTCCACCCCGGGAACCGGTACGCCCTGCTTGAGGCGGATATCGAGAGTCTGGTCTTCCGGGATCCAGCTCCGCACAACGCCCATGCTCCCGATGGGTGAGGTCTCCGTCATACCCCAGGCGTGCCGTATCGACAGCCCGACCTCACCCATGCCTTCCATGAGTGAGCGGGGCACAGCAGAGCCACCCGATATGACCATGTGCACTTTGGGAAGCCGCCTGCCCGTCTTCTGCAGAGTCCCCAACAGGTTGATCCAGATGGTGGGTACCCCCGCGAGGATTGTGGCGCCCTCCGTTTCGGCCAGGTCCAGGATCACCTGGCCGTCGCCCATGAACCGGTCGGGGAAAATCAGTGTGCAGCCGGCAAGCCCAGCAGCGTACGGCAGTCCCCATGAGTTGGCGTGGAACATCGGAACGACGGGCAGCACAACCTCCCTCTCGCTGAGGGCAAGGTTGTCGACCTGGAGTACTGCCATCGCGTGCAGGTACTGAGAGCGCTGTGAGTACACGACCCCTTTCGGGTTCCCTGTGGTGCCGGATGTGTAGCACATCGCCGCCGCCGACCACTCGTCCAGCCGCGGCCACGGAAAGTCCTGCTTTTCGGCCGACATCAGCGTCTCGTAGTCCAGCAGCTCGCCCAGGTCGTGTGGGGGGAGTGGGCCGCCGTCGTTCATTACCACGATGCTCCGCACGGATGGGATGCGACCAGCCACCTGATTGAGAACCGGGATCAGGGTTTTGTCCACGAAGACCACAGAGTCCTCGGCGTCCCTGATCGTGAACTCGAGCTGATCTGGGAACAACCGCAGGTTGAGCGTGTGCAGGACCGCGCCCATGCACGGGATTCCGTAGTAAAGCTCCAGATGACGATAGTTGTTCCAAGCCAGCGTCGCCACGCGGTCGCCCTGTTTGACACCCAGCCGGGTCAGCACGTTTGCGAGCTGGTGCGTGCGCCGCGCAAGATCGGCGTAGGTGTACCGGTGGAGCCGGTCCTCGCGTTTGGACACGATCTCCTTCTTGTTGAACAGCCGCTCGACGCGCCACAGCATGTGCTGCACCGTCAGCGGGTAGTCCTGCATCAAGCCCTTCATCCTTCGATTACCTCCCGATCGATCCTCGAACGATGGCCCATTTGGGCCCTGATGGCAAGTGGCCACGGTCGTGAGACACCCCTGGTCTGTTGACCGGTACCATCGCTGGAGATGCCCAGGCTCGGCCGAGCGGACCTCCA
>DATFWQ010000385.1:0-3334 GCA_035259145.1 Candidatus Dormiibacterota bacterium | reverse complement strand
GGCCCACGAGCGGTTATCCCCTTGGGACAGGCCGCGTCCTCACTTTTTCGGCCGGGCCTCTACCCGCTGGTCAGCAGCCGGTAGCGGTGCTCGGGCCGCCCTGGGCCCCCATAGCGCATCGTCAGCTCGGCGCTGCCCAGGCGGCAGAGGTGCTCCAGGTAGCGGCGCGCCGTAACTCGCGAGAGCCCTGCCCTATCCGCCACGTCGGCCGCAGCGAGCCCCGAGCGGGCACTGCGCAGGACCCGGATGACCAGCTCCAGAGTGGCGTCCGACAGGCCCTTGGGCAGGGCCGGGCCCCGAGAGGCGACGCGCAGCGTCCCGAAGATGCGGTCCACTTCGCTCTGGTCGGCTACGCCCATGCGGCCCAGCCTGGCGTGGGCCGCGGCGTAAGAGGCCAGCTTCTCCTCGAACGCGGCCAGGCGGAACGGCTTGATCAGGTAGTGGACGACCCCGCCCCGCATGGCCCCGCGCAGATTCTCGACATCCCGGGCCGCGGTGATCGCGATAACGTCGACCGGCGGGTGGTCCTCCTCCCGCAGCCGGCGCAGCACCTCGAGGCCCGACATGTCCGGCAGGTAAAGGTCCAGCAGAAGCAGGTCGGGCCGCAGCCGGTCCACCTCATCCAGGGCCTCGGCGCCCGTGTGAGCCTTGCCGGCCAGGGCGAAGCCTGGCAGGCGCTCGACGTAGGCGCAGTGCAGGTCGGCAACCCGGAAGTCGTCATCGACGACGAGCGTCCGGATCATTTCGCCACCGGCACCCGCAACGGCAGTCTGGCCGTGAACACGACGCCGTGCTCGCCTGCCACGGTCACGTCACCCCCGTTGCGGCGGGCGACCTCCCGCGCCAGCGCCAGGCCCATTCCGCGCCGCCGGCTCCCGGTCCTGGCCTTGGTGCTGAAGCCTTCGACGAAGACCCGCTCGCGGTCGGCAATCGGGACCCCTGGCCCGGAGTCCTGCACGCGGATGACCAGCTCCAGGTCCTGAGCCCCGACCGCCACGCTGACCCAGCGCTCGCCGCCAGACTGGGCGGCAGCGTCGACGGCATTGTCGATCAGGTTGCCAAGGAGCGTGATAAGGTCGTCGGGCTGCAGGGGGCTCTCGGTCAGCACGGTGTCGTCGGATACACGCAGCTCGATCCCCCGCTCGGACGCGATGGCCGCTTTGGCCAGCAGCAGTGCCCCCAGCACGGGATCTCCCATACGTTCCATCAGCGTCTCGCTCAGCTCCTGGTGCATGCCGGAGGTCTCTGCGATGAGCCGAATCGCCTCTTCGCCCCGCCCGAGCTCGACCAGCCCGGCAATCGTGTGCAGCCGGTTTGAGAACTCGTGAGCCTGGGCCCGCAAAGCGTCAGTCAGGCTGTCCACGCCGAAGCCGGCGGACAGGCCCGGAAGCTCCCGGCTGTCGCGGAGCGTCATCACGTGACCCACGTTCCGGCCGCGCACCCGAACCGGCCGCCGGCTGGCCAGTAGCACGCGATCACCGGCCAGCAGCACCTCGTCCTCGTCGCGCAGGCTGCCGGCCAGGAAGTCGCGGAGTCGCCCGGCCGGCAGCACCTGTGAGAGCTTCATGCCTACACAGTCGGCGTTCAGCCCAAGCAGGCGGCGAGCCTCATCGTTAGCCAGTGTGATCCGGTCATCGCCGTCCACCGCGAGGGCGCCCTCACGGATCCCCTGCAGGCTTGCCTCGCGCTCTTCGAGCAAACCCGCGATCTCGTATGGCTCAAGCCCGAAGGTCTGCCGCTTCACGTGGCGGGCAAGCAGCATCGAGCCTGCGACCCCGAGGCCGAGGGCAATCAGCACCGTGATCAGGAAGTTGCCCAGGTCGCCGAGCAGCTGCGCGCTGACAGTCGTCTCGCGATAGCCGACAGAGACCATTCCGATCACCTGACCCCCTGAAAAGATCGGCGCCTTGCCACGAGCCGAATCACCCAGCGTGCCGCGCTGCACGCCCACCCAGGTGTGGCCGGCCAGCACCACGCCCGGCGACTCGTCAACCGGCTTTCCAATGAGGGCACGGTTGGGATGCGAGAAGCGAATGCCGTTGCGGTCGGCGACGACGACATAGCTGGCACCCGTCGACCGCCGCACCTCCTCCGCCGTGGACTGGATGGAGCCCGCGGGGTCCCCTTGAAGCAGCGCCGACTTGATTTCCGGCATGGAGGCCACCGACTCTGCGACGGCCAGAGAACGCTGCTGATACTGCACGTACAGCTGCTGCCTCGCTTGCCAGACGGCAAGCCCCATGCCAACCCCAGCGGTCACCACGACGATACAGACCTGAAGGGCGAGGATCTGGTAGGCCAGCGGTAAGCGGGACTTCATAAGGCGCGCTTGCAGCCTGAATCGTAGCCTGTCCCAACTCGGCCAGCTCCAGATCAAAACGACCAAAACGGCCGCAACGACCGCAAGCGTTGCCCTCGCCCGAACCCACCGCCAGAGTTCCCGGTTATGGCACCTGCCATCGAGCTGCGCGACGTGACCAAGCGCTTCGCCACCCCTGGCGGTGGCGTCTACACCGCCCTTCACGACCTGGACATGAGGGTCGACCCGGGCGAATTCTGCGCGGTAGTCGGACCGACGGGGTGCGGCAAGTCGACGACCCTGGCGCTGATCGCGGGCCTGGAGCCGGTCAGCGCCGGCGAGGTCAGGGTCATGGACCGGCCAGTCACCGGCATCGAGGAGGGGATCGGCTATGTCTTTCAGACCGACGCCGTCTTCCCCTGGAAGTCGGTGCTCGGCAACGTGGCGGCCGGTCCCCGGTTCCAGGGAACGCCGGGCCGGCAAGCACGCGAGCGAGCCCTTGACTGGATCGCGCGGGTCGGTCTCAGCGGCTTCGAGGACCGCTACCCTCACCAGCTCTCCGGAGGCATGCGCAAGCGGGTCGCGCTGGCCCAGAGCCTGATCAATGAGCCACGGATCCTGCTCATGGACGAACCGTTCAGCGCCCTCGACGTGCAGACCCGGACGCTGATGGAGAACGAGCTGCTCTCCCTCTGGTCGGCCACCTCCGCCTCGGTCGTCTTCGTCACGCACGACCTGGAGGAGGCGATATCGCTCGCCGACCGGGTCTACGTCTTCACGGCCGGCCCGGGCACGGTCAAAGGCAGCTATCCGATCGCCCTCCTGCGGCCCCGCAACGTCTCGGAGATCCGCTTCGAGCCCCAGTTCCAGCGCATCTACCAGGAGATCTGGACGGACCTCCGCGACGAGGTCCAGGTGAGCTATGAGCGTCAGAAGCGCGCTGGTTGAGCAGGTTGCCAAGCCTGCTCCGCTCAATGCGGACCTGGCCGCGGAAAGGCGCCGGCAGAGGCGTCGACGGCAGTTCATGGTCCAGGC
>DATFWQ010000384.1:0-13056 GCA_035259145.1 Candidatus Dormiibacterota bacterium | reverse complement strand
CGAGGCGCGGGTGGAGATCAGCCTGATCAAGTTCTACGGCGCACAGATGCTGCACGACGTGATCGACCGCGCAATTCAGGTCCACGGCGCGCTCGGGCTCACCGCTGACACCCCGCTGGAGCGCATGTACAGGGATGCGCGTGGGGGCCGCATGTACGACGGGCCTGATGAAGTGCATCGCATGGTCGTGGCGCGGCGGCTGCTCAAGGACCGCCGCAACGCTCCCTGGGCTTGTTGAACCCTACGGCTAATGGGACTCTTGGCGGGCCTGCGTGATTCGGAATGCAGCCGGCTGGCGGCCGTCGACGTCGGTGAAGCCATACTCCCGGGCAAGGTCCCCCGCGGTGAGCACCTGGCCTGAGCGGCGCATGATCTCGGGATCCCCGGCAAGCGCTGCCAGTGCGCGCCCCACGTATTCGGGTGACTCTGTGGCGGACAGGTCGAAGGGCCGGGCGGCGTGTGCTGCCAGCACGCGCTCGGTGCGCATGAAGCCGGGGGCGATCGCAACGGCCGCCACACGGTATGGCCGCAGCTCCTCCGCCGCGACATAGGCCATTCTGACGATCGCCGCCTTGGCGACGTCGTAGAAGAGATTGCCCAGCGGTTCGCCGAAGGCCCACGCGATCGTGCTCGCAACCAGTCCCGGCCGGCCACGCTCGGAGCGGCCGAGGAACAGCGGCGCGGCGAGCTGAAACATGACAAGGTGGGCCCGGACGCCGGCGGTGAACATGGCCTCCCACCGCGTGCGCGGCTGCATCCAGAAGGGTGCGGTGAACGCCGTCGGGTCGTGGGCCTCGTAGCCGCCCCAGGCGTTGTTCACGAGCAGGTCCAGGTGCCAGTGCTCGCGACGCACTCGCGCGACGAGCCTCTCGACGTCCGCGTCCACCGTGTGGTCGCAGCGCACCGCGACGCCGACCCCGCCGCGCCTGCTCACCTCCTCGGCGGTCTCCTGGATCGTGCCGGGCAGTCCCTCGGTTGTGGCGCCGCCCCGCACGCTCCGGCCAGTAACGTAGACCGTCGCGCCGGTCTCACCCAGGACTGCGGCGATAGCGCGGCCGGCACCCCGGCTGGCACCGGTGACGACGGCCACCGTCCCTCGCAGGTCGGGCGGGTTCCAGTTCGCGCTCGACATCGGCACAATGATCTCGAAGGTGCCCTTAGAGGTGCGGCCCGGCGGAACCGGATGTCCTGGCGGCGGAGCCGTCCCTCCTCGCCTGTGCCGTCTCGTCACGCGAAACCCACACCCCGCGCGACCTGTCGTAGTAGGGCTCTTTGGACGAGACTGACGCGCTTCGGGGCCCGCATCCACAGAGGCCAGACGACGCCTACAACCTCTAGGTCAATGTTAGGCTTCAAGCTCGACAGGGGTGGCCAGCGAGGACGGATGAACCGAGCACAAGATGGTCTCGAACTCAGCCGGCCGGACCTCGGCATTTGACGGCTATTACCGAAGCGATTGCGCATGACTGAGGCGGCATCCGTCTACCTGATGCGACTCTTCGCCTACCACTCCTGGGCTACACGGAAGCTCATCAACTTCTGCCGCTGCTTGAATCCGGACCAACGGAAGCTGACCGCAGCCGGAACCATGGGCTCGATCGAACGGACTCTGACCCACCTGGTGTCTTCCGAGCAGTTCTACCTGCGCGACCTGACCGACAAGGACCCGCCCAGGTGGATCGAGAACCTCACCGTGCCGGTCGAGGAGCTTGACGATCGCGCCGCCGAGAACGCCATACGGTGGGTGGATTACTTGGAGTCCGATCCGGACGCGGACGAACTGTTCACGACGACCTGGCGCGGCAAGGCGAAGCTGGTCGTCCGGTGGGGAACCATGGCTCAAGCTATCGCCCACGGCGCTGAGCACAGGACCCAGGTCTGCACCGTACTCGGGGCCAACGGCATCGAGCCGCCCGACTTGAGTGTCGGGGCATATGAGGATGCAGTGTTCGCCGAATCACGGTGAGCCTGGCGCAGTAGGTCACGTGGTGCCTGCCAGCATGTGGTGCGATAGACCCGGGCCGCTCGGTCCCCGTAGCCCGGGAGGCTCGTACCGTGCGCGTTACGTGATCGGGGAGTCCTGGGTGCCAGATGGTTAGAACACGTTCAGTACTGTCGTCGACATCGTAATTCGAGCGGAGGAAGCATGCGCTGCGATGGGTGAACCTCGACTGGCGAGGAGCGTCAGCGAGCTGCTGGCCATGGTGGTTGCCGAGTGGCGACGGCTGCCGCAGGCTATCGACGAGGTAGGGCGAGACCGTTTCGAGGAACCGCTGCTTGATAGAGGCTGGTCCGCCCGGATGTCCTGTCACATGTGCGGCTGTACGACGCCTGGCTGCTGGGGATGCTCCATCGGACGGACCGCGAAAATCAGGAGCCGTACCGCTCGTTCCTCACTCCGCATGAGGCTCTGCATGATCGCAACCTGATACATGTGGAGCGGGATCGCTGGCTGGCGCCTGAGGAGGCACGACGTGGGGCGCTGGAGACCCACGCCGCCCTGCGTGAAGCGTTGGCGGCCATTCCGGACGACCAGCTCTCCATCTGCATACGGTTGATGAGGATGGCTTCCCGCCGGCCCTTTACGTGGATCATGTAAGCGCGGATAGGGCGAGTGGAGCCGCAGATCCGGGGTGCAGAGGATGCCGGCGAGGATGGTGATGAGTTCGCGATGTTGCCGGCTCAGCTAGCGGTGCGGAAGACGGTCATCAGGCGCTCCTGATGGCGGGCGACTGTCCAATTGCCGCCCCAGACCTTTGCGATTGACCACCGCCGGCCGGACGCCCCCCGCCATCTTCAAACCAGTGGTCCGGGCGGGAGGTAACTGACTGACCGCTCCGACCGCCAGCTGAGCCCGACAGCGTCAGCACGGTCACACGGTCGCGGCGATCCAGGAGGCGCTGGCGCTCAGCCACGGTATCCGATCTGCGCCCGTCCGGGATTCGTGGCCAGCACGAGCACCGAACCACCAAACGCGGCAAGCAGCGAGACGCCAAATCCCAGCTGCATTGGCATGGGTGACCCGGAGGCTTCCATCACCAACCATCCCAAAATCGTCAGGGAGCTCCCAGCGCCAGGGCGAGAGCGCCGGCAGCCACGGCCAGCAGCTGAAGTTGCCCAGGGGTGGCTTCGCCCGTGACGAGGGGCCGTCCGGCGTGGCCGGCGTGGTTGACGGCGTCGATCTCGCGATCGGCGATATCGTTCTGCTGGCAAGCGCCACCAGGTCGAGAAGACAGGTCCACCGCAGCAGGGTGGCGCCCTCGTGAGATCGACGGGGCCATACTTTGAGCCTCAGAGTCCGAAGCGCAAACACGGAGGATCTCGTGATGAAGGTTCGCGTCACCTACCTGATACCCGGCGTGCTCCTGCTGCTGATCGGCCTGATATGGGTGCTCCAGGGCGCAGACGTGATCCGCGGCAGCTTCATGAGCGGGCAGAAGCTGTGGCTCGGCATTGGCATAGTGGTCGCGATCGCCGGCCTCGGGCTTGGATACCTGGCCCTCGGGCAGCGGGCCCGCAGGACCTGATTCTCGATGGCCTTCGACGAGAATCTGGCGGCGCGTCTCCGAGACGCACTGGCGGGCACGACCGGGGTGACGGAAAAAGCCATGTTCGGCGGGAAGGCGTTCCTGCTGGACGGGAACATGCTGGTCGGTGTGATCAGGAACGACCTGGTCGCACGGGTGGGCCCCGAGCGATTCGAAGCTGCGATTGCCATGAACGGCGCACGGCCGTTCGACTTTTCCGGCCGGCCGATGTCCGGCTGGGTGATGGTCGGTCCTGAAGGCTGTCAGACCGATGTGTCGCTCGAGGCGTGGATTGAGGAGGCCCTCGAATACGTTCGGACGCTCCCGAAGAAGTAGCTGTCACGTTTCGGCGCTTCCCGGCCGAAACGCTCAGCTTTCTGCGTGAGCCACGAGCGAACAACAGCAAGGAGTGGTTCGACGCCCACCGATCATCGCTGGCTCATCGATCACGTTCAGCGCTCCTGAAGAGCTCTACCGAGCCGCTCCACCTGGGTCAGGTCGGCGACGGTGGGGAACAAGACGAGTTCGTCACAGCCGGCCTCTCGATAGCCCTCGCAATAGGCAGTGATCGCGTCGGCGGACGTCAGCAGGCCCGCTGCGATCCGGGTGGCGTGGACCCCTGTGAATGAGTAGTAGCGCCGAAGCGCTTGCCGTCCGACCTCCGTGGAGCCGGGGCCGAGCGCAAAGTAGCCGAGGCCCCAGATCACGGGCTTGCCCGGCCGGCCGGCGTCGCTCCACGCAATGCGTGCGCGATCGGCGGCACTTCGGAAGGCTTGCGGGTCTCCGCCCTCGTGGCAGAAGCCATCCGCTGCGCGAACCATGCGTGCGAGGGCCGCGTGGCCGCGACCACCGATCAAGAGCTCGACGCCGTCTCCGACCAGCTGCACCAGATCGGCCAGCTGTTCGTCCAGGAGCCGGCCGCGGTGCTCGAACAGGACGTGGCCGGCCTCGTAGTCGTCGCGACGGGGGCCCACGCCAAGGCCGATAGTGAAGCGGCCGGGTCCCGCCAACACGGCGATCGTGCGAGCCTGCTTGGCCAGCGCGAGAGCGCTGCCTCGCAGGGGTGCGATCAGGACCAGGCATGCGAGGCGGACCCGTCGGGTGACCGCAGCCACTGCAGCCAGCGTCGTCATCGCCTCCAGCGAGTCGAAGACAAGCCGGTCATGCAGGGCAAGGGAGGTGAAGGGACCGGCCTCAGCCAGCCTCGCCCAGTCCAGAGTCAGGCCCGCAGGTGCCGCGGCGATCGCCGTAGGGAGGCCAAGGCCGATCCGCATCAGGTGTGATGGAGGCTGTCCAGCAGGCAGCGCTCGGCCCGTCCCGAGAGGACCACGGTCTTCGCGTCGTCCAGGTCGGTGATGCCGCCGGCGGCGATGGCCGGCACCGCCGCGTGGTTCTGGATCTTGCCTGCGAGGTGCATCTGGAAGCAGCGTCCGTAAGGAGGCTTCGACTGTGAAGTGGTCTGGCCGCCCATGGCGGTTACGAAATCGGCTCCATCGTCTTTGAGAAGGCGCGCCGCCGCCAGCATGTCCGTTTCGGTGAGGCCGCCCACCTGCCAGTCGGTGGCCGAGATCGCCACCGCAAGCTCCCCGGGGAACTCGGCTCGCGCCGCCTGCAGCACCTCAAGTGGGAACCGCATGCGATTCCCGATACCGCCGCCGTACTGGTCGCGGCGGCGGTTTGTCAGAGGTGAGATGAACGTCCCGAGCAGGTAGCCATGGCCGAACTGCAGCTGCAGGAAGCGAAACCCAAGGCAGGCCGCCCGGCGCGCGGCCTCTGCGAAGTCCTCGCGGACGTGCTCCATGTCCGAGCGATTCATCGGCTGAGGCAAAGCCGAGGCAGGCGTATAGCGGACGGCCGACGCCGCCAGCAGCGGCCAGCCTTCAGCAGCGGGCAGTGGCCGGTCGGTGCCGAAGCGGCGTGGGAGACACGCACCCCGCGGCCCCGCATGCGAGAGCTGGGCTCCAAGGCGGAACCTGCACGCCAGGTCAGCGTAGTCGTCGAGCCGGCCGTCATCCGGCGTGATGCGACCCTGATCGGACACAGGCAGCAGTCGTGTCAGCGTGAGTGGGTGGCTGGAGGCAAGACGCACCAGCTCACTGCGGTCGCCCCCGGCGGGCTCGACCGCCATGACGCGCGAGCGGACGTCGATCCCGGCGGCGGCCTCGACCGAGCGCAGATAGCAGGCGTCGCGTCCCACCAGCGTGTCCCACCGAAACTGGCTGCGCGTGATGAAGTGGAAGCCGAACTTCGCCGGAGGCCAGTCCACGTAATGGCGGAACGTGGACCACCAGTCGAAGCTCGTCCGCGCCATCGCTTGAATGTGGTTGACCCGAGGGCGTCGGTCTTGCTCGAACGCGATCAGAGCGCCGGGCACGTCGCCTGGAGAGCGCTCCAGCGCCCGGCTGAGCGCAAGCGCGTCCTCCATGGCCATCTTCGTGCCTGAGCCCACAGAGAAGTGTGCCGTGTGGGCGGCGTCGCCGATCAGGACGACGTTCTCATGGTGCCAGCTGGCGCAACGCACGGTGCGAAACCGCTGCCACTGCGACCGGTTTGACAGCAGCCGGTGACCGCCCAGCTGGCTCGTGAACAGGCGCTCGCAATATGCGGTGGTGTCTGCCTCGGTGAACCTCGCAGCCCCGGCCCGCCGGTATGTCTCCGCATCCGTCTCGACGATGAATGTGGCCCGGTCCGGCGCGAAAGGGTAGACGTGGGCTCCGAAACGGCCATGCTCGTTGGCCTCGAAGAAAAAGGTGAGACTATCGAACGGGCGATCCGTACCAAGCCAGCTGAAGTGGGTGGGTCCGACCTCGATATGGGGCCGCAGATGCTGGGCCAGGGCGCTGCGGACCACGCTGTTCACACCGTCGCTGCCGATCACCAGGTCGGCCGTCAGGTGGGCATTCGGGTCGGTAACCTCGTGCTGGAACAGCAGTTCCACACCGAGATCTCGAGCCTGCTGCTGAAGAAGGAGGAGCAGTTGCCTGCGCTCGATCGCTGAAAAGCCGATGCCCCGGACGCTGTTGACCCGGCCGCGATGGATCACGGTAAACGAGTCCCAGCGTGTGACACGCTTCATCAGGTCCCGGTAGGTGCCCTGGTCCTGCCGGGCGAGAAAGTCCATGGTGGCGTCCGAGAAGACGACCCCGAAGCCGAAGGTGTCGTGCGGTCGGTTCCGCTCGTAGACGGTGACCTTGTGGGCAGGGTTGGCACGCTTGGCCAGGATGGAGAAATAGAGACCCCCGGGACCACCTCCGATGCAGACGATGCGCACTGCGGCCCAAGCGTAACCGTGAGATCCGATCTGACGGCGGCGAAGCCGCCGTCGTACACTCGGACGCCCATGCGAGAACGTCGAAGGGCGGGCGCCTCCGTGATTCCCAGCACCAGCCCGCCGGCCGATAGGGCCATTCTCCAGCCGCAGTTCACGCGACCTTCCGACCACCAGTACGACTCGTGGCGGGTGCTGCGCTTCGTCTCGGAGTTCGTCGAAGGCTTCGACGTGCTTGCGGAGATCGGACCGGCGGTGACTTGCTTCGGTTCGGCCCGGATCGGCCCTTCTGATCCCCTCTACCGCCAGGCGATGGCGGTCGGCGCTGCCCTGGCCAGGCGCGGCGTGGCCGTGATCACCGGTGGCGGTCCCGGAGTGATGGAGGCGGTCAACCGAGGCTGCGCCGAGGCCGGTGGCCTCTCCGTCGGCTGCAACATCGAGCTGCCGGATGAGCAGGCGCTCAACGAATATGTTCAGGTCGGCATCGAGTTCCGGCACTTCTTTGTTCGGAAGATGATGTTCGTCCGCTATGCGAGCGGGTTCGTCATCTTCCCGGGTGGTTTCGGCACCCTGGATGAGCTGTTCGAGGCGGTCACCCTGGCCCAGACGGGCAAGATCGAACATTTCCCCATCGTTCTGTTCGGACACAGCTACTGGCGCGGATTGCTCGACTGGCTGCGGGACAACGCCCTCGCATCGGCGATGCTCTCGGTCGAGGATCTGGATCTGGTCGAGATCACCGATGACCCCGAAGAGGCAGCGGAAATCGCCACCAGCGCCGGTGCAGCCGCCCCGCCCAGCCTCTACGCCGCCGACGCAAAGTAGCGTACAGAGCTGGACGCCGATTCCTTCCGAGTGAAGGAAGCCGTCCGCTACCCTTCACGGCGATGAGGGTGAGGGCCACGTTCCTTACCGACGGCGGCCAGAGCGTGGCCTCTGTCGCCAATCTGCTGGCCGAGCACCTGGGCCGTACTCGGCGAAGCATGGACATCGCGATCTACGACCTGAAGCTGGACGGCGCTCCTGGTGGCAAGATCCAGCGGGTAATCCAGGAGGCGAGGGCTCGCGGAGTGGCCATCCGCCTCGTGTTCAACCAGGAACGGGCACGGACACGACCGCTGCCGCCGCCGGGCTTCATCGACTACGACTTCCTCCACAGCTTGCAGGTGGACAGTCGCGCGGTCCCGGGCGTGCCAGACCTCATGCATCACAAATACGTCGTCACTGACGTCGGAACGCCCGACGCAGCCGTGTGGACGGGCTCGACCAACTGGACCGACGACAGCTGGAACCGCGAGGAAAATGTGATCGTCAGCCTCACTGATCCCGGCGTGGCCGCCGCCTATCA
This sequence comes from Candidatus Dormiibacterota bacterium, assembly GCA_035259145.1. Taxonomy (GTDB): domain Bacteria; phylum Chloroflexota; class Dormibacteria; order Dormibacterales; family Dormibacteraceae; genus CF-161. The sequence goes on along the minus strand of DATFWQ010000384.1, from coordinate 4,913 downwards.
GGCCAACTTCGAAGAGCTGTGGGAGAGCCAGTCGGTCAGGCATTCAGGTCATGAACCGCCCACCTGGTTCGACCTCGAGCCGGCTCTGCGAGTTCGCCCCTACTTCACGCCGGCCAGGGCACCGAAGCTCGTCCACGAGATCGCACAGCGGGTCGCCACCGCTCGCCGCCGCATCCGCATCTGCTCGCCCGTCGTCACGTCCGGGCCCGTGCTGGCCAGCCTGGCTGAGGCGCTCGGTCGCGACCATCTGGATCTTGCCGGCTGCTACGACCGAACCCAGATGACCGAGGTCATCTACCAGTGGTCGCGGAAGCCCGCGTCAGCGTGGAAGCAACACGCCTGGGAGACCATTCGGTCTGGAATGAGGTGGGGGGCGAAGACGTCCACACCGTACAGTCCGGGCTCAGTCCACGATTTCATGCACGCAAAGTGCTTGATTGCCGACGACACCGTGTTCGTCGGCAGCTTCAACTTCTCCCATAGCGGCGAAGAGAACGCCGAGAACGTGCTCGAAATCGAGAACCCCACTCTCGCTGACACCTTTTCCGCTTATGTCGACGCGTTGGTCGAGCGCTATCCGCTGACGGCCGGACACGTGCAAGGCGGCGATCGCCCAACCACCTGGGATCCGAGCTACTCGTTCTGATTGGCGGCGTAGACTCGGTTGACTCTGGATCGGCTACGACTGCTCTCGCTGTTGGCCGGCGCTCTTGGCGTGCTGGCGGTGCTGGTCTTCGTGCTGACCCCCCGACCTGTTCCGCGTGGGACAGCCATCGTCCTCCTTACGTCCGCCGCCGGCGACCATCTTGCGCCCACTTCGGTCGAACTCGGCGCCAACAAGCTCAGCGTTGCCGGGGATGCCCCCAGGGCGCCTGACACGAACACCGCCGTAAGGCTCGGGCTCGCGGCTGGTGCCTACCCGATCAAAGTCGGTGGCGACCTCGTCCCGGCAACGCTCTCCGTGAAGGCGGGCCAGGTAGAACCGCTGCTGCTAGCCGTTCAGGGCGGTCAGGTGGTGCGGGGTGGCGTGTACCCCGGCGTAGGGGACGTCAATCTGGGGCTGCAAGAGGTGTCCGGGCGGCTGACGCCCCTCCCAGACTTCCACCTGGTCGACCAAGACGGGCGGGCCATCGACCTCGGTGCGCTGCTCGGCAAGGACACAGTGATCGCCGCCTTCCACACGACCTGCCGCGAAACCTGCCCACTGTACACAGGAGTCATGTTCCAGCTTCGTAAGGCCGCCCCGGACGTTCGCCTCATCGAGGTGACCACCGACCCCGGGACCGACACGCCCGCGGTGTTGAGGGCATATCGATCCACGATCGGAGCGGACTGGCTCTTTGCGACAGGCCGGCCTGAAGACGTGACCAGGTTCTGGGCGCCCTTCGGGGTGACCCTGGCGGCCGGCGACACCCATACGTCGGCACTGGCCGTGGTCGACCGCTTCGGCTTCATTCGTGCCGCGGAGACCGGCGTGCCCGACGTGGGCGGCGGCCTGCCGGCCGCACTCGACGCCCAGCTGAACCAGGAAGGCCACCGGCTGCTGTCAGGCCACGGCGAGGGTTGGGGAGCGCCGCAGGTGATCGACAAGCTGCGAACACTGGCAGCCTCCGGGCAGACCGAGACCCGCGGCCAGGCGACGTCATTCTCCCTTCCTACTGCAAATGGTGGCAGGCTCTCACTCGAGGACTTCAGAGGCCGCCCGGTGATTCTCAACTTCTGGTGGGCGGGTTGCCCACCCTGCCGCGAGGAGATGCCGGTGCTGCAGCGCTACGCCGACAGCCATCCAGATGTGACGCTGCTGTTCGTCGACCCCGTTGATGGGGCTGCGGGTGCCCGGGCGTTTGCCGAGTCGGTGCACGTCCACGCGCCCCTGATGCTCGACGCCGACGGGCGGGTGGCGGCGGAGTACAAGGTCGCCTCCTACCCGACGACGTTCTTTCTGCACCGAGACGGGACGATCGCATCGCGCTATCCCCTTGCGCTCACGCCCGATTCCCTGTCGGCTCACATGTCGAATCTCGGCGCTGGCTAGACTTCTGCTGTGATCCAGGCGGCGCTGCAGCAGCAGGCACTTCGAAGCCGCTGGGACGTGCTCCGTGACTACCTCAGTCTGCTCAAGCTCCGGATCGTGCTGCTGCTCGTGGGTACCGCGGTCGGGCCCATGGTCCCGGCGGCCCGGGGTCTGCCAAGCGGGTCAGTCGTGCTGGCTGTCATTGTGGGCGGCGCCATGGCTGCCGGCGGCGCCCATGCGATCAACTGCTGGCTCGACCGCGATATCGACGCGGTCATGAAGCGCACGCGCCGGCGGCCAGTTCCGGCCGGCAGAATCCCGGCCTGGCACGCACTGCTCCTCGGGGTCCTGCTGAACGTGGCGGCCTTCGCCGTTCTCACGACGTTGACCAACCTGCTGGCCGCCCTCCTGGCGCTGACGGGGACCATCATCTACGTGTTCGTCTATACGCTCTGGCTCAAGCGCTGGACCAGTCAGAACATCGTCATCGGCGGCGCGGCCGGGGCGATTCCACCGCTGGTCGGCTGGGCGGCAGTGACGGGGCGCCTCGACATGACCGCGGTGTCGCTGTTTCTCGTCATTCTCTTCTGGACGCCACCACACTTCTGGGCGCTGGCTCAGATGATCCGCCGTGACTACGAGCGGGCCGACATCCCCATGATGCCTGTCGTGGCCGGACAGCGGAGCACCAAGCGCCAGAGCCTGGCGTATGCAGTCGTCACGATGGCGGTTAGCCTGGTGCCGTTCTTCACGCATGCCGTCGGCCCTGTATATCTGGCCGGCTCGGTGCTGCTGGGCATGGGCCTTGTGACCCTGGCTGCGCTGGATCTGACGGCGGCGGGCTGGACCCGGCGCCTCTATGGGTACTCGTCCCTGTATCTCGCTGCGCTGTTCATGCTCCTCGCGGTCGCTGTCTTTATATAGATGTTGGAGATCAGGCGTCTGCACCTTGCCAGCCTGACGGGCGCGGACGGGCACGATTGGCCGGTCCACGGCTTCGTCATCATGCATCCCAAGGGCGCCGTGCTCGTCGACACCGGGGTTGGCGGGCCCGAGAAGCTGCTTACCGACTGGCGGGTGGTCAACCGGACCGCCGCTGAAGCTCTCGGCGACCACGGCCTGGTGCCAGGCGACGTCGTCTTCGTTATCAACACCCACCTGCACTTCGACCACTGCGGCCAGAACGCCGTCTTCAAGCACGCGCCGTTCTACGTGCAGCGCTCTGAGCTCGAGCGGGCCCGTCTGGAGGCGCGCTTCCTGACGGACTGGTTCGACTTCGCCGGCGCTCGCTTCGAGCTGTTGGACGGCGATGCAGAGGTCCTGCCGGGTGTCAGGGTGCTGGCCACGCCGGGCCACACCTCCGGCCATCAGAGCATCGTCGTCGACGGTGACGGGGAGGAAGTGCTGATTGGCGACGCTGCCTACACACCCGCGATCTACGCCGATCCGGAGGCCGACTCGAGCGTGCTGCCCAGAGGCCAGGCTGCCGATTCCGAGGCCTGGAGGTCATCACTGAAGCGCATCCACACCTCACGGCCCCGTCACGTTCACTTCTGCCACCACACTCGCGTGGTGCACGCGTAGTCTGTCAACGGACGGTCCAGCAATGAGAGGTGTCGTGATTCGCGGGGCGGCCATGACGCCGTTCGGCAAACACCCCGAGCGCAGTGGACGTGAGCTGGTAGAAGAGGCTCTCAGCGCTGCACTGGCGGACGCGGGACTCCAGGTCGGTGACGTGCAGGCCGCATACGTCGGGAACGCGGCGTCGGGGCTGATGAGCGGTCAGGAGTCCATCCGCGCCCAGGTCGTGCTCCGGCATACCGGCCTGATGGGTGTGCCGATGGTCAGCGTCGAGAACGCGTGCGCGTCATCCTCGTCGGCCCTGCACCTGGGTTGGCAGGCGGTAGGCAGCGGCATGTACGACTGCGTTGTGGTCGTCGGCTACGAGAAGCTCTACGACTCCGACCGGGCAATGGCGGTGCAGGCCCTCAACGCCTCCATGGACCTGACCGAGCTGTCCGACATCTTCAACACGGGAGCGGGTCCGGAAAGAGCAATATTCATGGATCTGTTCGGCGCCTGGTCAGATGGCCAGGGCAGGGATCGATTCGACCCGGATGCGCTGGCGCTGGTCTCGGTGAAGAGCCACCTCAACGGTTCGCTCAACCCGTGTGCCCAGTACCGGCGGGAGCTGACGGTGGAACAGGTGCTTGGCTCGCGCCGGGTCGCCGGGCCGCTGACGGTCTTGATGTGCGCCGCTCTCAGCGACGGCGCTGCGTGCATCGTGCTGTGTGCCCCCGGATTTCGCGGTGGCAGGGGCAAAGGTGTGAAGATCGCGGCGTCGGTGATGGTGTCCGGACGGGGAGACGACCTCGGACAGCCGGCCGCCGTGCAGCGAGCCATTCGTAATGCGGAGGCCGCGGCGGGCGCGGGGCTCGAGGACGTCGACGTGATCGAGCTCCACGACGCCACGTCTATAGCCGAGCTCGATCTGTACGGGCAGCTGGGGCTGTGCGGGGAGGGGGAAGCCGGAAGCCTGGTTCGTGACAGGGTCACATGGCTTGGTGGGAAGCTGCCCGTCAATCCGAGCGGAGGGATGATATCGCGCGGTCACCCGATGGGAGCGACCGGTGCGGCACAGATCGTCGAGCTGACCCGGCAGCTTCAGGGACGTTGCGGCTCGCGCCAGGTGCCGTCCGCCCGGGTGGCGCTGGCCCAAAACTACGGGGGCTGGGTGGGCACCGACGCGGCCGTCTGTTGCGTCCACATGCTTCAGAGGTAGCAAGGGGAGGCAGGCCTCCCCCTCCGGACCCCCTCCGTGCTGGCGCTGAAGGTAGCCGCCTTCCCACCGGTGGTGGGTGACGGGCGGCGTCTGGCAGCGTTTGGCACAACTCAATCG
>DATFWQ010000383.1:0-4714 GCA_035259145.1 Candidatus Dormiibacterota bacterium | reverse complement strand
GCTCGCACGAGTATCGCGCCGAGGTCTTTGGGGTAGATGGGCTGAGCCCGGCGCTTGCGCTCGACCACCTGCTCCGCGAACGTCGGCCGCAGCGCCAGCAGCCGCTGGCCGGCGTTGGTCGCCACCACCGTTCCTTCGGGTTCTCCGATCAATGAGTCGTGCGCAAACGCGCCTGCGTGAGTCGAGTACGTGGCTCCAGCCGCGAGAGTCAGGCGGTAGCGGCGGCCGGCCCGGTCGTGCAGCAGCACGACGTCGCCGGCCCGAAGCGCACGGGCTGTCACCCGCGCAAGCCTACTATTCGTCGCGAGATGCAGAAGGCCACTGCCCGCTGGGCCGGGCGCAAGGTGAAGTTCACGATCGAGTCGGGCTCGGGTCACAGCGCAGTAAGCGACGAGCCGCCTGTGTTGGGCGAGGATGACGGCATGCGCCCGACCGAGATGGTCCTCGGCGCGCTTGGAGCATGCACGGGCATCAACGCGGTCCTGCTTCTGAAGAAGTTCAAGCAGTCCTACCACTCGCTGGACGTCGAGGTACAGGGTGAGCAGCAGGACGACTGGCCGCACGCCTTCACCAGCATTGAGATTCGCTTCGTCATCGGCTGGGAGCAGGGGTTCATCCCCGACTCCGAGCTGGTGGACAAGGCACTTGATCTGGCCTGCAACCGCTACTGCCCGGTCGACGCGACCTTGACCCACGGCACCCAGATCAGCCACGTCCGGGTCGACGCCTAGATCGACCGGAGACTCTCCCCCGTATCGGGGGAATACCCGGCGGAGCCGGGGGAGGGGGCCAACGCTCAAGCGGCATAAAGTTGAGCGCCCGCATGCGACACTGCCTCAACCTCGCGACGGGCGGGGCCTACGCGGACCCGCGGACGCTGATCGAGCTCGTGGTAGCGGCCGAGCGATCCGGCTGGGACGCTGTCCTTCTCGAGGATTACATCGTCTATCAGTCGATCGACGGCGTGCCGACCGCGGATTCCTGGACAGTTCTGGCCGCCGCCGCGGTCATGACGACACGCGTTCGACTGGGAACCGCGGTCACCCCGCTTGCTCGGAGGCGGCCGTGGCACCTGGCGCGCGAGGTGACCACCGTCGATCGCCTCAGCGGCGGCCGCGCCATCCTCGGGGTAGGCGTTGGCGATCCGGAGCTGAGCTTCACTGCATTCGGTGAGGAGCTGGAGCTGGGCCTTCGCGCCGAGCTGCTCGACGAAGCGCTGAAGATCGTCACGGGCCTCTGGACCGGAGAGCCGTTTGCCTTCTCCGGCCGCCACTTCAAGGTGAGCGAAATCGTCTTCCAGCCCACCCCAGTTCAGCATCCACGCGTGCCGATCTGGGTCGGCGGGCTGTGGCCTCGGAGGGGCCCAATCAGGCGTGCCGCCCGCTGGGATGGGGCCATGCTCGGCTGGAAGGTTGGGCCCGAGGGGAAGGACGTGCAGCTGCGTCCTGACGACTTGCGAGCACTGGTGGAGGAGGTGCGGCGGCACCGCGGGTCCCTCGACGGATACGAGTTCATCATGGGCGGTGGCCAGCGCCCCCCGGACGAGGACGCGGAGCTTGAGCGCCTGCGAGCGATGGCGGCGGCCGGTGCGACATGGTGGATGGAATGGGTGGCGCCCTGCTCTCCGGAGGAGGCCCTCCGTCAGGTGGCGCGGGGCCCCCTGGGGGTCTGACCGCGGCGCCTGCGGCGCTCTGCTCGGTCGTTTACGGGCCCCTACTAAAATGAGGCCCGTTCCCTGATCTGCCACCTAGCATGGAGTTCAAGTGCTCAGCGACTACGTCCCGCTCCTGATCTATGCGGTCATCGTGGTGGCCGTGGTGGGCTTGCTGATCACCCTGTCGTACATCATGGGACCGAGCAAGCCATACAGGAGCAAGCTCCTCCCCTACGAATCTGGCATCGTCCCCCAGCTCCCCGCAAGGCGGCGCATGTCGGTTCGCTTCTACCTCACGGCCATGCTGTTCATCATCTTCGACGTCGAAGCCATCTTCTTCTATCCCTGGGCCGTGCTTCTCCACCAGCTCCGCTGGTATGGCGTGATCGAGATGTTCGTGTTCATCGCAATTCTGGCCGTCGCCCTGGCCCACATCTGGCGAAAGGGGGGCTTCGAGTGGGAGTAGAGAAGCTCGCCGATCGGTTGGGCGAAAACGTGCTGACAACGACGCTGGGCAAGGTCGTCGGCTGGGGCCGCGCCAATTCCGTCTGGCCGGCACAGTTTGGACTCGCGTGCTGCGCCATCGAGGGTCTCATGCACACAGCGGGGCCTGGCTTCGACATCGGACGCTTCGGCTCAGAGGCGATGCGTGCGTCGCCACGCCAGTCTGACCTGATGATCGTTACGGGGCGGGTTTCGCAGAAGATGGCTCCGGTGTTGCGGCAGATCTACGATCAGATGCCTGAGCCCAAATGGGTGATCTCGATGGGCGCCTGCGCCTCGACAGGTGGTGTGTTCAACAATTACGCCATCCTTCAGGGCGTCGACAAGATCGTGCCGGTGGACGTGTACATCCCAGGTTGCCCGCCACGGCCTGAAGACGTGCTGAACGCGCTGATGATCCTGCAGGAGAAGATCAAGGCCCAGGGGATCAAGCCCCGCTTATGACGGCGCTGAAGCTCACGCAGGGCGTTCTCGCCCACGGCGTGATCGCGGGTGCCGAATGGGTCAGCGTGCCCCGCGAGCGCATTCGCGAGACGCTGACCGAACTCAAGTCGCAAGGCTACGAGAGCTACGTCTTTATGACGTGTGTCGATCATCTGGCCACCCCGACGGTCGAGAAGCCACCGGAGCGCTTGGAGCTCGTGTACCAGCTCCGGAACATGAAGACACACCGGGAGCTGCGGGTACGCGTCTTCGTACCAGAGGACGACCCCAGGGCCCCAAGCGCGCACGACATCTACGCACCAGCCAACTGGGATGAGCGCGAGACGTGGGATATGTTCGGCATCCGGTTCGAGGGCCATCCTGACCTGTCCAGGATCCTGATGCCGGACGACTGGGTGGGCCACCCGTTGCGCCGCGACTTTCCAGTCGGCGGTGAGCCGGTCGACTTCTCCGAAGACCACGAAGTCTGGCGGACGGCACCTCCGGAGGCCTGAACGCATGCCTGACACGATGCCCGAGCAGACCCTGGCGCCAGGGGTGACGATCACGCGTGAGCGTGAGTTGGGCGGTGACATCCTCACGGTGAACTTCGGCCCCCAGCATCCCAGCACCCATGGAGTGTTGCGTCTGATCGTCGATCTGGACGGTGAGGTCATTCGCCGCGTGAAGCCGGTGATCGGCTACCTCCACACCGGCATCGAGAAGCAGATGGAGGCGCTGCGCTGGCAGCAGGGCGTGGTGGTGACGGATCGCCACGACTACCTCTCGCCCCCCATCAACAACCTGGCTTATGCCCTCGCGGTGGAACAGCTCATGGGAGTCGAGGCGCCTGCGCGAGCTCAGGGCCTGCGAGTGATCATGTCGGAGCTGACTCGCATCGCATCTCACCTGATCTGGTTGGGCAGCACCGGGATCGAGCTGGGCGCAATGGGCATCTTCATGTATTGCCTGCGCGATCGGGAAAAGATCCTGGACCTTAACGAAGAGATCTCCGGGTTCCGCATGCACACCTCATACATTCGCCCTGGCGGCGTGACGGCCGATGCCACACCGCGCTTCCTGGAGATGCTCGACGCCTTCGTCAAGGAGATGCCGGGCAACATCCAGGAGTACGAGAACCTGCTTACACGCAATCCGATCTGGATTGAGCGAACTCAGGCCATCGGCTACCTTTCCGCGGAGGACGCCATCCGGCTAGGTGCAACAGGGCCCATGATCCGGGGCTCTGGCGTCCCGTGGGACCTGCGCAAAGACCGGCCCTACTGCGGCTTCGAGACATACGACTGGGAGGTCGCGGTCGAGGATGCGGGCGACTGCTACGCGCGCTACCTGGTGCGAATCAAGGAGATGAGGGAGTCGGTCAAGATCCTGCGCCAGGCGCTTGACCGCCTGCCTGGCGGGCCCGTGAACGTGGACGATCGCAAGATCCTGCCGCCGCCCCGCGAAGAGCTGGACACGTCGATGGAGGCGCTCATCCACCACTTCAAGCTCTTCACAGAGGGCTACTCGCCGCCGGCCGGCGACGTCTACGTGGCCGTGGAATCGGGGCGCGGAGAGAACGGCTGCTATATCGTGTCCGACGGCACGCACAAGCCGCGGCGCGTGAAGTTCCGCGCCGCGTCGTTCGTGAACTTGCAGGCGGTCGAGCACATGGCGCTCGGCCACATGGTGGCGGACATGATCGCGATCATCGGAACGGCGGACACGGTCCTCGGAGACGCGGACCGCTGATGATCGACCTCCACAGGAATCTAACGAGAGCGTTGCGGGTAGGCCCGGCTTTGCCGGGCCGTATGAGTTGTTTCTCACGCCTCCCAGGCGCCGCCCCCAGGGAGGGGGTCCGGAGGGGGAACCCTGGTTCCCCCTGCAGAGGCCGGGTAGGCCCGGCTTTGCCGGGCCGTATGAGTTGTTTCTCACGCCTCCCAGGCGCCGCCCCCAGGGAGGGGGTCCGGAGGGGGAACCCTGGTTCCCCCTGCAGAGGCCACTGATGGCGCTTTCGGCACACGCCGTCGACGAGATCAAGTCGCTTCCGCCGCGCTTTCCAGAGTTGCGCAGCGCCGTCATACCGGCGCTGGACATCGCCCAGGAGGAGCTGGGATACCTGACCTCGGA
>DATFWQ010000382.1:0-4426 GCA_035259145.1 Candidatus Dormiibacterota bacterium | reverse complement strand
CTAGATGGCGCTGGGCGCCCGAACGGATCGGGGCGAACACACCCGGACCGCGGTCTTCACGGCCGCGCTGGAGCTGTTCCGCGAGCGCGGCTACGAGGCCACGACCATGCGGGCGATCGCGGGGCGAGCGGGGGTCTCACTGGGCAGCTCGTACCACTACTTCCCGTCCAAGGCCCACCTGGTTCTGGAGTTCTACCGGCACGTGCACGACCTGCACGTGGCTGCCTGCGCTCAGGTCCTGACCCGCGAGAGCGACCTCAGAGCCCGCCTGCGCGGGGTGATCCGGGCGATCGTGATGACCTGCGAGCCGTTCCACGACGTGGCTGCCTCCATCTTCAGTACGGTCGCTGATCCGTCGAGCCCGCTCAATGCGTTCGGCGAAGCTGCTCGCGCGCTTCGCCAGGAGGTGATGGGGCTCTACGCCGAGGTCGTCCGCGGCTCGGACGTGAAGCTCCCACCCGACCTGGAAGCAGAGCTGCCGCGGCTGCTCTGGCTGTATCAGATGGGGGTGCTCTACTTCTGGATGCTGGACAGCTCGCCCGGGAGACTCAGGACGCTGGAGGTCGTCGATGAGACCACCGACCTGATCGTGCGGGTGCTGGCCCTGGCCAACCTGCCGCCGCTGAGAAAATCTCGCCAGCGAATCCTGGCGCTGGCCCGCGCCATCGCCGAAGAGCCGCTGTCCTGAGGGCGACTCTGAGACGGCAAACAGCCGGCAGTCGGCCCGTTCGCCCGCCCCCGAAAGGTCGCGTTGCCGGCAGTAGGACGTGTGCAGGCCGCGAGGCTAAGGGCCGCGCCTCGACCGCCGCCAGTTGCGCACCTGGCTCGTGCGCTGCCTCGGCGCAGCCGCCATCGCGAGCGCTACGTCGGCGTCGTCTTCGCCCGCCTCTTCTCCGGCCAGGCGCTTGCGGATCGCGATGATGCGGTCCCTCACCCTGGCAGCATCCTCGAAGGCGAGCTCCCTGGACAGCCGGCGCATCTCCTTCTCGAGGTCGCGCACGATCGCCATCAGGTCCTCTCGGGGCAGCCCTGCGCCCGCCATCAGCTCGACCGCATCGGCCTGGAGATCCTTCTCCTGAACCTCCAGGGCGTAGACGGCCTTCCTGACGGTCTCAGGCATGATGCCGTGCTCCTCGTTGTATGCGGTCTGCCTGGCTCGACGCCGCTCCGTCTCCCCGATCGCCTCGCGCATCGAGTCGGTGATCTTGTCCGCGTACATGATCACGCGGCCCTCCACGTTGCGAGCGGCCCGGCCGATGATCTGGATGAAGGAGCGGTACGCTCGGAGATACCCCTCTTTGTCGGCGTCCAGGATGGCGATGAAGGCCACCTCCGGCAGGTCCAGGCCTTCGCGCAGCAGGTTGATCCCGACCAGCACGTCGAAGCTGCCCAGGCGCAGGTCGCGGAGGATCTCGATGCGTTCCAACGCATCCAGGTCCGAGTGGATGTACCGAACCCGGATGCCGAACTCTTTGAGGTAGTCGGTCAGGTCCTCGGCAAATCGCTTCGTGAGGGTGGTCACGAGCGAGCGCTGGCCGGCATCGATCCGCTTTTTCAGCTCGGCCACCAGGTCGTCGATCTGGCCCTCGGTCGGCCGAACCTCGACCTCGGGGTCGACCAGTCCCGTGGGCCGGACGACCATCTCGATGACCCGCTGAGCCTTTTCCATCTCGTAGGGTCCGGGCGTAGCCGAGACGTAGACAAGCTGGCCGACGCGCTCGTCCCACTCGTCGAAGCTGAGCGGACGGTTGTCGAAGGCGCTCGGCAGCCGGAAACCGTACTCGACCAGCGCCGCCTTTCGGGAACGGTCGCCGCCCAGCATGCCGCCAAGCTGCGGGATGGCGACGTGGGACTCGTCAACGAAGATCAGCGCGTCCTCCGGCAGGAAGTCCATGAGGGTGTATGGAGCCTCGCCCGGCTGGCGGCGGGTCAGGTGCCTCGAGTAGTTCTCGACCCCGGCGCAGGTTCCTGTCTCCCTCAACATCTCGAGGTCGAACATCGTGCGCTGGCGAAGCCTCTGGGCCTCGAGGAGCCTGCCGTGCTCTTCGAACCACTGGACGCGCTCTTCAAGCTCGACCTCGATGTCCCGCAGCGCCAGCTCGAGCTTTTCGCGAGGCGTGATGTAGTGACTGGCCGGGAAGATCTTGAGCTCTTGGCGCCGGCCCAGGATCTCTCCGGTGACCGAGTCCAGCTCCTGGATGCGCTCGATCTCGTCGCCGAAGAACTCGACTCGATAGACCTTCTCCTCGCTGGCCGGCACGAGGTCCACGATGTCTCCTCGGACACGGAAGCGCAGGCGGCCGAGGTCGTAGTCGTTGCGCTCGTAGAGCATCTCGGTCAGCTTGCGCAAGAAGATCTCGCGCCGGATTGATTCTCCTGTCTTCACCTCCAGCGACTCGCCCATGTAGTCCTCGACCGAGCCAATGCCATAGATGCAGCTGACGCTGGCGACGACTATGACGTCGCGCCGGGTGAGCAGGTCGGTCGTGGCACGGTGGCGGAGGCGGTCGATCTCCTCGTTCCGGCTGGAGTCCTTCTCGATGTATGTGTCGCTACGGGCGATGTACGCCTCGGGCTGGTAGTAGTCGTAGTAGCTGACAAAGTATTCGACGGCGTTGTTCGGGAAGAGCCGCTTGAATTCGGCGCAGAGCTGGGCGGCGAGGGTCTTGTTCGGGCTCAGCACCAGGACCGGGCGCTCCAGCTCCTGGATTGCCCAGCCCATGACGTTGGTCTTGCCGCTGCCTGTGACGCCCATGAGAACCTGCTCGCGCAGACCTGAGCGCACGCCCTCGACCAGCTCGGCTATGGCCTGCGGCTGGTCTCCTCTAGGCTCGAAGGGCGCGTCGATCCGAAAAGGGCCGGACATGTCGCTCGGGTCATTGTACTTCGAACGCCCGTTCGAAAAACGCTGCAGCCTTCACCGATCGGTGTCCCCTGCCCACACTCTCTGCGACCTGGCTTCTACGTCTCCTGGAAGCTCGCCTGAAGCCAGATCTGCTGGTTCAGGTAGTCCTTGACTGCGGCTGCGTACTGGTCGGACGGTGCGGTATGCCAGCGTCCGCTGAACCATCGTCCAACGCAGCCCCACGCGTCACCCGCGCTGTACTGGCTGCCCCGCTCCACGTCGTTGAGCCATCGCTCCCAACCCTCGAAGCAGACGCGCCAGATCGCGTAGGCGGTATCCGCGTTCATCGCGGTGGACGTAGCGATTCCCGGCCAGGAGCCGCGCTCGTACGGATAGCGGTTTTGCATGAGGCCGAAGCTCTGAGGGCACAACCCTGGTTTGCCGTCCGCGCCGAGGCCATGGCCAGGCGCGCAAGCGCTCGCATCCGCTCCCCAGTCGCCCAGGCTGGACTGGCGCCACCAGCTCTCCTTTGCAGCCTGAGCATAGACCAGGTCTTCGTCTACACCCCACTTGCAGGCGGCCCAGCGCAGGATCTGCTGCGTCGTGCCTCTGAAGGCTCCGTCTACTCGGGCGCCGATCTGTGTGTTGGCGCGGGGGTCATCACTCGACGGAAAGAAGTCGGACGACAGGCGCTGGCCCGCCGTCTGGTTTGCCGCGGCGTTGAGCCGCTTGTTCTCGGGCATCGCTCTGGCCAGAGCCCAGACCGCGCACTGCGAACTGGAAGGCAGCGGGGCGCCCGCCGGCACTGTTCCAAAGTGACCCGATGCAGGCGCCGCGGCCGTTGCAGGCCCCTGGGCCGGTGCCGAGGCCACGCCGGGAGTGCCGGTAGTTGTTGGTGGATGAGGGGTAGGCGTCAGCATCGGGGCGTCGGTTGGCCCGATATTGACCGGCAGCTGGGCGGTGATGGAATCTGCGCCCGGCTTGACAGCCCCCCGAGGCGCCAGCTGGGCGGCGCCGGCGCGCCACGCGAGCAGGCTGCCGGCCGTCGTGACGGCGACGACAGCGATCACTACCCCCAGAGCGGCTGGCCGTGACCGGGCCAGGCCACCCACCTTCCTCAGGCGCGACAAGGCCCACAGTATGACAACCTGGCACGCCGCGATGCGCGGACCGGGGCAGGTTCGATGCCCATTCCTGCCAGGCGGTGGCCGTCACGCCGAAGGGCCGATCCCCGAAGGGTTCCCTACGTGGGCAATGACAGGATGATGGCTTCCACCACGGCGCCGGCCGAGATTCCGGAATCGCCCGGCGGCACCCTTACGAGCGCATGGGCGCCGGCCAGCGACATCAGCCGTGACGACGACTGGGATCCCGTGGACAGTGCCACCAGCTGCCCCTTCTCCGGCTTCAGCGCCACCCGCTGGTACTCGGTCCGATCTCCGGCGGCCTTTGCCTCGTAGCCCATCCGGACCGGCAGTCTCGGTCGCTGTAGACGTACGAACCCCTGCATCTTTCGTAGTGCCGGCCGCACGAAAACCTCAAAGGTGACGAGCGACGAAACGGGAAACCCGGGCAGGCCGA
>DATFWQ010000381.1:0-8445 GCA_035259145.1 Candidatus Dormiibacterota bacterium | reverse complement strand
GGCGCTGAAGCCTGCGTCGAGGGGCCCGGCGGGGCGTCGTCAGGCATCTACTGATGCCCTCCTCCTTCCACCACCCTCTCCTTGACTCCGGCCGTCGATCCCACGAATATGCCGGCGCACCTCAGTACCAGGACACTAGGTGTACGCCGGAGTGCTCGTGACCGTACGCCTCGGTCGTCTCCGCGACCTTCTTGAGTGACGTATCGGCGAGGCGTCTCGGCTCTGGTATCGCCATCGGAAGATGCTGATCCGCCCGCTCGCTGAGGGTCCAGGTGGCAGCGTCATCCCGGCCGCATCCTGGCGGAAGCGGCGGGCTAAGGTCCGGGCAAGTCCACTCGCGATCCTCGCTGTACTGAGGCGGCGATCTGTCGTCTTCCATGGCGCCAGTAACTCGGGGAGCGCCCAGGCCGCTGATCCGTGTTATGAGGACCATCAGCCCGAGGGCGGTACTCAAGCTCCTCATCGCGATCGCGGCCGGCACGGGGCTGTGGCTGGTCGCTGAACGACTGACGCGGGTTGCGCGCCGCCGACTGATCGCAGTGGTGCCCATGAAGCCTGCGCAACTGCCAGCTGACGTGCGGGCGGCCATAGACAGCGTTTTCGCCGATGTTCGGGTGGCAGCTTACAGGCGCATGCGGATGACTCGCCGTTCGACGCGAGGATCATCATCGGATACATCTTCTTCGTCTGGGTCTCCCGAACGCTGTGTCGAAGTGAGGGTGTACACGGACCGAGATCGGTCACCGGGTGCCCGCTTAGCCACTGCCGAGCCTCTTCAGGTCGGCCTGCCTTACCACGTCGAGGTGGCAGTCCGCGAGAAGCCAATCGCTAAGCCCGGCCGTCCGCGGCGCCCGATCGCCGAGCCAGGCGCCGGCGAGACGGCGAACCTGGTCGTAACGCTGGAACCTGAAGGTGAGGAGTCAGCGCTGGTCGACGAGCCGGTCCAGGAGCTCGAACTCCCGCGTGAGGGAGATTCGACCCGCAGCGCCTGGTTCCGTCTCCAGCCCCGCCGCCGGGCCCCGCGCGCAGATCCGCTGCAACTGCGTCTGCGCCTCTACTACCAGCTCAACCTGCTTGAGGCGGGAGTGCTCCAGCTGACCGTGCTCGGGCCCGCCGAGGAGGGCTCGAGTGACGCCATCTACCGACGGGAGCGCGTAGAGCGGACCTTTGCAGGGCTGGAGCACACGCAGCCCCGCCAGCTTGCAATCGACCTTGTCCGTAGCGCCGGTGGCCTGCGCCTGACCTTCCTGCTGCGCGGCCCAGCGGGCGGTGGGGTCTCGCTGGCTACGCCAGTTGGGCTGGATCCTGCTGATCTGGAGGACAGCCTGGTCGGGCTGCGTGAGGCATTGACCGACATCGCGCTTTCGTCGAGGTTCGGCCGGGAGTTGGAAGGTGATGCCTACGAGTTCGACGGTCAGCTCCGCCGGCTCGCGGAGGAAGGCAGCCTGCTATGGGCGCGGCTGTTCTCGGGCTCATCGGTCAATGAGGTCGCGCGGCTACTGGCCGCCAACCCGATCGCCGACGGCGGGCTGGTCCAGGTAACCGTGCAGCCAGAGGTGGCGGCCATGGCAATACCGTGGAGCCTCCTCTACGATCGCGAACTTCCTCCAGAGGGTGTGGCGATCAACCCATTTGGATTCTGGGGTTACCGCTACCAGGTGGAGCAGTTCGTCCCTGGTGGGGTCCGACACCCGGATCTACCGCTTGCCGCCGATCCTGTCCGGCTCGACTTCATGCTTGACAGGCGTTTTCGGAACGCGGGACTGCAGGTGAGCCTGATGGACGAGCTTGCGGCCAGGGGAGAAGACCGCCTCTTGGTCAGTACGCCTCCGCTTGAGCGTGCCGAGGAATGTCGCCGGCGTCTGGAGGGGAAGCCTGCCGAGATCGTCTACTTCTACGCCCATGGCTACTCGCGGCCTCAGCGAACCGACACCTTAACGGCACGCGCCATCGAATCGCTCCGGCGTCGGTACGAGATGCTGCCTGAGGACGACGTGCAGCGTGACGCTCTGCGACCGCTCTACGAGAGCATTCGTGGTGCCGGCGATCCCTCGAGCTCTTGGCTCGAGCTGACGTACGACCGGCTGCATCTGGAAGACCTTTACGAGCTGGACCGCAGCCTCTTCCCAGGATCCATCGTTGTGCTCAATACATGCGAGTCGGCGCTCTTCTCGACGGTCCTGATAGAGAGCTTCGTCCACTTCTTCCTCGGCCGGGGAGCCGGTGCCGTTATAGGGACCGAATGCCCTATGACCATCGAGTTCGCCCACCCTTTGGCCGAGCGAATGCTGACCAGCCTGCTGTGCGGCCGCTCCGTCGGCGAGGCACTGCTCGAGGCGCGGCTCCACTTCCTCGGTTTGCGCAATCCGCTCGGGCTCGCCTACACACTGTATGGCTCCGCGACGACGCGGATTGATCGACCCGTCATCTCGCAGGCAGAAGGACTTCTGGAGGATGGGTCGTGACGTCGATCGATGACGGCGCACCTCGGTCCCGATTTGATCCCGCGTGACCGCCATTTTGTGGATCCAGTCACAAAGACAACCGGGCAGCATTTTGAGATTTCACGAGATGGCCGATCTAACTGAATATTGGCCCGGCCGGAGGTTACCCGGGCGAGGTGCGATCGTCAGCTTGTATCTCGCTGGCACGCTTGTTTGCAGGCAGTTTGAGCTCGAACGTCATGCCTGGAGCGCCCTCGTTGCATTGGGCGGAGAGCTCGCCCCCGTGCGCCCGTGCAGTCTCGCGAGCAACGTACAGACCGAGCCCCATGCCAGGCACCGCACTGAGGTCCCCTTCGTGGAGCCGGCTGAATGGCTGGAAGAGGTTGGGCAAGTATTGCGGCTTTATGCCGACACCCGAGTCGGACACAGAGACCCTGACTGTGCGACCGTCGGCTCGGAGCGTGACGCGGACCTCTCCGCCCTTGGGTGAGTACTTGATCCCGTTGCTTATCAGGTTGGTGATGATCGCCTGGACTCGCACCCGGTCGACAACAACAGTCGCTGCGTGATCTGGAAGGTCGACAACCAGCCGGTGCGGGGGTCCGGCGACGGGCTTCATGCGCTTGGCAGCTTCGCGGATGAGATCACGCATGTCGAGCGGTTCGACCTTCGACCCTCTCCCATCCGCATGCAGCCATGCGACGTCGGCCAGTTCGGTCGCCACCTCGGCAATCTCGCTCAGCTGTCCATCCACGAGGCCCAGGGCCTCTTGTGCCGCTGCCGGCATGGGTCCGAAAGTCCCGCCTCGCAGAATGTCGATATACCCGCGAGCCACCGAAATGGGCGTCCGCAGTTCATGCGCGGCAAACCGGATCGTGGCATCGTCGACTGCGCGGCTCGGAGCCCCTTCCCGGGCTCTCTTCCGCGCGCTTTGAACCCCCGCCAGCCTGCCGAGCGTGACAAGTTCAAGGAGTCCCAGGCATGCGACTACCGCAGCCCAAGGCACTGCCTTTCCCTTGAGAATGCACTGTCGTGCGCGAATGCGCATCGATACCCCTAATCGGCTAACAGTATGATAGCAGTTATATCAGTAACGTTGCTAGTCATTATGGCGTTAAGACTTACTACGATAAGCACAGCCGGTACCTAACGGGACCCAACCAACGCACCGCGACAGCCACGGCGAACAGCCATCAGGTCGACTGATCCCGATCGAGGCATTCATCAGCGGGCGTTACGCCTGCCCGCCGGTCGATTGGCTGCCGGTCGGAGAGGGCGACGTCGGGTCGCTTCCCGGGCTCACTGAGTTCCGCCGCGACGCGGTCGATGGCCATCTGATCCCGCCCCACCTGGGCCGCCCCTCCAGCGGCGGGCTCCGGGCCCGTGCGTCAGAGCGCCGCGACCGCGTGAGCCACGGTCTCCACTTCGGCATCAGACAGGGTGTGGTGGACCGGGATGGAGAACATGTCGTCCGAGGCCCGCTCCGCATTCGGGCACCTGCTCGTCGCATAGCGCTCGTACGCCGGCTGCCGGTGCACCGGCACCGGGTAGTAGACGCCGGTTCCAACCCCAGCCTGTGCGAGTGACGCCCGAATCCTGTCCCTCTCCTCCCGGGCACCTCCATCCACCGCGGTCAGCCGCAGCGTGTACTGGTGATAGACGTGGCAAGCATCTGGAACCGTGGCCGGGCGGGTGAACCGGTTGCCCCCAATCGCCTCGTCGTAGTAAGACGCGATCCGCCGTCGCCGCTCAGTGATCGCGGACAGCCTCCCCAGCTGCACGAGACCGATAGCCGCCTGCATCTCGGTCATGCGGAAGTTGTATCCCACGCGATCGTGCACGTAGCCGGGTCCCGCGTAGGCCTGGTGACGCAGCGCGGCGCAGAGATCGGCCACCTGCGGATCGTTGCTGGTCACCATCCCCCCCTCGCCCGTAGTCAGGTTCTTCGTCGCGTAGAAGGAGTAGACCGCAGTGCCGTGACTCCCCAGCGGCCGGCCGCCAGCCTCTGCGCCCACCGCCTGGCACGCGTCCTGGATGACCGCGACGCCATGCCTGGCCGCCAGCTCGATGAGCGGGGAGAGGTCGCACGGATTGCCGTGCAGGTGCACGGGTACGACGGCCCTCGTGCGGGGGCCGATGAGGCGGGCCACCGCCGGGACGCTCAGGCCCAGCGACACGTCCACGTCGGCGAACACCGGGACCGCTCCCGCATGGACGATCGCGTTGGCCGTGGCGATGAACGTCATGGGGCTGGTGATCACCTCGTCTCCCGGCCCCACCCCGTGGCCGCGAAGTGCGAGAAAGAGCGCGGCGGTGCCGCTGGAAGTCGCCACCGCGTACTCAGCGCCCGTTGACATAGCGAAGGCCTGCTCAAACTCACGGACGCGCTCACCCTGTGCGAAGTGGCCGGAGCGCAGCACGGCCAGCACGGCGCTCTCCTCCTGGGGCCCAAACGTTGGTCGAGACATCTGGATCATCGAGCCACCTCCAGTGTCGGACTGAGCCGGGCGGGCGCAGCCGCCGGCCCGAAGACGGTGCAACGAACACGGCCGGGCAGCGCCGAGGCGGCGCCTCCGGCGACCAGCCTGACGACGGCGGTACCCCCCGCCGGCACCGTGACGTGAAGCGGCATCTCCGGATCGCGAACCACGCCGTCGACCTCCACCACAGTCTCCTCCGGGAGGTGGGGCCGCATGACCGTGCAGGTCCTCGGCTCTCGACTCGGGTTGTGCAGGCATGCCTCATTCGCGGTCATCAGCACCTCCCAGCCGGACCCCGGGGCATTGCGCTGCAGGTACGCATGACGCGCGACCTCATCCAGGCCCCGCCACACCGCCGCCCCGTGTGTCGCACGATTTATTGCGCGAGCCCGCTCTGCCAGTGGGGCGAAGTCCGGGCCCAGCTCACGGGCGTGAGCAAAGGGCAGGACCGGCCTTCCCAGCAGCAGGTCCAGGAGATAGCCGTCGTCACTCAAGCGGCGACGCCACAGCAGCGGGAACCCCTCCCAGGCAAGGTCAGCCGGTCGCAAACCAAGGTCCGGCTCGGCGGGAACAGGCGCCTCCAGCGGGTACTTGTCCCCGAAGTTGCAGGTGGCGAGGAAGCCAAGCCGGTGCAGGTCGCGGAGAAGGCTCGCCGGCCCCAAGCCGTATGGGAACACCATGACGCGGTCCAGCTGGTGGTCGAGCGCAGCCGCGAAGCGCCGCCCGTGCTCGACGGCCCGCCAGAGCGCGGCACGCTGCTTCTCCAGCGGTCGAGACGAGTACGGCGTCCGGGTGCCAGAGCTCAGATAGAACTCATAGCCGTCGTGGTCGCAGCCGTGGTAGCACGCCGACAGGAGGGCCGGCTGGTCCCGCATGCGCCGGACGACTGCCTCCTCGGCCAGCCTCAGCTCACGCGGCACCGTGGCGATCGTGACGTGGAAGCCATGGTCCCGCGCCTGCGCAGTCAGCAAGTCGTAGCGCAGGCCGAGCAGACCACTCCGCAGCGCCGGGTCGTCGATGGAGAAGTTTGCGAGGACTGCGGGAGCATGCCAGGCGGCCTGGCCGTAAAGCTCCCTGAGCAGGAGGAGCGGCACCACGAGTGCGCCCGCCTTGTCGGATTCCATGATGTCCGCGGGCCGGGAGGCGGCCGGCCGGGGAAGCACGCTCAGCACTACCGATCCCTGTCCAGCGCGACGCCGCACGACCACGGCCTGACGCGTCCCCGCCGCGAGGCTCCACGCAAGCACGTCCTCGCCGGCGGCCGGCTCCAACGCGAGGTAGCCACACGCGGTCCGCAGCCTGGTGCCCGCCAGCTCGCGCGCGAACGCGGCGCGGTCTCCCGGGAACAGCAGGTCGCCGGCCGTGGACGCCCTGCGCACCTGCGGCAGCGCCACGTCCAGTGCCTCGCCGAGGCGCCGGAGCACCGGATTCGACTGCTCGTCGAGCGCGTCCAGGTACAGCGTGCCGCCGCGCCCGACGAAGGCCGCGAGGGACGCGGGAGGCGGCTGTGACGAACCGGCCGCCGCTGCGATCAGCGGCCAGCGGCCGGCCAGCGCCCGGTCGATCAGACTGGCCGTGGCCTCATACGCCGCCCCTTTGACCTGCAGGCCGAGCAAGCCGGCAGCGGCTGTCACGGGCGACCTCCTGACGGCGTCCTCGAGGTCTATGACGCCAACCTCGGCGCACTGCGGCGATGTGGGCGGGGGCGGCAGCGGCGGCACCTCCACGGCCACGATCGGCGGAGTCGAGGTCTGGCGTGACTGGAAGCCCGGGCGTCTGCCCCACAGGAGCGCGCGCGGCAGGTTTCTGCGGTCCACGACGGCTTTGCGCAGCCGCGCGGCGATCACGCTGCGGCGCGCGACCCAGGGCCCCAGTGCGGCCCGCAGCCGGCCCGGGAGAGCCGCGGCCACGGGCTGATCGAGGAGTGTCGCTGCTCCACTGTTGACGGCCGCGGCGCCGGACGGGGCGCCGACGGCTCCCCAGTCCCCCCGCCAGGGCAGGGGGAAGCGAGCACGCACGCCGCCCCATGCTGGGCCGGTCGGTTCCGCCAGGACCGCCGCCGGAGCACGCGCGCGAACAGGCATAGCGGCGCTCGACCGCCATGCCAGGACGGCGCCGGACAGAAGGCCGACAAACATCCAGAACTCCTGGCTGACGCCCGTGAAAGTCAGATACTCCGACGTGGTGTCCAGCATCACCACGGTCACAACCCCGCCCAGGCAGACGGCGCCGAGGACGCGGCGCAGCGGGTCGTCGCTGCCCCTCATGGCCCACGCCAGCGCCGCCACCGACGCAAGCATGATGATCAGCGCCGCAAGGCCGGGCAGCCCCGCCCTGAACAGCTGCCAGAGGTAGCCGTTGTCCACGAAGTTGACAAGCGGGCGTGGGACCTCTGGAGGTATCAATGTGCCGGTCCCCAGCCAGGGACCGTGCTCCAGCAACGCGGGGATGAAGAAGCCTTGCCAGTAGTCGATACGGGTCTGGAGCGTCTCCGGGAGCGCGATGCCGCCGGCCCCGGAAAACTGAGAGCCGACCCTGCCGCTGATGGACGGCCACAGCACCACGGCAGCGGCCCCCAGAACCGGCAGTCCGGCGGTCAGGTGCGACCAGGGGATGCGGCGGACGACGAGCAGGGCGGCGACCACGCCGACCGGCAGGGCCGCAAGTGGCGCGTACGTCTCGCTGGCGATCAGCGAGAGCATGTTGGCCGCCATGACCAGGGCCAGCCACCAGCCAGGAAAACCCGCCTGCCGGGTGGCGGCGAGTACGAGTGCGAGCATCAGGTTGAGCAGGCCGAAGGCTCCTACGGCGCTGTAATGGCCGAGCAGGGACGCCGGCCGGTAAACCCTGTCCCAGGAGGGCTGGGGGGCCGTCGGGTAGTACGTCGCCACGAGGTCGCGCACCCCCGGCAGGTCGATCGCCTGCGCGCCGGCTACGGCTGCGACCGGGAGGCTGGCGAACATGCATGCGTTGAGGAGGAGCCGCAGGTCGGCCGCCGTGAACTCGGTGCGGGAGTAGACCACGTACACCAGCAGGTACTGGACCGGCGCCAGGACAACGAGCCAGTCGTCCAGCGCGGCGTCAGCCCTGGTGAGGAGGATCACGGCCCACGGGATGAGGACGTTGAGCAGACAGAAGCCGAGGACCACGATGTCCGTGCCCGAGTAGGGGAGCGGTCGCCACCTCGTCAGCCGGTGGACTAGAAATCCGACGGCGACGACCATCAGAAGCGCCTCGTTGACACGCAGCACCGGCACCACGGCGCCCCGTGCCATGCCCGCGCTGAGGGGGATGGCAAGCGCAAGCAGCGCGCAGGCCAGCGCGGGCCGCCGGATCGCGAGTGCCAGAATTCCAAGCGCGCCGCCCCCGCCGATCAGAATGAGCGGGCTCACCGTGGAAGCCTGTTCCTCTCCCCCGCCACGTCGGGGGAGTACCCGGCGCAGCCGGGGGAGGGGGGCCCCGCCCCCGGGGTCCCCGCGAAGCCTGCTTCGCGGGGTGGGAGGTCGGGGGAGTACCCGGCG
>DATFWQ010000380.1:0-25694 GCA_035259145.1 Candidatus Dormiibacterota bacterium | reverse complement strand
GGGTTCCAGTTCCTTCACGGACTGGGCGTCAGCCGCTCCACCGACGGCGGCGCCACCTGGCAGGTGTCGTACGCCAACCGGATACCGGCGTTCAGCCGCTGCAGCTTCACCCAGTACATCGGTGCCATGCCGCTCGTGGATCCCAACAACGGCACGCTCTACGTGGCGGCTCTGAAGTTCTTCCAGGGCTTCGCCGCCCCGGGCTGCCCACCTCCGACGCCGCTGACGAGGAGCGAGGTGGTCTTTGTTTCGAAGAACGGGGGTGCGACCTTCGGGCCCGAGCGATTGATCGCCACTGTAAACAAGACCATCCCCGGCCCAGGATTCTTCAGCTTCCTAAGCCTGGGTGACGCCAAGTTGATGCGGCTGCTGGAGCTTCCGACCCTGGCAATCACGGGTAACGGTCTCTTCGCGTCCTGGCAGGAGGGCCTTGGCGGCCACGCACACGTCCAGCTCGCCCGTTCCACTGACGGCGGCACGACCTGGGCCGTCTCGACGGTGACCTCGGGCACTGGAGACGAGGTGCAGCCCGCAATGAGCGGCGACGCGTCGGGCCTGCACATCCTCTACTACCAGCGCAACCGCAACAACACGCTCGACGTCAAGGTCTCCAACTCGTCGGACGCGGGCGCAACTTTCGACACCCGACGGGTGACGACGGAATCTTCCCCGGGCGTCTTCACCTTCCCGCAGTTCGACCCCATCATCGCCTTCGGCTACATGGGCGACTACATAGCCAACGTCAGCGACGGGACCAATCAGTTCTTCGCCTGGGGCGACAACCGCGACATCGTGAAGAACTTCTTCTGGCCGCAGGGGCGCAACGATCCCGACGTCTTCTTCGCACGGACCGGGCAAGAACAGGAGGAGTAGCTCAGTAAACGGCCGACTGCTGGCGGAAGTACCGTTCGCAGCTTGCGGATGGGTCGCACCGCCGGCAGCCGGCCCACTCAGCCGGCTTCGCTCAGACCAGCGTCGCGACGGGCACTACGGATTCCTCGAGGGAGGCACCGCCGTGCGTGTAGCGGCCCTCCCGGCCCCGGCCCCAACCAGGGTTCTCGCGGAAGCCGTGGTCTGCGAGCACCACGAGAGGCACCCTGGCCGGCAACGCCTGCAGCGACGGCACCACCCGCCGGGCCAGCGCAGTGACCGACTCCTCCAGCAGCGCAGCCAACTCCACGGGTGTGTGGTGCAGCCGCTCGTCCACCCCGCTCGCCACCACCACGCTCAGCCTTGGGCCGGACGCCCAGAAGACTCGGAGATCCTCTGCTCGGAAGTCACGGTCGGCGGCGGTAAGGGTCCCGGCCTCGTAGCCGAGGCTGGGGAACGGCGCCAACGGCTCGCTCGGCGCCAGGGAGCCCTCCGGGACGGGCCGCCCCAGGTAGAGCGCGGCCATCGCCTCAGCCGTGCGTGTCGGCGCGGGGACGACCGCCCAGCGCTCGGTCAATCGCCGCTCGGGAAGGGCCTGACCGAGGAGCTCCCGCAGTCGGAGCCACAGGTCCGCCCGCATCGCGTCCACCAGAAGCATCGCCACGCGCTCGTGGCTGCGCAGCAGAGGCTCTATGACCACTGCGCCGACCTCCCAGATCCTGAGGCAACCCGCGAAATCAGCCCGCTGCCCGTCCCGGAAGACGCCTTCGGCGGCCTGCCGAATCTGCTCCACGCCGGCCTTGAAAGCCATCACAGCTTCTCCCGCCACCAGCGACTCACCCGCCAGGCCGGCCTCGGCCTCGCTCACCAGGCCGGCCACCGGCGCCAGAAGCTCCGGATACACCTCCTCGACCAGCTCGGAGCAGGTCAGCCCGCCCAGCCGCCTCTCGAGGCGGTCGAGACACCCGGCTGCGTCGAGCAGGCAGCCCAGCGGCTTCAGTTCCGAGGCACTCAGCAGGGCGTGCTCGGCCTGCAGCCGGTCCAGCGCACCAGCGGGAAGCCGATCGAGGAGCTGCCAGTCGCCTGACAGCCGCCGGAGCAGCTCGCTTGCGGCAAGGCGGACCGGGTGGCGAAGGAGACGCTCACCGAAGAGCGCGCGGGCCACCTGTGCCGCGTCGGAACCTGGCAGGTCGAGCGCTGCCGCGACCTGGTCGCCGAGCAGCGACCGAGGGCCAACCCGGTGGTCGAGGTCCGCCAGCTCGCGCACGACCTCGGGATCCCCAGCCGCTGTTGCAGCACGCGCCGCGGCCAGCGTGTCGTCGGTGGCGAGCGCCGAGGAAATCCAACCCGGCCGTCCCGGCCTTTCGTGCCACCACGCCGCCAGCCAGAAGGTGTCAACAGGTCGGTGGCTCGGGAGCTGCTCGGCCAGCCGGGGAAAGCGGGCACGCAGGAATGACATCGTCGCCGATCCGGGCGGCTCGGGCCTGACCACGCCAGCAGCGCCGTCGACGTCTCTGCTGTCCACAACCTCGATGAAGGCGCGCTGCTGCGGCTCGCCACTGCCGGAGATCCAGGCCTCGACGATCTCCGTCAGCCGGCGCCGTGGATAGCGCCGGCCGATCAGGTCCTCTCGCAGGTCGGCGAGGTCGCGTCTCACCACGATCTGCCTGCCGCTCAGAACCTCGCGCAGGGTTGCCCTCAGCTCCGGCCCGAGCAGCAGCGCCAGCGCCGCCGCGTCCGCCTGCTCCGGGGCCGCGCTTAGCTCCAGCAGCCTGCGGAGGTCGGCCGCGGCCTCGGTGCGCTCCAGTGATGCCAGGTCTTCAGCCGCCCGCTCGAGCCGGGTCCGGTTCTCTTCGACTCCCAGCTCGGCAAGGTGCTCGGCGACCCCGTTGGCGGCGACTTGCAGCAGTGCCGGAACGTCCACAGCGGGCGGCCGGTCGCCCAGCCGGAAGCCACAGCCGCACAACGGCTGCCATGTAAGCTCCAGCTGGACGCGTCTACGACACGGCTCCACGATTGACGCGGCGAGCGCCCTGTCCACCTTCACCCGGTCATCGGGCACGGCGATCACCCCGACGTCCGCCAAGCCGGCGAGGGCCTCGTATACCGGGCTGCTCCTGATCGACTGTGCGACCGCGGTATCGGGACCCGAGTAGAAGGCGTGATGCTGCGCCTCGTATGCCGCGACGTACGCCTGTCGAAACCGCTCAGAGGCTGAGAAGAACTCGCGCGCCCGGTCCTCACCCGCAAGCGCCACAACGTTCCGGGCGAGCTCCAGCGCCTCTGAGCGCAGCGCCGCCAGTCTAGCGTAGCCTGCGCCTTCAGGAATCACCAAGTCGGCGTGGGTCAGGTAGTCGACCGAGGTCTCCGTGGAGCGCAGCTCTGTTCGGATAAACCGGGCCAGCGCGCCGACTCTGACTGCAGCGCCCAGGACGGCGGAAGGCTCGGGGATCGCTCGCAGGACACCCTCCAGGCCGTCGCGGGCCTGAGTAGACGAATGGCCAGACGCGAGTACAGTCTCCAGCACCTCGAGCTCTGCCCGAACTGGAGCCAGGTCTACCTCGGCAAAAACCGGTGTTTCGCCGAGGCGCTCTATCCCCTGCCGCACCTCGGCGGTCTCCTCACGCCGGGCCTCGAGCCAGCCGACCGCGTGCTCCCAGGCGCTGCTCTGCACCCTCGCGTTCCACGGCTCGTACGGGCCGGGGCCGAACACCGCGGCCAGCTCGCCCACCCTGGCCCTCAGTTCGGGTGCGACGAGCTCGCCAAGGCTGAGGACGCCGGCCGCGGCGGCTGACAGGAAGATCTCGTTGGGCTGCCGGCCGCGACGGTGGGCCTGGATCATCCCGCTCTGGACCGCGGCGTTCAGGAGGATCAGCGCCTCCGGTTCGCTCAGCCCGACTGTGCTCTCGCGAAGGCCCCGCACCACGTCGACGGCCGGAATGCGCGAGTGGCCGGCCACCAGCCGCTGGAGCTCAGCCACTGCTGGGCTGCGGACGGGGTCGGGCGCGAGGACGTACGCGTCGCCGCGCCTGCGCGTGACCCCCATAGGAACCAGGTAGCTGTCGATGAGGTGGCGCACCTGCCCTCGGTCCGCGGCGCCCACAGAGATGCGGGGGTTCGTGAGCACGTCCGTAAGCTCCCGGAGAAGCCGCTCGCCAACCAGCGCGGCCAGGGGCTGCACCTGCTGGTGGCGAGGATGGAGGCCGTGAAGCACCGGCGCCACCAGACGCGGCAGGACGCGGTCGAATGGCAGGCCGCTCAGTGACGGCAGCTCCGGCGCCACGCCCGGCAGGCTGCTGACGACGCCTCCCTGGAAGAAGCACCGGTGTACGATCTCGCGCGCCCTGGCGCCATCAGACTCTGCTGAGCGCTGCAGGAAGTCGACCAGGCCGCCGGCCTTGACCTGCCCCTCCTCGCGCGCCTGGTCGAGCAGCAGCCGCCGGCTGAATAGCTCGAACGCGAACTCGACCTCTTCGTCGGTCAGCGCGTCCGGTAGCCACACGGCCAGGCGGTCCGACTCCTCTACCAGGCGCTCGGCGAGCTCGACTGCCGGCCGGAGGCCACCCTCCGGCTCGGCCACGACCAGGCAGACCTCGGCCCCAGCGCCCTCCATGGAACCGAGCAGGTCGCGGCGGTCGCCGGGAGTCAGATCCCCCAGCCGTGCCAGGGCGACGACCACCGGGCGGAGCGTGTTCTGCCAGATCACGTCGCGGCGGGTGCGCCCGGACCGCCTGAGCGTGCCCAGCGGGAGAACCTGCGAGCTGCCCAGCTCGATCAGGGCTTCGATAGGACGGCGGTCGTCGAGTGTCAGCTCCGTCCTGATCTGCCGCAGTCGAGCGTGGGCCGCCAGCGAGGCGTCGGCTTCCAGCTCGACCGAGTACGTTGCCGCCTCCGCCGAACCTCGCGCGACCACGTAAGCACCGTGCGCGGCAAGCGGCTGCAGCACCGCACGCTCCAGATAGGAGTAGTTGGCCTGGGGATCGAGAGCGCTCACACGCGTCAGCAGCATCTCGGCCAGTTCACGTCCAGTGCGGCGGCGCTCCAGCGCGGAGGCCGCCACCAGGGCCAGCAGCTTGACGGCACGAAGGCCGAGCAGCCGGTCAGAGGCAGAGTCGAAGAGAACTTCGGTGGCCCGCTCGTAGTAGGGGACGACGGTGTCCGCCAGCCGGTTGGTCTCCACCCGCTCGTGCAGGCGGGAGCGAAAGTGGTCGTAGATCCGGTCAGGGGTGACGAGCTCCCCCTCTTCGCGCTCCTGCCAGGGCTCGATGCCGGCCGCCGGGTCGCCGCGAAGCTGCCTGCAGATGAAGTCCACAACGCCTCGCTGCTGCGAGAGGAGAAAGCGCAGCCCGTCGAGCAGGTTGAGAGTGTCCGGGTGCAGCGGGTAGCAGCTGAGGAATGCGTCCTGCGAGACCGACCAGGACGGGAAGGCCGCCTTGAGCTCGCGATACACGCGCTCAACCTCCGTCTCGGCGCCCGGTAGCAGACGCACAAGGCGGCCGCGGACCAGATCCTGGACGTGCCGGATGGAAAGCCCCAGGGTCAGCGGGTAGCGGTCGCGAATGCGCCCCAGCTCGCGCTGGCTGACGCTGGCCACCTCCTCGATGCTCTCCTGCAGGGCGCCGACGACCAGCACCGGATCCTGGCCTGGCCACTCACCGAGGAACTGGAGGAAGCGAAGATCCTCGGTGAGCACAGGACCTCGCTTGGCCTTCAGGAACTCGCTGAGCTCGTCGATCAAGAAGACGAGTCCCTGACGTCCGCCTGACCGGGCGGCCGCCAGGACGCGCTCCCAGCTCTCGACGCGGTTGGAGGTGATTGCCGGCGGGGGCGCGTGCAGCGCTTGCCATGCACGCCGCCAGACGACATCTTCCAGTGACGCGTCTGCTCGATACTCGACCAGAGGCACGCGGATCGCCAGCGACGGACGAGCTGAAGCCGCCATCTCACGGAGGCGGCTGTCCCAGGCCGCAAGCTCGCGTGCCCGAGACGGCTGGACGAGCAGCTCGCCGAGGGCGGCCAGGAAGTGTGACTTACCTGAGCCGAAGTGGCCCACCACGAGAAACGCGGCGCCGGTCTGGCCGTGTGCCGCCTCCAGGACGGCACCCAGGCTGCGAACCACGTCGCCCGTCATCACGAGCTCGTCGAGGCGGCCAGAGCCGCCGTCGAGCCGGACCACCGTCTCGGCGGCGGTGACGGCGACCAGGTCGGCGATCCGCCGGCGAGATGATCTAGCTGTGCGGCTCACCGTCCGAAGGTAGCTTTCGCAGCTCCCCGTGGACCGCCCCTCGGCGGCTGCCGGCGATCGGCAGCAGCTCCTGGAGGGTCTCCCGCAGCTCTCCGATCGCGCCCCGCTCCTGCTGGAGCCGGACGTAGCCTTGGAACGCGATCACGTTCTCTGGCTCCATCAAGAGGCTCTCCCGCAGAACCGCGGCGGCCTCGGGAAGGCTCCCTGCCTTCTTGAGAGCGAAGCCTTCCATGCGAAGCGCGTATGCGTCGCCACTCACCCCGGCCCGCCGGCGGCTTTTGCGCCACGCGGCGGCGGCTCCGACCGCGTCGCCGAGCTCGCTCCGAAGCCTGGCCAGGAGCTGCAGGAGGTGGGGGTTGTCGCCGCCGGTGCTCTTGAGCAAGAGCTCAACTTCCCGCTTCCGTCCCTCGGGTTCGAGCTGGAGGAGCCGGCACTCGATCAGGCGTGCATATGGGTAGCCGTCGCCCGGCTTGAGCTCGGTTGCGCGTTGATAGGCGGTCTCCGCCTCGGCAATGTCACCGGCTCTCGCGGCGATGTCACCCAGCACGACCCAGGCAGCATCGTCGCGCGGTCCGCGCTCGACAGCCCTCGCCGCCGCGGCGCGCGCACCTTCCAGGTCGTTCAGACGGAGGCAGCAGCGCGCCAGCTGGACCAGGTTCCAGCTCGTGCGGTCGCCCAGAGCGTCAGCCTCCCGGTAGGCGGTTCGCGCCTCGCGATACCGTCGCAGGCTGCTGAGGGCGTCGCCCCTCATACGGGCCGTGCGGGCAGTGACGCCGTCAATGGACTCGGCTTTGTCAAGCTCGAGCAGAGCCAGCCGTGGCTGGCGCCGCCTGAGCTGACAGAAGGCGAGCTGGGTGAGGGCCGCGGAGTTTGCCGGCTCTGCCTCCAGCACGGACTCGAGGAGGATCACCGCCTCTTCGTAGCGGCGCTCCCTGGCCAGCAAAAAGGCGCGTTCAAGCCTGTCTTCCTGCAACGGCTCCAAGTTTATGGATGTTCGCGTGGGAATCCCCAACCGCGTGGCGCTCTATCTGGTCGCGGGTTGCCAGGCCTCCTCGTCCACGGTGCGCTTGTCCAGCAAGGGCCCCCACCAGGCCTCGTGGTCCCGGTACCAGACCACCGTCTCGCCGATGCCGCGCTGAACGGGCACTTCGGGACTCCAGCCCAGCTCATCGCGAATCTTCGAGGAGTCGAGCAGGTAGCGCCGGTCATGGCCGGGCCGGTCCTGGACGTACTTCTTGGCGCCCACCTCGAGGCCAAGCGTGTCCAGGACAAGATCCGCGATCTGCTCCACCTCGAGCTCTACCCCGCTGCCCACGTTGTAGGTTTCGCCGGGACGGCCGCGTGCCAGGATCGCGTCGATCGCACGGCAGTGGTCATCGACGTGCAACCACTCACGGCGGTGCTTGCTGCTCCGGTACAGCGGCAGCTGCCGGCCGCGCAGCCCCGAGATGGCGAAGACGGGAATCACCTTCTCCGGAAACTGAAACGGGCCGTAGTTGTTGGAGCAGATGGAGATCGTGGCGGGGAGTCCGAACGTCTCCGAGTAGGCGCGGACAGCAAGGTCTGCGCCGGCCTTGGATGCGTTGTAGGGCGTGCGCGGCCGGTACGGCGAGTCTTCGCTGAAGCTACAGGGGTCGTCAAGGGCCAGATCGCCGAAGACCTCGCATGTCGAGATGTGGTGAAAGCGGGGGACTCCCGAGGCCAGGGCCGCGTCCAGCAGCCGCTGCGTGCCGAGGACGTTGGTCCGAAAGAACGCGCCCGGGTGGATCACGGCCCGGCTGTTGTGGCTCTCGGCCGCGAAGTTGACGATGAACTGCGGCTGCCACTGCTGCAGCACGCCAAGCACCAGGTCATAGTCGCCGATGTCGCCACGGACGAACCGGTACCGATCGCCGTGTGCAGCGACGACGTCGTCAAGGCTGCGCTCGTTCCCCGCGTACGTGAGCAGGTCGTAGTTGACCACCGTGTCGTCGGGATGCTGGCACAGCCAGTAGCGGACGAAGTTGGACCCGATGAAGCCGGCGCCGCCGGTGACGAATATGGTTGCCAAACCTCAGCTCCCCAGGATCGGCTGTGCCTCGGCGAAGGGGGCCGGGTACACAACGCGCATGATGTTGACCGCCTGCCATTGCCCCACCACAGCCGGGGCCAGCAGATTCTGGCCGGCAGCCGCGGTGCCAGGGCTGCCGAACTGAATACCGCCGCCGTTGATGCTGCTGTACCTGGCCTCGGCCAGGTTGTAGGCGCGGTCGCGCAGCGATTCGGGCGACACAGCACCGCCGACGGCCGGCAGCACACCGTGAAACAGCGCCCAGCCCCCGACGAAGCCGGCCATGGCCGGGATGGACATCTTCTGGCCGCCCGCACGGTGGGCATAGACCGAAGAGGCCGACGTCAGAAGCTCGCGTGCGGCCGGCGTCAGCACAGCCGGATTCACGTCCGACTCGTCCGGCTTGTCGGCCGCGTAGACCCCTACCGCCTGAGCCCCCATACGGCTGCCAAAGTCGGGCATGCAGAACGCCGAGCTCGTGCCGACCGCGGCGCGCAGGTGCACACCGTGGGCCAGCACCGCCCGCCAGATCGCGATCCCGTCGTCGATGTAGCTGACGTCCCACAGGTAGTCCGGACGGTCTCCGGCGAGGCGCAGCGCCAGTGCGTCGGCGTCGAGCCGGCGCGGGTCGTAGTCGATGCGATCGACAACCTTGATCCCGTGCTCGGCAGCCCGGCCAACCTCGCCGTTTGCTACGGCGCGGCCGTAAACGTCGTCGACGGCGGCGACTACCACCCTGGCCTCACGTGGGAGCAGTCTCGACGCCGGCAGCAGTACGTCGCTTGTGAAGTCTGCCGCCGCTCGGCCGAGCGTGCTGCCGGTCGCCACGGTCTGAAAGACGTACGGGCGGCCCACGCTGACCGAATCTGCCACTGCACCCGTTTCCCAGTACACGACGTGCCGCTCGTCCGCTCGACCTGCTGCCGCCTCGGCCAGGGTGGAGCCGTAGGTGCCGATGATCGCCGGCACGTGGTACCGGTCGATCAGCCGGTCCACGGCCTCGCGAGCGGCATTCGGCGTCGTGGCTGACTCGACCTGCAGTGTGACCTTGCGACCGCCAAACAGACCTTCGCGCTGGGCGAGGTCCAGCGCTGTCTCGACGCCCGTGAGCTCCTCGTGACCTCCACTCGACTGCGGGCCACTTAGCGGGTAGACGGCACCGATGACAAGCCCACCGGAGGCGGGCGACGCGCCGCTCGAACTGCTCGAGCTGCTGCAACCCATTACCGCAAGGAGCACGGCGAAGCACGCCAGGCCAAGCCGGGACATGGGCTGGAATGTCATCCGCCCCAGAGGATAGAGGGCGAGGCGGGCATCGCGCCCGCCCCCACCATGCCCCCGCTCCCTCCAGAGGGGAGCGGGGATTGCGGCTATTTCTCGATCGGGATGCGGATCGCGCTGCCCCACTCCGTCCAGGAGCCGTCGTAGTTGCGGACGTTGGGGTAGCCGAGGAGCTCGTGGAGAACGAACCAGGTGTGAGCGGAGCGCTCACCGATGCGGCAGTACGCGATCACTTCGCGGTCACTGGTGATTCCCTTGCCGCCATAGATCTGGCGCAGGTCGGCCAGGTCCTTAAAGGTGCCGTCCTCCTTGACCGCGGTCGCCCACGGGATGTTGGCGGCGGTCGGGATGTGTCCGCCGCGCTGGGCGCCCTCTTGCGGCAGGTTCTCAGGGGCCAGCAGCTCGCCCGAAAACTCTGCCGGCGAGCGGACGTCCACAAGTCCTGCATTGCCGATTCGCTCCAGGACCTGGTCGCGGTAGGCGCGCAGCTCCTCTCGTGGCTCTCCTGTGAACTGGTATGTGGCCGGCTGGACCTGGGGTACGTCCGTCGTGTAAGGACGGCCCTCGATCTCCCACTTGACACGGCCGCCGTTCACGAGCTGAACCCTGTCGTGGCCGTAGTACTTGAGCGCCCAGTAGGCGTAGGCGGCGAACCAGTTGTTGTTGTCGCCGTAGAGAAGGACCGTGGTGTCGGGCGTGACGCCGGCCTCGCCGAGCTTCCTGGCGAGCGCCTCACGAGAGGCGATGTCGCGGATGGTCGGATCCTGCAGGTCCTTTTTCCAATCCCAGCCGATGGCTCCATCTATATGGCCGGTGCCGTAGGCAGCGGGATTGACGTCGACCTCGATCAGCCGGTATCCGGCCTGGCCGAGGTGCTCAGCCAGCCATTCCGTGCTGACCATTGCATCTTTGGTGACAGAACCGACGGATTCGGTCATGAGGGGTATACCTCCAGTGCGGTGGACGGTGAATGATCGACGCGCCACAGCTCACGGCCGGGCTTGCGTCAGGAGACGGCCAGGCTAGCTACAGAAGCAGGCTGGAAAGTAGATCAAGCGCTGCGCGGGGAACGCGAACGCGGGCCGCATCCACTGGATTGTATTTGAGCCGGCCATCGGGCGTCGCAGAGCACCGGCTGCGATCATGTGTGGTCGTGTGCATCGTCGAGGTCACCAAGTACCAGGCGCTCGGCAACGACTATCTGGTGCTCGACCTGCCCGCGGAGCTGGGGCAGGTCGTACCGCTGCTGCCCCAGATCTGCGACCGTCACTACGGAGTCGGTGCCGACGGCCTGCTTGCCTTCGACCCTGCTGAGCGCTCCGTGCGGATCTTCAATCCAGACGGCTCGGAGGCCGAAAGGAGCGGAAACGGACTGCGCATCGCCGCCTGTCATGCCGTGCTCAGGCACCATGCCCAGAAGCGCTTCGAGCTCCACACGCGCGATCGGGGCAACCCGGTCCGAGTGGTAGCCGTCAGCGGGTCGACAGTCGTCAGCGAGCTTGACATCGGGCGCCCGCGTTTCGACCCGGACCGGTTCGTCGTCATCGACACCGCCGCGGGCCGCGCCACGTGCCGCCTTGTCAACCTGGGCAACCCCCACTGCGTGGTATTCGGCGAGCCCGTCACTCGGGAGCGCTGCCTGCAGCTGGGACGACTGCTCGAGCGGGACGAGCTGTTTCCTGACCGCACGAACGTTCAGCTGGCCGAGGTGCTGGATCGGGGGCACGCCAGGATCGAGATCTGGGAGCGTGGAGCGGGCTACACGCTGGCTTCCGGCACGAGTGCCGCTGCGGTGGCGGCGGTGCTCATCCACATGGAGGTCACCGGCCGCTCTGTGGACGTGCAGATGCCCGGAGGTTCCCTTGCGGTCCGCCAGAAAGGGAGCGGCGACCTGCTCCTGGCGGGCCCCGCCCAACGGGTGTTCAGCGCTCGAATCGACCTCTCCGACTTCGAACGACCGTTGGAGGTTGGTAGCCTCACAGGACCGGCGTCGTGAGCGCATATCGACGGAAGGATCTGCTCGACCGGACCTTTGAGGTCGCCATCGTCCTCAAGGGTCTTGATGGTGTCCTGGAGGTCGTCGGTGGATTGATCCTCCTGGTGGTGAGCCCGGAAACGATCAATCGCGTCGTGGGCGCACTCACGCAGCACGAGCTCTCTCAAGACCCGCATGACTTCATCGCGACTCGTATCCTCAACACCGCTCATGGCCTGACGAAAGGGTCGGTGCTGTTCGCTTCGCTTTACCTCTTGACGCATGGCGCCGTCAAGATCGTGCTGGTTGTGGCGCTGCTGAAGAACAAGCTCTGGGCGTATCCCTGGATGATCGCCTTTCTACTGCTCTTCATCGGCTATCAGATCTACCGAATCGTCCTGGTGCCGTCCGTCGCGCTGGCGGCGCTCACGGCCTTCGACCTGCTCGTCGTCTGGCTGACCTACCGCGAGTACCAGAGGCAGCGCTACCGGCTGGCTGCAGTGCATGGCGCAGCGGGAAGACGAGCCCTTCGTTGATGCCGACCCACACCTGAGCGGCTCGCACTGCGTGAGGAGAAGCCTGCTGCCCGATTGGTCGCCGCATTGCCGGCTCAAATCCAGCCGCGCCGGTGGAAGAGGTACAGCTGAAGGAGCGTGGTCAGCACCATCAGGGAGATCCCGGCCGCCAGCGCGCCGGGCCCTGTGCTGATGTTCGTCACCATGTATCCGAAATTCATGCCGAAGAACCCGGTGATGAACGTGAGAGGCAGGAAGAGGCTCGCTATCACCGTGAGCTGCTTCATGGTTGTGTTCAGCCGGTTGGATACCGTCGAGAGGTAGACGTCCATTGAGCCAGTAAGCAGGTCGCGCAGCGAGTCCACCTGCTCGTACTGGCGGATCAAATGGTCGTAGATGTCACGCCAGTACAGTGACGTCTCGCCGGCGCCGGAGTCGGCGTGCATGTTGCCAACGTGGTCGAAAGAACTTGTCAGCAGCCGCTGGAACACGTCCCGCTGTGCTCCCAGGATCCGCCGCACGTCGCTTACCGAGTGCTTGAGGCCCGTGATGCGACCGACAAGGCGATTGGTCGGCCGCTCGACGATGGCGTCCTCGAGCTGGTCGATCGTCTCGTCCAGCTCCTCGAGTACCGGGAACAGGCTCTCGACCAGCTCGCTGAACACCAGATAGTGGAGGAACTCGGAATCGTTCCTCGTCAGGTCGGGACTCGCCCGGATGCGCCGGCGCAGCTCTTCCAGCGCCGGCTCCCGCTCGTGGTGGATGGTCACCAGCCGTGAGCCTGCCAGATAGAGGTGGTGCTCTCTGAAGATCAGCCTGTCCCCAGCGAGTTCAGCGGTGAACAGCACCGTGAAGCAGTAGCCTGGGAACTCGTCCATCTTGGGCCGCTGGTTCGCCTGCCGCACATCTTCGACGGTCAGAGGATGGAATCGGAAGCCGTCCAGAAGCAGACTGTAGTCGCTGTCGTCCGGCCGCTCGATGTCCAGCCAGAATCCATTGGAGTCAGGTGCAGCGATGAGCCGCAGTATCTCTTCCACCGAGGGCTCGCTGTACTGCCCGTCGGTCGTGATGATCGACCGCATGAGCGAAGGTTAGTGCTGGGCACTACCGTTGCTCATCGTGGGTTGTCAGCTGTCGTGCATGACCACCGCCGCCTGCACCGGCAAACCGGATCGCCGCGCGGCGCGGAGCCGCGGGACGGCGAGCGGTCCGATGAGGTAGGCCGCTCAGGGAGGTAAACGCTCCGACGTGCCTCGCTCGACGAGGCCGGTCTCATAGGCGAGCACGACGGCCTGCACCCGGTCGCGCACATCGAGCTTGGTCAGCACGCGGCCCACATGAGACTTGATCGTGGTCTGGCCGAGGTGCAGGGCTTCGGCCACCTCGGCGTTGCTGAGCCCGCGAGCGATCAGCTTCAGCACGTCCAGCTCGCGGGCCGAGAGCCTGGCGAGCGCCTCGTGAGATGCGGCAGGGCGCCGGTGAGCGCCCGCGAAGCGCTCGACCAGGCGCCGCGTGATCGAGGGGGCCAACAGAGCTTCACCCGTGGCGACCAGGCGGATGGACGCGGCCAGCTGCTCGGCGGTTACGTTCTTGAGCAAGAAGCCGCTGGCCCCTGCCGCGACCGCCGCGTAGACGTACTCGTCCAGGTCAAAAGTCGTGAGCACGATCACGCGGCAGGCGGAGTCGCCGGCCAGGACCAGGCGGGTCGCCTCCAGCCCGTTCATCACCGGCATCCTGATGTCCATCAGGACGATATCGGGGCGCAGCCGGCGCGAGGTCGAGACCGCGGCCTGGCCGTTCTCGGCCTCGCCCACCACCTCGATGTCCTCCTCACCCTGGAGGATCATGCGGAAGCCAGTCCTGACCAGAACCTCGTCGTCGGCGATCACGACACGGAGGTGCGGCCGCCTCTCGGCGGCGGTCAGCCCCTCATCTCCAGCGGCAGGCGCGCCAGCACCGCATAGCCTCCATCGGAGCGAGGGCCGGTCTCCAGCTCACCGCCGTATGCCGCGACCCGCTCTCGCATCCCCACCAGGCCCCGCCCCGTTCCGTTGGGCTGGGCCGGCACCCTCCCGGTGTCGGTCACCTCGATGATGAGGCCATCGCCGGCGTACCGGATGCGCACGACGGCCTGCGATGTGCCCGCGTGCTTCAGCACGTTGGTGAGCGCCTCCTGCACGACCCGGTAGGCAGTCAGGTCGAGGCCGCGTGGCAGCGATCGGACCTCGCCGTCGAGGTGGAGCTCGACGTGCAGCCCGGCAGCCCGGACCCGCTCGACCAGGCCGTCAAGATCCCGGAGGCCAGGCGCGGGTTCAAGCTCGGGCCGGCTCGCGTCACCGGCCAGCACCCCCAGGAGGTGCTGGAGCTCGTTCAGCGCCTCGGAGCCGGTCGCCGAGACTGTGCGCAGAGCCTCCTCCGACTCGTCAGGGCGCCGCCTGAGCGTTCTGCGAGCTGCTTCGGCCTGCACGACCATCACAGAGACCGCGTGGGCGACCACATCGTGGAGCTCGCGCGCGATTCGGGCCCGCTCCTCGGCGACAGCCGCCCGTGCTGTGGCGTCGCGCTCCCGCTCGAGTCGAAGCGCGCGCTCCTGGAGGCCCGCCACCTGGCGCCGGTGGGTCCGGATCGAGTGTCCGATCAGCCAGGCGGTAAGCGGGATGACCGCTTCAGCTCCGGGAATCCCGCCCATCGGCCTCGTCAGGGCGAGCGTGACTCCGGGCACAATGCCCGCCACGAGGACCAGGGCCAGGGACCAGGCCCGACTCCTGCTGTAGGCTCCGGCCGAGTAGGCGCCGATCAACAGGCTGGAGAGCAGGGTGCCCGAGAAGCCGAGGTGTCCGGACAGAATCACGGTCGCCGTCTCCGCCACTGCCTGCACGCCGACGACCGCCAGAGGATGCCGGCGACGCCAGGCCAGCGGCGCGAGGGTCGCGAGGCCCAGCACGGGCCAGGTGCCCGGTGGGCGCGGTTCCGATCCCCAGAAGCTGTCCAGTGGGACCAGCTCCGCGACCACGAGGAGACCCAGGCCCAGCGCCAGAGCCGCGTCCCTGGCAGACGGGTCCACGGCGCCCGCCCGACGCCAGAGGGACCGTGCGACCTCCACGACCGAACTGTAACTCTCCCCCTCGCGGCCGGCCCTCCTGCTGAGGGATGAAAGCGGATCCTCCCGCAGCAGGAACCGTCGCGGAATCCTCAGAAAGGACGAATCGATTGCGTCCCTCCGGCCGAAGACCGGGCTGTGTCCCAGGCCGGACACTCCCGGCATGAGTGAACAGGTCCTGGTGACGGACAAGCTGAGCAAGTCGTATGGGAGCCGGCAGGCCGTGAGGGGCCTCGACCTCGAGGTCCGCCGTGGAGAGGTGTTCGGCTTCCTTGGCCCGAACGGCGCGGGCAAGACGACGACCATCCGGATGTGCCTCGGCCTGATCCGTCCCACTTCAGGACGAGCCCTGGTCCTGGGCCGCGACGTGAGCCGCCACGCGGGGGACGTCCTCCCGCGAGTGGGCGCGCTGATCGAGTCGCCCGCCCTCTACGGGTACATGTCCGGTCGCAGCAACCTGCTCTGCTTCGCCGACACGCTGTGCGGCGTCCACGCCGGCCGCATCGACGAGCTCCTGGACCTGGTCGACCTGCGCGACCGCCAGCGGGACCGGGTTCGGACCTACTCGATGGGGATGAAGCAGCGGCTTGGACTGGCCGTGGCCATGCTCCACGACCCGGACCTCCTCGTACTGGATGAACCGGCGAACGGCCTCGACCCAGCCGGCATCGTCGAGATGCGAAGCCTGCTGCGGCGGCTGGCAAGCCAGGGCAAGACGATCTTCCTCTCCAGTCACGTGCTGGCCGAGGTCCAGCAGACGTGCGACAGGGTGGCGATCCTCAACGCTGGGGAGCTTATCCGCGTGGCCCCGGTCGGAGAGCTGCTCGGCGGCAGCGGCGAGTTCGAGGTTCGCGTCGCCAACGCGGTGGAGGCTCTAGCGGCGATCCGGCGCCAGCCGTGGGGCCAGGCCGCCCGAGCGGTGAACAGCACGGTCGTGACGGCTTCGCCCAGCGGACGGGGGCGGGAGCTCACCGAGTTCCTGGTGGCAGCCGGCTTCACCCCTGACGCGGTGACCGAGCGGGAGCAGGACCTTGAGGAAGTGTTCCTGCGGCTGACCGGAGGAGGCGACCGATGAGCACCACGATGTGCCGCCCACGATTCGATCTGCTGATTCGAGGGGAGCTGCGGAAGCTCTCGCTGCAGCGGGCCAACTTGCTGCTGGTGGGGCTGGCGGTCGTGTTCGCGGCGGTCGCCGGGCTGGTCCTGAGCACCTCCTCGGGCATCTGGCATGCCGAGGCCGCCTACCGGGCCACGCTCCAGACGGACCCCAGCTACTGGATCCACGGCATCGTGGTGGTCGGCGGCATGATCGTCCGGGTCGTTGAGGGCGCGCTCCTCCTCTTCGCCGCTGCCCGCCTGGTCGGGACGGAATACACGGCTGGGACCATCCGGGTCGTGCTGGCGCGGGGCGTCGGCCGGGTTCGGCTGCTGGCGGCCAAGCTGGCAGCGCTGGCCGTCCTCGCGCTGGCCGTGACCGGCGGTTTCCTGGTCCTGGCGGCGGCCTTCGGCCTGGTGATGATCGCCGCCCAGGGAGGCAGCCCTGCCCACGTGATGGCGATCCTGCCCGGGAGCGAATGGCATGACGTCTGGATCCACGTGCTGACTATCCTCATCAGCGCCGGCGTCTGCGTGCTGATCGGCGTCGCCGGGGCGGCGGTCGGGCGCTCGCTGCCTTTCGCGATGATCGTCGCGGTCGCATTCTTTCCACTCGACAACTTCGTGGCCGGGGGCAGGGATTACAACGTCTATCAGCTGGGGCCCAACCTGAACGTGCTCAACGAGACGCTGGGGCACATGAGGGAGAGCCTTTTCACCCGGCCGGCGCAGCCCGTCGACGCCAGCCACAGCCTTGTCGTCATTGGCGTCTACTGCGCGGTCTTCCTGCTCGCAGCGTTCATCCCGACCTGGCGTCGGGACGTCCTGGAGTAGCGGTGATGCTTCGCAACTCTGTCACGTGCCTTGTTCGAGGCGAGCTCCGAAAGCTGCTGCGCGATCCTTTCAACTGGGCGCTGCCGGTGGTGGCGGTGGCGGTAGGCGGGCTGGCCGGCGCGGCCGCCAGCGACGGGGCGCATGGACTTGGATCGTTCCAGTACGCCACTGACACCTACCACGCGTTCGCCGCCGCCGCCGTCGGTGTGGTGACACTCACCGTTTCGGCCAGGCTGGTGGCCGTGGAGTACCAGCAGGGAACCATCCGGGTGGTGCTCGCGCGAGGGGTCGGCCGGCTGGAGCTGCTGACGGCGAAGCTGGCGGCTGTGGCGGTGGTTGCCCTGCCGGTCCTCGCCACTCTGGCGCTCGCCGGGGTGGTGGACGTCGTGATCCAGCTTCACCAGAATCCGGCCGAGGTTGCCTGGCAGGACGTCTGGCTGGCCACGCTGACGGTGACCGTGAGCGCTGTGGTTTGCGGCATTCTGGGGGCCGCCGCCGGTGCCGTCGGCCGCTCGATGACCTTCGCGATGGCGGTCGCGGCCGGTTTCTTCCCTGTTGACAACGGCCTCGGCTACGTGCTTCCGCTCCTCCAGAACGCAACCCAGGAACGGGTGTGGGCCGACCTCTCCACCTACCTGCTGGGCCCCACGCTGAACCACCTGCCGTCGGTCCTGATGGGCCGGCCTGCCGGGGAGCTGGTCCCGCCGCAGCTGGCGGTCGGCGCTACGCACAGCCTGCTTGTGATTGCCGGCTACGTCGCGGTGTTCGTGACCGCCGCGGCGCTGGTCACCTGGCGCTGTGACACCCAGGAGTGAGCCTCCGAGATGGTGCCAGCGCGTCCAGCCGTATCTCAACTGCAGGTCGGCGGGGCGCCTGATGGCACCCTCGACCCTATGTGGAGCCGGCCAGGCGCTCCTCCAGAAGAAGCCGTTCTCCTGGGTTCGTCGTCAGCTCCAGCGCCCGCTCGTCGGCCAGGCGCGCCTCCTGGGGCCGGCCCAGCCGTCGCAGCAGCTCCCCCCGAGTCGCGTGAAACAGGTGGTACCCGCTCAGCGCCGGCTCAAGGCTGTTCACCTCCACGACCGCCTCCGCCGGGCCGACACCCTCGGCGAGCGCGATCGCGCGGTTGAGGCGAACCACCGCGGTCGGCGTGAAGCGCAGCAGCTGGTCGTAGAGAAGGAGGATCTGGCGCCAATCCGTCTGTTGCCATGAAGGGGCTTCCGCATGACAGGCTGCGATCGCAGCCTGCACCTGGTAGGGCCCGGGCCGAGCAGTGCGCAGGGCCTGCAGGACCAGCGCGGACGCTCTTGCGATCGCCTCGCGGTCCCACAGCGCCCGGTCCTGATCTCGCAGCAAGACCACCTGACCACGGCTGTCGAAGCGTGTCGCCCAGCGGGCGCGATGGAGCCGGATGAGCGCCAGCAAGCCGGCGGCTTCAGGCTGGTCCGGAAGCAGGCGCACGATCAGGCGGGCCAGCCATTCGGCGTCATCGGCGAGGTCGCGCCGGTCCGGACTTGCGCCTACGGTGGCCAGGTAACCCTCGTTGAACACCAGGTAGACCACGCCCAGGACCTCGTTCAGGCGTTCGGTCAGGCGGTCCGGGTCAGGCACCCGGTAAGGGATGCCGGCCTCGACGATCTTGCGTTTGGCGCGCACGATGCGCTGCGCGATCGCGGTCTCCGTCATCAGAAACCCGCGTGCGATCTCGCGGGTTGTGAGGCCTATGACCGCACGGAGCGTCAGCGCCAACTGCGCTTCGCGGCTCAGCGCCGGATGGCAGCACGTGAAGATCAGGCGGAGCCGGTCGTCCACCTCGTCGGCGTGCTCAGGAGACGGACCGTCGCGAACCAACAGCGCCAGCTTCTCATCGTAGTTTCGCTGGCGGCGCCAGTGGTCGATGGCACGCCGCCGCGCTGTCGCCAGGAGCCAGGCCGTGGGATCGGTGGGCAAACCGT
Organism: Candidatus Dormiibacterota bacterium; assembly: GCA_035259145.1. Lineage (GTDB taxonomy): Bacteria > Chloroflexota > Dormibacteria > Dormibacterales > Dormibacteraceae > CF-161. Next base: position 6,777 of record DATFWQ010000380.1, on the reverse strand, counting down.
CCACCGGCCAGTGCTCCAGGGCGGTCACCACCGCGTCCTGGACCAGGTCCTCGGCAAGCGCGAAGTCGCCCAGCAACCGGACCAGCGCCGCCGTCAGCCGGCCGGCCTCGTCTCGGACAACGCTCGTCAGGACCGCCTCGACGCTCGCGCCGGTTACGTCCTTTGCCGCTCCGCTCTTCAATCAACGGGAACGATAGGCCGTATCTCCACCTTGTGGCCGGTGGCCGGCCATGTCTTCGCGATCTCGATGGCCGCGTCAAGGTCGGGCACGTCGACGATGCCGAAGCCGCCGATCGTCTCCTTGGCCTCAACGAACGGCCCGTCGGTCAGGAGTGGCTTGCCGCTCTCCCAGACCACGGTCGTCGCGGTACGGGCCGGCTGCAGTTCCGCGCCGCCCATCAGAACTCCACGCTGGGCGAGCTCGCCGAACCAACGGGCGATCGCCGGATAGTCGCGCTGCTCGTCGGAGAGGGCCTCCCACTCCTCGTCCGAGCGTGCCAGCAGCAGCATGTACTTCATCCGGCGTCCTTCTCGGCCTCTGCCTTCAGCCCGCTCAGGATCGGGTCAAAGCTCTCGGCGATTCGCTTTCCCATCATCGCCGAGAAGACGGGTGCGAGCGGGCCTTGCATGGTTAGGCTCTGGCTGATCGTCGAGGCGCCGGCGCCGCTCGGCTTCACCTCGCATCGAAAGGCGAAACGGGTCAGCGGGATCGCCGCGGTCTCCAGCCGGAACGAACGACCGGGCTCGACCTCCTGCAGCGTGATGGCGTGCGAACCCCCTGACCTTGTCGTCATCGTACCCGTGGTCCCGCTGGCAAATGGACCGTTGATCTGGATCGCCTCGACGTCCGGATTCCATCGTGGCCAGGTCGAAACGTCCGACCAGATCCTCCAGACACGGTCCGGGCTGGCGTGGGCCTCCATGGACTTGCTATGGGCAGCCAAAACTACCTCCTCTACTGTGTGACGTGGCCGCCATCCGCTGGCGGACGCACAAACATAGGACGAACGGCTCGAGCCATGGTCGACAGAACTCGATCAACTCTCGGGCTGCGCAGTGCCGCCCGAACTTCATAACATTCGTAAGAGGTGCGCGCGTACTGGGAGACCGCGGTCCGCGGCTACCGGCGGTATGCGACCTACCGCGGCGCAACCCTCGCGGGAGCTTTCACCAACACCGTCTTCGGAGTCATGCGCGGTTACGTCCTGCTGGCGCTCCTGGAGGCACGGCCCCACGTCGGTGGCTACGACGCGTCCGATGCCCTCACGTACGTCTGGCTCACGCAGGCCATGATCATGATCACCTACCTCTGGGGCTGGAACGAGCTCGCTCTCCGTATCGTCAGCGGCGACGTCGCCGTCGACCTGAGCCGGCCAATCGACTTCCAGGGCTACTGGCTCGCGGGAGACCTCGGTCGAGCCCTCTTCCACGCCATCTTCCGCGGCATACCCCCATTTCTGCTTGGTGGCCTCCTGTTCGCCCTCCACATCCCGATCGACCCACGAAGGTGGCTCGCCTTCATCGCCTCACTGGTGCTGGCCACCGTCCTCAGCTTCAGCCTCCGCTTCATCGTCAACCTGAGCGCCTTCTGGCTTCTCGACTATCGCGGGATTCTCAACGTGACCACCTTGACGTGGACGTTCCTGGCAGGCTTCGTCATTCCGCTCAACTTCCTGCCAGAGGGCCCTCGCGCAGTGCTCGAGGCTCTTCCTTTCGCGGGAATCCTTCAGGTCCCAGTCGACGTCTTCTTGGGGAAGCGTCTCGGCCTCGACCTGCTCGGCGCCCTCGTCTTCCAGGCGGCGTGGGCTGCGGCCCTTCTCCTGGCGGGCCGTCTGCTGCTGGCGGCGGCCGTTCGGAGGCTGGTGGTGCAAGGTGGCTGAGCGGCTGGCGCAGCTGACCACCTACCGCCGGCTGGCTGGCGCCTCGATCCGGGCACGGGCCCAGTACCGGCTGACGTTCGCGCTCGACTTTGCGGCGCAGTTCGTGGCCGGGCTGTCAGACTTCCTCGCGATCCTCGTCATCTTCCATCACCTGCCGCAACTCGGCGGCTGGTCGCTGCCCGAGGTGGCGTTCCTGTACGGAATGGCGGGCATCAGCTTCGCGCTGACCGATCTCTGGATCGGCCAGCTCGACACGCTGGGCCAGATGATCCGCCTGGGAACCTTCGACGTGTTCCTGGTGCGGCCGCTCGGCAGCCTGTTCCAGGTCGTCGCATCAGAGCTTCAGCTCAAGCGACTGGCCAAGGCCGGCCAGGCGGCGGCGGTCCTGGCGTACGCACTGGCCAACCTGCACATCGCCTGGTCTCCCGCCAGGATTCTCATGGTTGCCGTTGCCATCGGGTCAGGTGCAGCCATCTTCAGCGGCGTCTGGATCGCCGGGTCAGCCATTAGCTTCTGGACGACCGACGTCCAGGAGATCGTGAACTCCTTCACCTACGGCGGCAGCTTCCTGACGTCCTATCCGATCAACATCTTCGGCGCATGGACCCGCCGTTTGCTCGCCTTCGTCGTCCCGATGGCATTCGTGGCTTACTACCCGAGCCTCTTCATACTGGGCAAGCCTGACGCCGTGATCGGGCAGCCGGCGCTCGCCTTCGCGTCTCCGCTCATCGCCGGCCTCACGCTGCTGGCTGCGGCTGCGGTGTGGCGCTCCGGGGTCCGGCATTATCGAAGCACGGGCTCATGATCGAAGCCGACGACCTCCGCAAGACGTTCACGGTCTACCGGCGAGCCGGCCGGCTGCGGCGCGAGCGGCGGCTGGTGACAGCGGTGGACGGGGTCAGCTTCGCTGTCGGGCCTGGTGAGATGGTGGGCTACATCGGTCCCAATGGCGCGGGGAAGTCGACCACCATCAAGATGCTGACAGGCATCCTGGTCCCAAGCTCGGGCAAGGTAAGTGTGGCCGGCCTGGCGCCCGCTCGGAGGCGCACCGAGCTGGCCAGGCGGATCGGAGTCGTCTTCGGCAACCGCAGCCTGCTATGGTGGGACCTGCCGCTTCGCGATTCCTTCGAGCTGCTGCGCCACATCTATCGAGTGCCCGCGGCACAGTACCGCGGGCGACTTGCGGAGCTGGGCGAGCTCCTGGACCTGGGCCCTTTTATGGACACCCCGGTCCGGCAGCTGTCACTTGGCCAGCGCATGCGCGGCGAGTTGACCGCCGCATTGCTTCACGCGCCGAAGGTGCTGTTCCTGGACGAGCCGACCGTCGGCCTCGACATCGTGAGCAAGGCGCGGGTGCGCGATTTCCTGGCGGAGCTGAACCGTGAGCGAGGGGTCACGGTGCTCCTGACCACGCACGACCTGTCCGACATCGAACGGCTCTGCCCACGGATGGTGATCATCGACCACGGGAAGGTCCTCTATGACGGAGGCACCGTCGAGATCGCCGCGCGCTTCGGGGGTGAACGCACGCTTGTTGTGGACCTGGCCGAGAGCAGGCCTCCCCTACGCCTTGCCCGAGGCTCGGTTGTCCGGACCGACGGGCCGCGGCAGTGGATCAAGTTCCGTTCCGACGAGACGACCGCGGCGACCCTGATCGCCGCTGTAAGCGAGCAGGCGCAGCTGGTCGATCTCTCGATCGAGGAGCCCAGCATCGAGGAGGTCGTGCGCCGCGTCTACACGGGCGAGGCGGTACCGGCCTGACCCGATTGGGCGAGGCGGTCAGGCACCAGCCGCGAGGCCACCCGTCGCAGCAACATGGTTCGCAGCTCCGCCCAGCTGGCCATCACGGCAGGCTTGCGCTGCTCGGCCAGCCCACGCGGAGCGTAGGCCGCCACGGTGAAGTCGAACGCGAGTCTGCGCATCGCGGCCGCGGCCTCCGGGAATTCACCAGCCACACGATCTCCAAACTCGATGGGAGTCTCCCCCATCCCCCGCCGGACACCCGCGAGCTGACTCAGGCGCGTCGCTCGCCGCCACACTCCGGCCACAGTCTCGGGCCGCAGATACCGCGACACCGCAACGTAGAGCAGAACCAGCACCAGGAGCAGCACCGCTGCGACCGGGGTCCAGGTGCGCAGCGAGGGCAGGCCCAGGCCGCGGCCTGGCGCCTGGGTGGCCCTGGCCCGATCTGGCCGGCTGCTGGGCTCGGCCGCGGGTGCAGGCGCAGTGCCGGCCCCACCGGAGGTTTCGGAGCTGCCGGCGGCCCCGGTGCCGCGCGGGATCGGGTTGTAGGTGCCGTCTGGCGTCGGCTCGAACGGGATCCATCCATAGCCGGGGAAATAGACTTCGGGCCAGGTGTGGGCGTCCGACTCACGCACGATGTCCTTGTTCTGCCTGGCGTCGTACTTTCCCGGGCCGTAGCCGTTCACCAGCCGGGTGGGGACTCCCAGCGTTCGCAGCATGTCGGCCATTGCGGTTGCGAAGTACTGGCAGTAGCCGGCCCTGTTCGTGAAGAGGAAGTACTCCAGCGGATCCTGGCCCGGCCAGGGCGCCCCTGGATCAAGCGTGTACGAGTAGTTGTCCCGCAGGTATGTCTCAATCGCTGTCGCCTGGTCGTACGTGTTGCCGGCGCCGGCGGTGACCTGCACGGCAAGGGCGTGAATCTGTCCCCGGACCTCCGGAGTGCGGTAGCTCGAAGGGAGTCCACGATACGCTGAGACCCAGTCCGGGTAGCTGGATCCAGCCTCGCGCAGCTCGTCGACGGTGGCCGTCGACTGGTCGACGTCGACCGTGTACGAGCCGCGTGGTCTGGTGGTCGTAACCTGATCGATCGTCTCGAACGGCCGATTGAATCCGCCTCCAGACCCGGGACGTACGAGCTGGGTAACCTGCACTTCGCGGTTTACTGACGCCAGCTGTCCCGGATAGAAGAGGAGGTTCGGCTGCGCGCCTGGGGGTCGCAGCATGTCCATCTTGTAGCTCGTACGCTGAAGTCCGGTGTAGAACTCGGTGTAGTTCAGCGGCCGGCCGGATGCGAGCGCTTCGACGAGCCCCGGACCCGGCTGGAAGCGCCAGTCATTGGTCCGTGGGCTCGCGCTTGCTCCTCGGAAGTAATGTGGCCCCACTGCATCGGCGGCTGCGCTGTAGCTGAAGACGACGCCGCTCGTCTGCTTGATGGAACCGGAGAGCGGAACGTCGGTGCTGAAGCCGATGGAGTTTGCCGGGAGGCCGCCAGGACCGGAGCCGGCGCCGTGCGTGAACTGGCCCCACGATCGCGCGAGGTCGTTCTCGAACTTCAGAGTCTGGTCGACGCCGCTTAGAGGCGGAATCAGTACGCCCAGCGCGACCAGGGCGGCCATCGCAACTGCGCCGCGCTCCCAGAAATCCCAGCGCGCCCCATCGGAGAGCTCCATACGGTGAAGGGCCGCTGAGGCCAGGGAGCTGTGGTACGTCGACCAGAGCAAGAGCGCGAAGGTGATGACCAGGAACCAGAAGACGTAAGCGTCCTGGCCGTCCGGGAAGTTGAGGACGTTGGTTGCAAGCGCGGCTCCGGCAGGTGCCACACCGATCAGCGGTTGGCGCCACCGCAGCACGCCCCAGACGAGCCAGACGACGAGCAGCCAGACGAGGATGCAGAGCACGAAGAGGAGAGAGCTGGTGTCCGCTGCAGGCCGCCCGTTCAGGAGGGCATGCCACCATGCCTCAATCAGCTCGCCACCGGTGCGCCGCGCGCTCGTATGCGTGGTGACGACCGAGTAGTAGGCCGCTGCGGGTGCCCCCAGCGCCGTGAAGGCGATGGCCCGCTGGGTGCGGACGCCCATCACCGCCACCAGGCAGCCGGCGAGGGCGGCCACCAGCGCCAGGCCCGGGAGCGCAGTGGAGCCGGCAACCCAGCTGGCGCGCGCTGTGGAGTCCGCGACGATGATCGCCAGCAGCACCGCCCCGGCCGCTGCCGGCGCCACGCGCCAGAAGGGGCGAGGCGCCGAGGGAGCTCTCGCACCGCCGACCCCGATCACATGTCCCATGCCCCTCCTACGCGACGCGCTACCGAAGCGTTCCGCTATCCCCCCGTTCGCACTCCCGTCCGAGCGGTGATCTCAGCAGCCTCAGCACCGCTGATCATGCCGTCGATCAGGCCGTACTCGATCGCCTCCTGCGGCGTCAGGAAGAAGTCGCGGTCGGTGTCTCGCTCAATTCGCTCCAGAGGCTGGCCGGTGTGAGCGGCGATGAGGTTGTTCAGCTCACCCTTGATGCGGAGGATCTCGCGTGCGTGGATCTCGAGGTCGCTGGCCTGACCGCTCAGACCCCCTCCGCTGATCAGCGGCTGGTGCATATGGATTGTCGAATTGGGCAGGGCGAGCCGGCGGCCCTTGGCGCCGGCCATGAGCAGGACGGTTCCGAAGCTTGCCGCGCGGCCGACCGCAACCGTCGAGATCGGCGGCGTGACGTACTGCATGGTGTCGTAGATCGCGAAGCCGGCGGCTACCGAACCGCCAGGCGAGTTTACGTACATCTGGATCTCTTTTTCGGGATCATCGGCGGCGAGGAAGATGAGCTGGGCGACGATCAGGTTGGCCAGGACGTCGGTGATCGGCCTGCCAACGAGGACGATGCGGTCGCGTAGCAGCCGTGAGTAGATGTCGAACGACCGCTCGCGGTTGCCACCCTCATTTTCGACAACGGTCGGAACCCACGCCATCGGCAACCAAGAGTAGCAGCCTCAGGCGAGGGTATATTGGCACGGCGTGCGAGACACTGCGCTTATGGACTGCGCGGCCACCAGGTCGCTCTTTCCGTTGACGAAGCAATTCATATACATGAACCACGCTGGTGCCGCTCCGATGTCGGAGCGCGCTCGCGCGGCCATAGAGGCGGTGATGGAGCAGCTTACCAACCG
>DATFWQ010000379.1:0-2360 GCA_035259145.1 Candidatus Dormiibacterota bacterium | reverse complement strand
CGGATCACGTGGTTCTCCAGCAGGATTCCGTTGCCGCCAAGCAGGTTGCGCGCCTCCGCGAGCACCTCGCGAGCCTTGACGGTGTTGTTGAGCTTGGCCAGCGAAGCGATCGTGTCTGACAGGTCGTCGGTCTCTTCCAGGCGCCCGATCCGCACGCAGTAGAGCTGCATCGCGGTGATCTCACACAGCATCCGGACGAGCTTGGCCTGCACGATCTGGAAGCTCACCAGCGGTTTGTCGAACTGGTGGCGCCGGCTGGTGTAGGCGAGGGCGGCGTCATAGCCGGCGACGGCGTGGCCGAGTGCCATCCAGGCGCAGGCGGCGCGCGTGGACTTGAGGACACGCCCCGCGTCTTTGAAGCTGTTGGCTCCGGGAAGGCGGTTCGACAGCGGGATGCGGACGTCAGCGAGGTCGATGTCCGCTTGCCACATCGCCCGCAGCGAACCTTTGCCCTCGATCACAGTGGCCGCGTAGCCGGGCGTTCCCCTTTCGAGCAGGAACCCCTTTACCTGTCCGTCGTCAGCATCGCGGGCCCAGAGGACCACCACGTCCGCCAGGCTGCCGTTGCCGATCCAGCGCTTGGCGCCGTTGATGACGTACTCGCCGCCCACCCGGCGCGCCTCAGTCTCAAGCGCCACAGAGTCTGAGCCGTGCAGGGGCTCGGTGAGGGCGAAGGCGCCGAGCTTCTCACAGCGCGCCATTGCCGGCAGCCAGCGCCGCTTCTGCTCTTCGCTGCCGTGCAGGGCGATCGAGCGCATCGCGAGGCCGGCCTGCACCCCAAGGAACGTGCCGAGGCTGCCGTCGCCACGATTGAGCTCCATGTTGACCAGCCCCGCCGCCGTAGCGCTCATCGGCGGGCAGCCATACCCCTCGATCCCGTCGCCGACAAGGCCGAGCTGACCAAGGCGCCGGCAGAGGTCCAGCGGGACCTCCGCCCGCTCCCAGTAGGAGTTGATCACCGGCAGCACTTCCTCGTGGACGAAGCGCCGGGTGCGTTCGAGGTAAGCGAGCTCAGACTCGGTCAGCGTGCCCCGGAGCAGGAAGTAATCGGTCCCCAGCGCCTGGCCAATGTCGGTATGGACGGGCCGGGCGTCAGATTTGAGCATCGCCAGTGACGTTATCGGTCGCCGGGCCGATGATCGAGATGATCCGTCACCAAACCTGCCCGGTCGTAGTTGTGCACAGAGCACCCTGGTACGCTCCCCTCCGAAAGGAGAGACATGGCTCTGGAGCGGCAGCCGGCACCGGCGACGGCGATTCGAGCCGCCATCCTTGGCCACCTACGAGAAGGGGCCGAAGGAGTCGTCAACCGGACCGCGGCCCGGATCTGGGCGGAGATCCCGGCCTACGGCGCCACCGACCAACGTGGCCTGTTCGACGACGTGTGCCAGCACGTGGCCGCGCACCACGACGCTCTGATCCGCATCCTGGCGGCCGGCAGGGCGCCCTCAAGCGAGGACCTCCTCTTCACACGGCGCCACACCGCTGCGCGGGTGGGCCGGATTCCGATCGCCAGTTATATGCAGGCCTTTCGCATCTATCAAGACGTCATCTGGCAGGCTCTGCTCGAGGAGGCCGGCGACGAGGCTAGCCGGCGGGCCGTGCTGAACCTCGTGGGCCCGGTGCTCGACTACGTGAACGTCGCTACGACGTACGCCGCCGAGCTCTACATCGAGATCGAGCAGCTTGAAATGGCCGGCGGCGCACGCGTGCGGCGCGACCTCCTCGAAGACCTGGTTGCCGGCCGGCCTGTTATGCCCGGCCCGGGCCAGGACGCCGCTCGCCAGGCCGGGCTGGGGCCGAACACGCCCTGCCTCGTCATCGTCGCCGTGCCACGCGCCCCGGTGGCTGAGGAGCAGGTCCTACAATCGGTCTCGGGGGCCATGGCGAGAGCCTGCCGCAGCCGGCTGATGCCCTTGACCGTGCTCAGGCGAGACGAGATCGTCGTGGTCGCCGGGGTGCGGAACGCCGAGGCCAGTCACGTCGTCGCCGGCCTGACCGAGAGTTATGAGAAGCTGGCGCAGCAACGGCTGCGGCTTGCGATCGGTGTGAGCACCGTCCAATCGGGACTGACCGGTGTAGCGTCGGCCTACCGGGAGGCGCGTGGCGCTGCGGAATGTCTCGGCCCCAACGGTGGGGTCCTGGGTCTGCCGTCCCTGAGCGCATTCGACTACCTGCTCTCGTTTCGGGACGCCACCGCGCAGCGGCTGATTGCGCCCGCGATTCAGCGATTCGTTCAGGACGACCTGGGCCACGGGGGCGTCCTCACTCGTACCCTCCTCGCCTACGTCGACAGCAACCTCAACGTCAAGGCGATGAGCCGGCGCCTGTACGTCCACGCCAACACCGCCCACCATCGG
>DATFWQ010000378.1:0-3865 GCA_035259145.1 Candidatus Dormiibacterota bacterium | reverse complement strand
GCAGACGCGGAGGGCGCGCGCCGTCGAGGCTCGCCGCCGGCGACGGCGAACCCGCTTGGCCTTGACGGAAGAAGCGCCCGCGGACCGTATCGGTCCGTGCTACCTCGCGAAGGCTGTTAGCAGCACCGGCAACTGGCGCAGCTGCAGGCCGCCCCCGACGGGTCGGACGCCGGACTCACTGAGCGCATAGGATGTGACCGACTGCGAGGGCCGTGTCGTCTCTTTTCCAGCGTCGCCAGGACGCGACGGAGCGACCCAGTGAATGGGGTGCAGGCGGGCCGCATGGGCGTTCGAGATCCGGCGACACTTGTTCAACGGCCTCCTGGAACCGACTGCGATCGCCTTAGGCCGTGGGCGTGAACGTGTGCGGGCGTAAGCCATCGGCGCAGCTCCCTGGGCGTCTTGCGCTTCAAGCGCGCCAGGCAATCGTGGACGTCGGGTCGAAGTCGAGCTGCGAGGTCAGCAGCAACGGCTGCGGAACTGGTGTTGGTGTGGGCTCCGCGAGCGTCGGAGTGACCGTCGGTCTGCCGACAATGGCGCCACGTGGCGGGCTGGCGGGGGTGGTCACGAGAGGCGTCGGAACCGCGGTAGAAGGCGAAGGTGCTGCCGGCACCTGCTGTTGCCAGAGCTGAAAGTGGCCGCCATTGCCCTGAGGTGCCAGGTAGACGAGGCTGTCTCCGTCAGGTGCCCACGTCGGCTGCGCAGCGAGCTGATCGGTCACCAGCACCTGTCGGGGACCGAGCTGCCTGCCGTCGAAGGACGCGATCTCGATGTTCGCGAGCTGCTGGCCGCCGGTGCAGATCATCGCCAGGCGCTGCCCGTCCGGAGATACAGCCGGCTGCGAGCAGTCGTCCTCAGGCGGGGTAAGCGGCTCTCCCACCGCTCCCGGTCTGGTGGTGAGATAGATCTGTCCGAGGATCCTGCTCGACTTTCCATCGAAGGTGTACTTCGTATAGATGAGAGCGCCCGATGGCAGAGGAACCGGCTGAACGTCTCCGCCTGTGAAGTGCTCAGGTGAGGTCAGCCTCCTGGCCTGCTCGAAGCCGCCGCTCATCGGCATCGACCACACGGCGAAGACCACGTTGTAGTCGTTGAACCGGTCTTTCGGGTCGTAGCTGAAGAAGAGCGAGCCGCCATCTGGCGACGGCCGCGGATAGAAGGCCCAATGGTTGAACTCGACGGTCTGGCTCGCGTTGTGGGTCAGTTGACTCTGGACCTTTCCGTCCCGGTCGATCAAGTAGAGGTCCGAGTACGCGTAGTCTCTTCGGACCACGACCAAGCTCTGGCCGTGCGGCAGGAAAGCAGGCTGTGTCCAGCCGGCGGCTCCGCCAGGCGAGTTGAGCACGGCAGTGAAAGTGCCCTGCTGCAGTCGGTACAGGGTCCCGGCCTGGACCAGGTATAGGGTTCCGGACAGGTGGCTGAGCGGGCTGTTCCTGGCGTTGAGGTTGGCCTCGTCAGGCTTCCGGGCGATCTGGCCGAACGTGCTTCTGTGGGCGCTGAGGTACAGGTACACACCGACTCCTGCTGTCAGCCAGACAACAACGGTCAGCACCATGGCAACCGCCCGCCTGGATGACCAGCGTCGCCGGCTCATGTGCGGTGCAGCAGGACCAGCGGCCCGATCGTGCGCCATCTGGGTATTGCGACCTCCAGGCGGCTGCCATAACCGGGATCGAATCGGCGTACAAAGGTCGCGCGTAACAGGGTCACGAGTAGCGCCGCAGGGCTTAACGCGAACCAGCTCAGGTGATGGCGCTCCTGGAACGTGATGTCCTCATCCGGGGCCATCGGCACCGCCGTGGATGGGCGACCGCCGGCGCATGTGAGAGCGGGCTCGCGGGCCTGCACCAACCGTGAGTGCGTGGCCGGCACTGCCGGAAAGAAGGTAGGAGCGTCGAGCTCACCTGTGCAGCAATCTGTCCAGCTTGCACGCGCCTGCTTAGAGCATCCTGGGAATGCCCGCTGACCTGTCCGCCCGCCGAAACTCCTCGGCGACAGCAGAGCCGTCAGTGCGTTCTCACGAGATTCCCAGGCCATGCAAAGCCCATGTTGAGTGATAGCGAGCAACCTGGGTTCAAACGCATCTCACCCCGGGATGCGATGTCGAACCGGAGGTGGTAATGTCCCTCGACCGAAGACTGCTGCTGTTGGCAGCGCCTGTCCTTGGGGCGGCTGGATTTGCCGCAATCGTCGCGTTCTCTGTGCCGGCCCTGGCGGCGAGTCCGACACAGTCGCCATCGTCCACGTCTAACCCGTCGACCAGCACGCCGAGTCAGACTGCCTGTCCGAACATGTAGCCCGCCTGTCAGCCGCCCCGCCCCGGGCGGGGCGGGGCGGTGTGGATCTCCGGTCCCTGAGAGGAGAGTGATATGTGAGCACATTCTCGACCGGCCCGCCCTGGGACTGCTCGCCTGGCTACAGCGCCACCGCCACGCCCATCACGAACACCCTGATGGGTGCCATTTTCGCGTTCGTCTCAGGCCTGACCGGCACCTTCATCGCTTGCAACGTGGCAGGCTTCAACGCTGTCGCCCCGATCGCAAGCCACCGCCGCTCGATCGGAATATGTTCCAGTTCGCGGCCTCGACCCACAACCCGCGTTAGGCGCCGCCGCCTTTGCCCTTCAAATCCTGGGCAACATCACGTTGATGGCCGCCCTTTACCTGCTAGTGACACATGTTGGAGGTGGGCGTCTACGGCGCGGGCTTGCAGCGAGCCCATACCGGCCTGCACGGTTCAGCGCTGCCAGTCTCATCGTGTCCGGGACCCATCTCACTACCTGCTGGTGCGTGCGCGTGCCGTCCTTCTTTGGGATCGGATGGTGGCCCACGGTTCCGTGGAGCTGATCTTCTCCCGAGCCGTCGGCAGCTTCTCCTGTACCTGCAGCGCCCGGGGATGCCATGATCACGAACGGCGTGATCATGGTCGCGCGACCGCTATCGGATGTGCCGGAGGGATACAACAGCTGGCGGCGGTTGCCCGGGCTCCTGCTGGGCGCCTTCCGAGTCGTCCGTAGGGCTGCTCCCCGCGAGTTTGCCGTCAGCACAGCGCTACAACTCGTACAGGGCGCCGCGACCGGGGTCGAGCTGCTCGTAGTCCGCAACCTCCTGGCGGCCGTCCTGACAGGTTCTCCCCACCACGACTACCTGCCGGCCATCGAACAGCTGGTGCTGCTGGTTGCCCTGCAGACGGTTATCGGCCTCGTCGGGACTTACACGACGATGCAGCAGCAGCTTGTAACCGAGCTCGTCCAGCGGCACGCCTCGCGACCGGTGACAGAAGTGGCGACCGCAATCGGGCTCAAGGACTTCGACACCCCCGAATTCCACGACCGCATGCAGCGGGCTCAGCAGACCGCGATGTTGCGCCCACTGCAGGTGACGAACGCCGTCTTGACCATCGGGCGGAGCCTGCTCGGTCTGGTCGGGATTGTGATCGCGATGCTCATCCTTTCCCCGCTGCTGCTCGCGGTCGCCTTGCTCGGCTTCCTGCCGCTCTGGCTCGCCACGACGCGCATCTCGCGAGCGGTCTACGAGTTCATGGTCGAAATGACGCCGAACGACCGCAAGCGCGGCTACGTGCTGGGCCTCCTGACCAGCCGCGACATGGCCAAGGAGGTGCGCGCCTTCGGCCTGGGCCGCTATTTGCGCAACGTCTATGAAGTGCTCAGCGACGAACGCCTTGCACGGCTCCGCCAACACTTGCGCCACCGCGCCGGGCTGTCCTTCCTGGGTTCGGCGGGCAACGCCGTGGCCGGTGGCATCACCTTCGGTGTCCTCGCCTGGCTGATCACGACCGGCCGCATCGGCCTGGCGGCTGCCGGCGCGGCGGCCATGGCAACCTTTCAGCTGGGCGCTCAACTTCA
>DATFWQ010000377.1:0-16129 GCA_035259145.1 Candidatus Dormiibacterota bacterium | reverse complement strand
GCGGTCGCTTAGTTTGCTGATGTAGAATCCGCGACCGTGCCCACGCCCAGCGTGTCGCTGACGGCTGTCGTCGTCAGCGGCGGGAAGCAGTACCGCGTCGCCCCCGGTGACCGCATCCTGGTCGATCGGATATCAGCCGAGACCGGGGCGGAGTTGAAGCTCGACCGGGTGCTGATGATCGCAGACGGGACCGCGACCAGGGTAGCCCCTCAGGAGCTTGTGGGTCAGGTGGTGACCGCTCGCGTGCTCGGCCATCGTCGCGGGCCCAAGGTGGACGTGATCCGCTACAAGCCGAAGAAACGTGTGCGCGTGCGCAGGGGAGCGCGTGCGGATCTGACCGCGCTCGAGATCGTCAAGATCGGCGCCGGGGAGGGTGGCAAGAAGCCGGCAAGGCGAACGCGCTCGACGGCCAGACCCGCCGAGCCGGCGGCGGCGGAGGAATCGGAGTAATGGCACACAAAAAGGGCGGGGGCTCCTCCCGCAACGGGCGCGACTCCAACGCGCAGCGCCTGGGGGTCAAGGTCTTCGGCAGCACGACCGTCAGGGCGGGGTCCATCATCGTTCGCCAGCGAGGCACCCACCTCAAGGCCGGTCCAGGAGTCGGCGAGGGTCGCGACCACAGCCTCTTCGCCCTGGTAGACGGCCAGGTTGTGTACCAGCGCCTCGGCAAGGATCGCCGGCGCGTCTGCGTGACCCCGGCTGAAGCTGCACGATAGCAGGAGGAGTTCGACGCGGCCGGCCGGCCGTAGCCCGTCCACCGACCCCGCCACGTTTGTGGACGCGGTGCGTATCCGCGTCCACGCCGGCGGCGGCGGCAGAGGCGCCGTGTCGTTCCGCCGCGAGCCCTACGTGCCTCGGGGCGGCCCGGACGGGGGCGATGGCGGACGCGGTGGTTCGGTGCTCCTCTTTGCGACCCCCGAAGTAGCCTCACTGAACGCGTTCACGGGCCGGCGTGAGTGGCGCGCCGAGGATGGCCGGCCAGGGGCTGGCGGGCGCAAATCCGGGCGGGGCGGTGCAGACTTGCGGCTGGCGGTCCCCCCTGGCACCGTCGTAACCGACGACGAGACTGGCGCGGTTCTGGCCGACCTTGACGTGCCCGGCACCGAAGCCGTGGTGGCAGCCGGCGGTGAGGGTGGCAGAGGCAACCCGCACTTCCGGAGCTCCGTGAACCAGGCGCCTCAGGTCGCAGAGCCCGGCCTGAGAGGCGAGGCGCGATGGCTGCGGCTGGAGCTGAAGCTGATCGCTGACGTGGGACTGGTGGGGCCGCCCAATGCCGGCAAGTCGTCTCTGCTGCGGTCGATCTCCGCGGCCACCCCCAAGGTCGCGGACTACCCTTTCACGACGCTCAGCCCCGAGCTGGGGGTGGCCGAGCTGGACAGCGGCCGGCGCCTGGTGGTGGCCGACATCCCGGGGCTGATCGAGGGGGCCGGCCGCGGAGCCGGCCTGGGCCACCGGTTTCTCCGTCATGTGGAGCGCACGCGAGGGCTGGTCTTCGTCATCGACGGTTCCGGGCGCGATCCCTGGGCCGTCCTCGACGCCGTGAGGCACGAGGTGGCGGGCTACTCCGCGGAGCTGGCCCGGCGACCCTCGCTGGTGGTGATCAACAAGCTGGACCTGCCCGAGACGCGAGCCCTCAGGGCCCGGGGCGGGCACCCGGACGCGCTGTGGTGCTCCGCTCTCACTGGAGAAGGAGTACCTGAGGTCCTGGCGTCCATCGACGACATGGTGGCGGCCGCCCCCCTTCCGCCGCAGGTGGAGGTGCCGCCGCCTGTGCACCGGCTCCGTCCACGCCGGACCCCTGCCGAGCCGCCGCTCGTGGAGCGGCACCCGTGGGGATTCCTGGTGTCGGGCGAGGCGGTTGAACGGCTGGTGGCGCGCACGCGGTTCGATTCGGAGACGGCCCTGCACCGCTTTCAGGTGGCCCTCGACCGCCTCGGGGTGTCATCTGCGCTCGAGGACGCCGGTGCCGAACCGGGCGACACGGTGCGGATTGCGGAGATGGAGTTCGAATACCGATTGTGAAGATCGGCGTCGTCGGGGGCACCTTCGACCCTGTTCACCTCGGGCACATCGCCATGGCCGAAGCGGCCGCCGCTTGCGCCGGTCTTGATCGAGTTCTGCTCATCCCGTCCAACGTGCCGCCACATCGATCGGCGGCGATGGCCTCGGCCGCCGACCGGCTGGAGATGACCCGGCTCGCAGCGGTGGGCCATCCGCGCCTCGAGATCTCGGACATCGAGCTGCGGCGCCCCGGTCCCTCCTACACAGTGGACACTCTGCGCCAGTTGAAGACCGAGCGCCCCGACGACGAGCTGTGCCTGGTGCTCGGCTGGGACGCTGCCCGCGACATCCGCGCGTGGCGCTCGCCGGATGAGCTCATGCACCTGGCCGGGCTCGTGATCGTGACGCGCCCCGGATACTCCCATCCCTCGCCGGCTGAGCTTGCTGCGGCCGGCATCGACGCCGCCCGAGTGGAGATCTGCGATGCTCCTACACCGGACGTGGAGTCGACCGACGTTCGCAGATTGATCGAGGAGGGGGGCAGCCTCCAGGGCGCCGTCGATCCCGCGGTCGAGCTGTACATTCGTGGTCGAGGCCTCTACCTCGCACCATGACCTCGTGCACCCGCCCGGCCGTCCGGTTGAAAACAACCTTCTCGCCAGGCGCTTAAAATCGAGGTGTTGAGCACGCTTTCACCAGAGGCTCTGGCCGAGATGCTGGTCAGCGCCGGCGAGGACAAGAAGGCGTGGGATCCGGTGATCGTCGATCTGCGGGGGAAGACCACAGTCGCGGACTATTTCGTGATCTGCGACGGCGAGACCGACCGGCAGCTTCGCTCCATCGCCGACGAGATGATGGAGCGGGCACGCCGCGTTGGAATTCGTCCCCTGGCCGTAGACGGCTACGACGAGGCGGCCTGGATCCTGCTGGACTTCGACTCGGTGCTGGCCCACGTATTCCTACCCGGCGAGCGCGCCTACTACGACCTGGAGTCGCTGTGGGCAGCCACTGAAAAGAGACGACTGATCAAAACCCCCACCTCGGCACGCTGATTTTCCCGTCCCTGGGCGCCTATTAGCTGATAGGATTGCCATCAGAAGTGGCTAACAGCCGAGGTGAGCATTCGAGTGACGAGATCAGGGTCCTCTTCGTCGAAGACGATCCTACGGTGGCACAGATGTACAGGCTCAAATTGGAGCTGGACGGCTATCAGGTCATCATGGCGAAGGACGGCGAGGAGGGCCTGCGACTTGCCAACGAGATCGAGCCGGACATCGTCTTCCTGGACATCCGTCTACCAAAGGTGGATGGCTTCGCGGTGCTGGAAGGGCTTCGCAGCCGGGAGGAGACGCGAAACGTTCCGGTGGTCATCCTCTCGAACTACGGCGAACAGGAGCTCGTCGAGAGAGGTCTCAAGCTGGGAGCGCTCGAGTACCTGATCAAGAGCCAGACCACGCCGGCGAACCTCTCCCGCGGCGTGGAGGGCTGGCTGCGAGAGGAATGACGGACCCACGAGCCCCAGCGGTCTGGCAGGGGCCTCTTTAAGCGCGCGCTCGATGGGGGCCCTCGATCCCGGATTCGACCTCGACAAGCCCCTGTACACGATCTCTGTGGCGTCCGAGATCCTGGAGACGCACCCCCGCACCCTGATGCTCTATGAGGACGTCGGATTGGTTCAGCCGTTTCGGACGGCCACCAACAGGCGCCGCTACTCACAGCGCGACATCCGGAAGCTTCAGGTCATCCAGCACCTGACGCGGGAGAAAGGAGTCAACCTGGCGGGCGTCCGCCACATCCTGTCTCTGTTTCAGGTCCTGAAGAGACGCAACCTGGCGCCGCCCTCTGACTTGAAGGAGGTCTTCGACCGGTACGCTGAAATCCTCTAGCGGTGGGTTGGGCGCAGTGTGGTACGGTACGTTGTGGCTGCGGAGAACGTGCCGGCCTTAACCGGAGGATGGTTAAGGCTCGACAACGCGTCGGTGGACGCGTAGAATTCAAGTCAGCCGCAAGACAGTTTCCCAAAGCCCTCCCTCCTTTCTTAGGGTCCTCCGCCACTTTCTGGTGGAGGACCTTTCTTTGCTTATCCTGTGGCCGAGCATGGTCAGGAGTCTGGGCGTCGACCTCACCGCCTGCTGGCGGCCTCGCGCAGGGATGCTGACCCTGGCGATTCAGCTGACCGAACGGATGATCGCAACAGGCCGTGATGAGCGCCGCTTCACGCTTTTCTGCAGTCGCGAGAGGCCTGCCGGACTGAACGGGGCCGATTGCAGGGCGGTCTTGTCGCCGCACCGGCACGAGGTGCTGAACAAGCTTCGCTGGCTCCCCGCCGTCGAGGCCGACGCTTCCCTCGACGCCATGTTCTACCCCTACTGGCCCTGCCCACCCCGGCGGCGCCTGGGGGCGCCCGCGGCCGCGATGGTTGTCCACGACCTGGCGTTCCGCGTCCGGCCGCGTGAGGTGCCCTGGCAGCAGCGCGTCTATATGGGCAGCATCCTGCCGAGCTCGCTGCGCAACGCCGCCGCGGTGCTGACACCGTCGGAAGCGACGCGTATGGATCTCCTGGACCAGTACCCCGTCTCCGGCCTCGCGGAGCGTGTGCAGGTGGTTCCTGAAGGTTGGGGCTTGGGGCAAGTCAACTCCGCGCCGCTGCCGGCCGGTGTGCACCCGGGCTTCTTGCTGGCGGTTGGGACGATCGAGCCTCGCAAGAACTACCTTCGACTGCTGGCCGCTTACCGGATCCTCAAGGAGCGCGGCGTGGCGCCGCCGCTTGTCGTCGTCGGCCAGGTCGGTTGGGCGTACGGCAGCGCGCTGGACGAATTGCGCGCCGAGCCTGGCGTGCGCCTGCTCGGCCACGTCGACGACCCCGTGCTGAGGGGACTGTACCTAGGCGCCGCTGCCCTGGCGTTCCCGAGTCTGTACGAGGGCTTCGGGCTGCCCCTGCTGGAGGCGATGGCCGAGGGCCTGCCAGCTCTGGCGGGAGACGCCGGAGCCCTGCCGGAGCTGGCAGGCGACGGGGCTCTGCTGGTCGATCCTCGTGACGTCGAGGCGATCGCCGATGGGCTCATTCGGGTTCTCACAGACACCGAGCTCAGGGCGAGGCTGGCCGCGGCGGGACGCCGCCGCGCGGCAGGCTTCACGTGGGATGCCGCGGCTGCAGCCACGCTTCGCGCGCTCGACGCCGTTACCATCAACTGAGCAGATGGCCGAGGAGGGAGGAAGGACAGGCTTGCCCCGCGAGCGCAGATGACGGACTGGGGATCGTCCGAGTTCGTCCCGCTTCGCGTCATGTTCCATCGAAGCGACGGGCCTGGGCTTGACCCCGCCGCGGCCGCCGCGTCGCTTCTGCCGTTTTTGCGCTGCTGCGGCGGGATCGAGGTGAGCGAAACCCTGGCGTCCGATGGCCTGCGTCCTCAGGGACACCAGGTGGTGGTGGCAGTCAGCGACCACACGCCGAGCGAGGCTGACGTCGAAGCTCTGGAGGCTCACCTGCGTGCCGGCGGTGGCGCGGTGCTGCTGGGCGGCGCTCTGGCCGCCTGGTCGCGCAACGCCACCTTTGCCGAGCTGGCCGGCTGGCGGCCCGGGCGCCTCTCGCCGCCGGCCGAGCTCCGTTTGCGCCCCGCCGCCGCCGGTCCGCTGTCGGCTCGCCTCGATCCCGAGACTCTGATCCGCGACAGGATTTCAGTCGGCAGCACGGCACCGGACGACGCCGAGGTGCTGCTGACCGTGCCATGGCACTTCTCTGAGGAAGTTGCGGTCTTTCGCCGCCGCATCGGGGCCGGGCGCCTGGTCTGCTCGAGCGTAGGCTGGCTGCCGCCCACCTATTCCGAGCCGGCCTTCCAGAAGCTCGTCCACCGCTGTGTTCGAGCGGCGGCGGGACTCGAGCCGGCGCCCCCGGTCGGAGTCGGACTCTACGGGTACGGCGCCATCGGCCGGGAGCACGCGGACGCGGTGGGTGAGGTCGAAGGCCTGGAGTTGCGCGGCATTGCGGATCTGGCGCGTGAGCGCCTGGCCGAGGCCTCGGCGCGCTTTCAAGTCACCGGCCATACGGACGCGCGAGCGCTGCTCTCGGACCCATCGATAGACCTCGTGGTCGTGGGCGTCCCGCCCGCCCTGCACACGCAGGCGGTGCTCCAGTGCCTGGCCGCGGGCAAGCACGTCGTGTGCGAGAAGCCATTCGCGCTCCGGGCCGCCGACGCCGACCGCATGCTTGCCGCCGCGGCCGGCGCCGAACTCCTCCTCACGGTCTATCAGAGCCGCCGCTGGGACTCCGACTTCGTCGCCGTGCGCGATGCGGTCCGCCGCGGTGAGATCGGCGACGCGTTCTACCTCGAAGCCTTCATCGGAGGCTATGGGCACCCTTGCAGCTTCTGGCACAGCCACGAGCCGGTGTCGGGCGGAACGATCTTCGACTGGGGCTCTCACTACTTCGACTGGATGCTCCAGCTGTTGCCCGGCGAAGTCGTGCGGGTTGGCGCTTCGGCCCACAAGCGTGTCTGGCACGACGTCACGAACGCCGACCAGGTCCGGGTCGACGTGGCCTTCGCGGGCGGCGAGCAAGCCAGCTTTCTGCACTCGGACATAGCGGCCGCGCTCAAACCCAAGTGGTACCTACTGGGCACAGCCGGCGCCCTGGTCGGGAGCTGGAGGCGGGAGGCGGTGAAGAGCAGGGCCTGGAGCGGAGACCTGGTCGAGGAGCAGCTCGCTCCCGCCGAGTCGTCGGCCGCGGTACACCTCCACCAGCCGGACGGGCATGGCGGAACGAACGTGACCGAGCTGGCTCTGCCGCCGCGCGTCAAGAACGGCTTCTACCGGAATCTCGCCGACCACCTGCTGCTCGGAGAACCCCTCTCGGTAAGAGCTGACGAGGCGAAGCGCAACGTGGCGGTGATGGAAGCCGCGACTCGATCGGCCGCGCAAGACGGTCGCCCGCTGGAGCTCCGAGCATAGGCTCTGCGCTTCGGTGGGGCGTCCTGGGCGCAGCCTGGATTGCCGACCGGGCGATGCTGGCCGCGCTCGGCCAGGCCAGCGGCTCACAGCTGCTGGCGATCGCATCGCGCGATCCCGGGCGCGCGCGTGCAATGGCCGTCCGGCACGGCATCCCCCGTATACACTCCGACTACGCAGAGCTGCTGGCCGATCCCGACGTCGACGCGGTCTACCTGCCGCTGCCCAACTCGCTGCACCTGCCCTGGGCCCTGCGGGCCCTGTCGGCAGGCAAGCACGTGCTCTGCGAAAAGCCGCTTGCCCTGAATTCACCGGAGGCGCAGGAGATGACAGAGGCGGCACGCGCAGCCCAGCGCCTCCTGATGGAGGCTGTGATGTACCGCTTCCACCCCCGAATGCAGGAGCTGGCCGCCTCGGTGGCGGGCGCCGAGATCCGCCACCTTTACGCATCGTTTGGCTTTCAGATCGATGCACCCCGCAACTACCGGCTGCGGCCAGACCTGGGCGGCGGCGCGCTGATGGACGTCGGCTTCTACCTCGCGGACGTGGCGCGCTGGCTCCTCGGCGAGCCCGAGCGCGTTGAGGCGGTCATGCGTCGGGAGGGGGTCGACATGAGCTGCTCGGCCCTCCTGGGATTCCCCGGCGGTGCTCAGGCCTCGCTGTATGCGAGCTTCGAGTCTCCGGAGTACGAGGAGCTCGTGGTCGTCTGTTCAGATCGGGTCGTGCGGGCAGCCAACCCCTTCACGGCCTGGCGCGACCCGCACGATCCCTACCGCCTGATGGTCGAGGCTTTCACTGAAGCGGCGCGCTCTGGCGCACCCGCCCCGCTCCCGGTCGAGAGTTCGATCGCAAACCTGAGGCTGCTGGACCGCATCCGCGACGCGGCCGGGTAGGTCCGGCTCCGTCGGGCCGAAGCCCTGTCTGCCCCGCGACGGCTAGGCCGCGCCGGCTTTCAGGCGCTGATGGTGGCGCCTCGCCTTGGCCCGGTTGCCACAGATCCGCATGTCGCACCAGCGCCTGCTGCCGTTGCGTGAGGTGTCCAGGAACAGACACCCACAGGCGCGGCCCTCGCACTTCCTGATCGCGCCCAGCGGGCCCTCTGTGAGGAGGTCGGCGGCCGAACGCGCGATCGGCCAGAGCACGCAGTCGAGCGCCATGCCGCGCTCGGTCCACAGCCAGGTGTAGCCCGCGCCGGTCGGCACGACCTGAGAACGCGCCGTCGCCGCAGCCAGCTCGAAGTTGAGCACGTCGAGAGCGTCAGATCTCATGCGCCGACCCTCGGCCGCAGCACAGAAGATCGACGTCAACGCCTCCCGCAAGCAGATCGCCCGCTCCCAGACAGCCACGGACTCAGTGGGACAGCTCATGCCGAGGCGAGTCAGCCGGCTGGCTTCTTCCGAATTCAGGAATCCCGCCAGCGAGCCCCAGCCGACCAGGTCTGCATACGACTCCAGTCTCTCGTCGTGCGAACTTCGCCGGTCGCTGATCGTGTTACAGAAGTCCAGACATAGCCTGCCGCCCATCAACGGATGGCGCAGCGGCATCGTCGCAGCCATCAGAGCCGCAAATCTTCCACGGCGGACCGCGCCTTGTCAATAGCTGGCCGCGGTCAGTACCCAGTCGGTGCTCCCGTCAGTCTTGCACCACCACTGTGGCACCTATCTTCGCCCAGTCGTAAAGCTGCTGAAGCGGTCCGTCGAGAACGTGGATGCAGCCGTGGCTGGCGTAGGGGCCGTACTGGGAGCCGGGACCGTAGGTGCTGTCCGGTTGCCAGCTCGCGCTGTGCAGAAATGTGCCGTCGGCGATGAACTCCATCGCGTCGTTGACCCACGTCGGCGGGTAGTAGAACGGGTTCCCCTGCGGCCACGGCGACACCATGTGGTAGACCGGCGCCTTGTAGAAGATCCTGAAGGTGCCGCGACCGGTGGGCAGCGCCGGGCGCCCTGTGGTGATCGGAGTCCGCAAGAATGGGCACCCATTGTCGTAGGCCACGAGCTGCTGCGTCGCCAGGTGGATGACGATGAGCTGGTCTGGTGAGCCCGGCACGCAGGAGAGATGCGCGGCCGGCAGTCTGCCCGCGTTCGCAGCCTGGAGGTCGTCGGTCAGCTTCTCCAGGTCTGCCAGCGCAAGGTTCAGACGGTCGTCGTCACCGGTCGCGCGGGCGCCGGCGACGTCCGCCCTGATCTGGTCGACCCGGCCTTTGAAATCGTCCCCGGCACCGTACTGCTCGGCCTGCTGAAGCAGATCGGGCAGCTTTGCCATCAGATCAGCGGCTCTGGACCGCAGGTCGAGCCTGTGCTGCAGGTCACCGGCCGCAGCTCGCAGATCGGCAATCACGGCTTCGTGGCCCGCGAGGAGCGCGGGGTACCCGCCCATCAGATACAGCTGGGCCATGGCGACAGCTTCACCGGCACCCTGCGTCGAGATCCCGGCTTGCCCAGCCCGTCCGGCAAGTGTGCTGAGATCGGCGACAGCTCTGACGACGTCGTTCGGGAGCCCATCGGTCAGGCCGCCCGACAGGGTGGTGAGGCGTTGCCGCACGCTCAACTGCGCCACCGCTTCCCTGCTCCAGCTCCTGGCCAGGGCATCGAGGTCAATCGGGCGTCGGGCGCCGGCGAGCTGCCTCAGACGGGCCTGGTATGCGGCGCTGCCGGCAGGTCCGTCAGCGGTACGCAGCACGACGAGCGCAGCCTCCGCACGGCGCCTGGCGCCGTCGACCGCGGCCCGGTAGGCGGCGTCCGCGGTCGCTTCAGGCTGTTGGAAGGGGTCTGAGATGGCGGCGCCAGAGACCGCCGGGTAGGGGAGAATGCCGACGCGCCGGCTGCGCTGGGCGGACACCCGGCTTCTGGCGGTTGCGAGCTCGGCGGCCGGCACGCCCGCCGCCTGCGCAGTCTGCCAGCTCTGGTCCAGGTTGTGGGCGCGCATCTCGAACCCCACGGTGTTCGCGGTAGCGATCGTGATGGCCACAAGCAGGATGGTCAGCAGGAGCGGCATCAGCGTGATTACCAGGGAGGTTGGAGAAGAGCGTCTAGTCGATCACCGTAACAGTGGTCCCGATCGCCGCCCAGGCGTAGAGCCTGGCCAGCGGACCGTCAGGAACGTGGACGCAGCCATGGCTGGCGTACGGCCCGTACTGAGAGCCCGGACCGTAGGTGTCGGCCGGCTGCCAGCCGGCGTTGTGGATGAAGGTTCCGTCGCTGACGAATTCCATCGCGTTGTAGACCCACGCGTCGTGATACCAGAACGGGCTTCCCGGCGGCCAGGGCGAGATCATGTGATAGCTCGGATACTTCGCGAAGATGTGAAACGTGCCGCGGTCTGTGGGGAGTGCCGGCCGGCCGGTCGTGACCGGCGTCGTAAGGAACGGGCAGCCATTGTCGTAGGCGACGAGCTCCTGTGTTGTCAGGTGGATCACGATCAGCTGAGCGGGCGCGCCTTCGATGCAGGCGGTGGTGCTCTGCAGCGCCGCTTGCTGAGCCTTCTGCCTCGCCATGGCGACCGCCGGGCTCAGGGCGTCAACCGCCTGCTTGAGGCCGTCGGCGGCGGCGTCCATCTTGCCGTCATCACCGGAGCTCTCGGCGGCCCGTGCGTCGGCGACGGCCTGAGTGGCGTTGGTGACCGCGCTCCCGGCGAGGCCATACTTGGCGGCCTGCCCGAGCAGGCTTGTCAGCTGACCGAGCAGGTCGTCTGCCTGGGCCCGAGTGTCGATCCGGTGCTGGACCGTGTCCGCGGCGGACGCCGCTTCGGACGCGACGTCCTTGTGCTGCTCGAGCTCCTTGGCGTAGCCCAGCTTGAGGAATGCCTGGGCGTGGTTCAGCGCCCGCGCGGCAGGCTCGGTTGACAGCTGTGCCTGAGAGGCTGCCGAGATGACCGACTGGAGCCGGGCCGCGCTGTCCACGATGTCCTTCGGCAGCCCGTCGGTCAGGCCGCCGGCTGCCTGCGCAAGCTGGTCGCGGGCGTCACTCAGCGACTTTGCTTCGGACTCCCAGGCACTGGCGAGCCGCAGGTACTCGGGCAGCTGCCTGGCGGCCATCAGCTCCGCAGAGTGGGCCTGGACCCCCTCGTAATTGGGACCGCCTACGTCCTTCAGATGGGCCAGGTCGTCCGCAGCTCGGCGGTGTGCGGCTGCGAGGGCCTCCGCCTGACCTCTGGCCGCCAGCGCTTCGGACCGTCCGAAAGGATCGCTCAGAGCCGCGCCTGAGAAGATCGAGAAAGGCAGGAACGCCAGCTTGCGGTTACGCAGCGCCTGGAGGCTGGCACGGGCAGGTGCGAGCTGCTCGTGGGTCATGCCTGACGCTTCGTCGCCCGCCCATACCTGCTCTAGAGCCGCAGCGCGCGAGTTAAACGCGGCCACATTGGCTGCCCCGAGACCCAGGGATGTCAAGAGCCCGAGCAGCAACGCAGTACATACCAGGCGGGTGACAATCAGCACCGTATGCACTAACGTCCACTGGAACCCGCCGTTACGTCAAGAGCGGTAGTAAAGGGGCCGCCTGCACGGCGCCGGCCGCGGCGTCAAGTGCCGGCGTTGAGCTCGCTCACTGAGCGGCCCGGCATCCGTACCATTCCCGGCGAAACGACCTCTCAGGTGCTCGGGATAGCTCCCATCGCCGTGAATGGGACCTTATTCGGAGCCGATGTCGTCTCGGCTGCTGCTTCCGGCGCCCCCGCGGGCGCGACCGCCGCCACCGGCACCACCTGGCGGAAGCCCTTGAGCGACCGCGGCCAGTCCGAGAGTAGCTCCGCCGCCAGGCGGCTGCCGGTCCGGCGGCGGTGCTCCTCGACCAGCTCTGTCAGCTGCTCGGCGTCCTCGGCCGGCACGGGCCGGACCAGGACGCTGTCCGCATTCAGCTGTCCCCACTCACGGATGTACGCGACGCCGCCCGTCATGCCGGCCCCCACGTTCCAGCCCACCGGGCCCAACGCCACCACCACTCCGCCCGTCATGTACTCGCAGAGGTGGTCGCCGGTCCCTTCCACCACCGCGACCGCTCCCGAGTTGCGCACACCGAAGCGCTCTCCTGCCCGGCCGGCTAGAAACAGCCGCCCGGCCGTGGCGCCGTACAGGCACGTGTTGCCGGCGAGCACCGGCGTGAGTACGGACCTGGCTGCTCCATCACCCTCGAAAGGTCTGATCACGATCAGCCCGCCGCCCATACCCTTGCCCACGTAGTCGTTGGCCTCGCCCTCGAGCACCAGCTCCGTGCCGGCGTCCAGCCAGGCGCCGAAGCTCTGACCGGCGCTGCCCCGCAGCGTCAGCTCCTCGCCCGTGAGAGCGGCGCCGATCGCCCGGTGCGAGTTGTCGACGATGCCGCTCCGACGCGCCACCTGGGGAGGCTCACCGTTGCGGGCCCACAGCCGCCGTCGGGGCGCATCCCGGCCGGCCGGAGCCCGCAAGATGAAGCTCAGGTCGAGACCGAGTCCGTTGTCGACCTCCCTCAGCATCTCCACCCGACCGACGACTTCATCCAGGGTCCGTGCACCGGCACACGCCAGGTGCCGGCGCGCGTCTTCGGCGATGAGCGTCAGGTAGGTGATCACGTGCTCGGGGCTGCCGGTGAACTTCACGCGAAGGTCCTCGCGCTGAGTCGCGATGCCCGTTGGGCAGGTGTTGAGGTGACACTGCCGCGCCATGTCGCAGCCCAGTGCCACAAGCACACCGGTGCCGAAGCCGAACTCCTCAGCCCCGAGCATCGCCGCGACCACGATGTCACGCCCGCTGCGCAGACCGCCGTCGGTGCGCAGCGAGACACGCTCCCGCATGTTGTGCTCGACCAGTACCTGCTGAGTCTCGGCAAGGCCCAGCTCCCAGGGCGAACCTGCGCTCTTGATCGATGAGAGCGGCGAAGCGCCTGTGCCTCCGCTGTGGCCGCTCACCAGTATGTAGTCCGCCTTCGCCTTGGCCACGCCGGCTGCGATCGTGCCCACGCCGGCCTCCGAGACCAGCTTCACGCCGACCCGAGCGCGCGGGTTGGCCGCCTTCAGGTCGTAGATCAGCTGGGCCAGATCCTCGATCGAATAGATGTCGTGGTGGGGCGGGGGAGAGATGAGCTGCTGGCCCTCCTGGGCGTGACGCAGCCGGGCGATCAGCGCGGTCACTTTGAGCCCCGGCAGCTGGCCACCCTCGCCAGGCTTGGAGCCCTGCGCGATCTTGATCTCCAGCTCCTCGGCTCGGCGCAGGTAGTCAGGCGTGACGCCGAAGCGGGCCGAGGCCACCTGCTTGATCTTGTTGTCGCGGCGGACCGTTCCGACCTCGTAGAGGTCGGGGTCTTCACCGCCCTCACCCGAGTTGGAACGGGCCCCGATCTCGTTCATGGCTATCGCGAGGGCGGCGTGTGCCTCCGGCGACAGAGCGCCCAGGGACATCGCGGTTGAGACAAACCGCTTACGGATCTCGACAGCTGGCTCCACCTCGTCCAGCGAGATTGGCGCGGGCGCCGGCCGTACCTCCAGCAGGTCGCGCAGGTCCTGTGGTGGGCCCATCGACGAGAGCGAGATCCAGCGCTGATATTGCTCAGGGTCGCCCGTCTGGGCAGCCCGTTGGGCGGCTCGCACGGCAAGAGGGTTGTAGGTGTGAAACTCGCCGGCTTTCCTGAAGCGAACCCGACCGTGGTCGGGCAGCCCGTCCTTGCCTGCCTTCGGAGCTTGTTCCGGCTGCCAGGCCTCACGGTGCCACTCGCGAAGCCGCGCCTCCAGGTCTGCGAAGGAGGCGCCGCCCACGCGGCTGGGCACACCGGGCAGACACAGACCCATCACCTCAGCACCCAGGCCGAGCGCCTCCAGGACCTGCGCGCCGCAGTACGACGCCACGCAGGAGATCCCCATCTTGGCCATGACCTTGAGCAGGCCGTGCTCGAGGGCGTGGCGATAGTGGTGCTCGGCCTCGTCACCTCCGTGGGCCCGAGCCGTGGCCAGGGCCAGGTATGGATGCACAGCTCCTGCACCGGAGGTGATCAGGCAGGCCACGTCGTGGACGTCGATGACGTCGCCGGCGATGGCCACGATGTCCTGCTGCATGCGCTGGCCGCAGCTCAAAAGCCGCTCGTGGACGGCGCCGACGGCCAGCACCATCGGGATCCCCGGCAGCGTGCTCCCAGCACGCCGGTCGCTGAGCACCAGGATGCCTGCGGGCGCCTCCTCCGCCTCGCAACAGAGCCTCTCGATCGACTGACGCAGGTCCTCGTGCGGGCCGATGGTGGCGTCAAGCACCATCGCCGACTCCAGTACGCGGCCGAGCTCCCCTGCGCTCAGAATCGGCGACTCGAGCTCCAGCAGTGGGTGGTCGTGGCCGACAATCGCCGGGTGCAGGCGGCGACGGAGGTCCGCGCTGACCTGGTTCAGCGGTCCCAGGGTGCATCCGCGCGCCCCCAGCGTCGTGCGCAGCGACATCACTGGACGCTCGCGCAGCGAGTCGATGGCAGGATTGGTCACCTGGGCGAAGCGCTGCCGGAGGTGGTTGGTCAGCCGCCGCGACGTCCGGGCGAAGGGGGCGATCGGGATGTCGTCGCCCATCGAGTAGTTGGGCTCCAGCCCGGTTTCGGCCATCGGGTGGACGACCATCCTTACGTCCTCGGCCCCCCAGCCGTGCATGGTTTGAAGCTGGTTCAGGTGCGGCGGCATCTCTGCCTCGAAATGCCGGCGCTCGACCGGGACCAGGACGCGATCGGCGAGCAGCCCGTACTCGTGGCGGCGCGCGACGTGCTCTTTCGCCTCGTGGTCACGGTAGGTGACCCCTTCGCCCACGTCGACCAGGATGAGCTGCCCAGGCCCTAGGCGGCCTCGTTCCACGACCTCGGAGGGTTCCAGCGGCGCCACTCCCACCTCGGAGGACGCCACCACCATGCCGTCGCGCGCGACGATATAGCGAAGCGGACGCAGGCCGTTGCGGTCGAGGGCGGCGCCGGCGATCACGCCGTCGCTGAACGCCAGTGCGGCCGGGCCATCCCAGGGCTCGAAGCGAGTGGACTGGAAGCGATAGAAGTCCCGCACGCTGGGCGCCATGTCACCACGGCCCTCCCACGCGTCGGGCACAAGAGTCATCAGCGCCTCGGCCGGGTCGAAGCCGCGCCGGACCAGGAGCTCCAGGACGTTGTCGAGGCTGGCCGAGTCGGAGCCTTCGGGCCAGACTGCGGGGCGCAGCCCGGTCGGTAGCTCGGACTGGCGGGCGCGCATCCACGCCCGGTTCCCGGTGACCGTGTTGATCTCGCCGTTGTGCGCCAGCAGCCGGAAGGGTTGGGCGAGCCTCCAATCAGGCAGGGTGTTGGTCGAGTAGCGCTGGTGGAAGACGGCGATCCTGCTTTCCGATTTCGGGTCGCTCAGGTCGCCGTAGAAGGCGGCGAGGTGCGTGCCCGCCATCAGGCCCTTGTAAACGACGGTGCGGCAGGAAACCGAAGGCAGGTACATGCGAATGCCGAACGCCTCCGCCCTCCGCTCGGCGAGCCGCCGCGCGTAGAAGAGGAGGTTCTCCCACTCATCGTCGGGGACGTCGGGGCGTGTGATCACGGCGTGCCAGATGCTCGGCATCCGCTCCCGGGCGCGCTCGCCGAGGCTGTCCGGATCGAGCGGCGGCCGGCGCCAGTCGGCGATGCCCATGCCATAGCCCGCGAGGGCTGCCGCCAGCTCGTGACGGGCGCGCTGGTCCCACTCGAAGAGGACCGCGACCGCTACGTCGTCGCCGAACAGCAGGCGGGGAATCTGGATCATCAGGCCCGCTCCGTCGCCGCTCTTTCCGTCGGCGTCCAGCCCGCCGCGGTGGCTCAGGCGAGCGAGTGCCGTGAGCCCCACTTCTATCACGCGGTGGGATGCGGGCGAGCCGGGCGTGGCGATGAAGCCCATCCCACAGGCCGCACGCTCAGGTGGAAGCCTCCCAGGCCATGCGGCCCGCGGCGACACGGCGAGGGATGACATAGGTGTGGCGAGCGTAGAGGCTGCGACCGCTGAGGTTCTAGTGTCCTGGTTACAAGGGCATTGCGCGGCGGTCGTGGCGAGCAGACAACATACCAGCCGTCCCCGACCACGGTCTTGTCGGGGTGCGCCTTAGAGGTGCGGCCGAAAAGCCCGACCGGACCTCTGGCGCCTATCCACCCCACGAAGCAGGCTTCGTGGGGGCCCCGGATGCGGCCCGTTGCATCCCCACTGCGTGGGGGCCCCTTTCCCCGGGCCATCTCCCACCCCACGAAATCTT
>DATFWQ010000376.1:0-6645 GCA_035259145.1 Candidatus Dormiibacterota bacterium | reverse complement strand
GACAGGGTGTCGGTCACCGCCTGCTCACCGAAGAAAAACCCACCGAACGTGGCTTCCATCTGCTCACGGACGGCGGGATGCATGGCGCGCCACTGCTCGCGGTCAACGCCGAAGTCAAGGTTGGAGGCCGACCACTGCTGGCGCTCCCAGCGCTGGTAGAGGTCAACCGGCCCCGGCAGCTCGCGCACGAGGTAGTCGACGTGCGTGTAGACCACGTCGGTGTGCAGTTCGGCGAGCCCCTCCAGTGGAGTGGTCTCGACCAGCTGGACGGCGTCGGCTTCCTTCATTTGCACGGGGTTGGCCCTCCCAGCAACGTATTTGTGGCCTAAAGGTACGTGTGGCGGGTGGACGGGTCAACTTCGGCGGCGAGGGCTCTATCGGCCGCCCAGTAGTCTGATGGGGTGCGGCGGCGCCTCGAGGACCTGCATGGATTCGACACCCACACTGCCGTGCAGTTCGCGGTGATGCGCGTTTTCGAGGCCTACAGGAACGGCTACGACGAGATTGAGCTCCAGCACGGAGCGGCTGACGTTCGGGAGCGCCCCGTCGAAGGCCGCGGCCAGATCAAGTGGGCTCTGCGGGACCTGCTGGACAGCGGTCGCCTGGACAGCTGGGCGAACCGTCGCGACAGCTGGCCGAAGGAATCCTCGATGGTGATCGCCCTCAGGCGCAATCCTCAACCGCGCTCGGAGTTCTGGAGCCCGCCCCCCCGCCGCGCCCGCCCCCTCTAACCCTTCGACGGTGCAGACTCTCCCCCGCGAAGTCGGGGGAGTACCCGGCGAAGCCGGGGGAGGGGGGCCGCGCAAAATCCATGGGACGTCGATTGTGAGCGCCGTCCGTTCGTCCTTTGAACGAGAGCGGTCTGCATACGGCCGCGCCAGCCCAAAGGAGGAAACATGAGATACCTGGCCCTGATCTACACACCCGAGCCGACCGGACCACCAAGCGAAAGCGAGGGCCGGCAGATGATGGAAGAGTACGGCGCCTACACCGAGATGATCAGGCAGCGGGGAGCCTTCCTGAGCGGTGACGCGCTCCAGCCGAGCGCCACCGCCACGACCCTTCGCGTCCGCGACGGTAAGCTCACCAGCACCGACGGACCCTTTGCCGAGACCAAGGAGCAGCTCGGCGGATACTACGAACTGCAGTGCAGGGACCTAGACGAGGCCGTCGAACTGGCGGCCAAGATTCCGGGCGCCCGGTTCGGGGCGATCGAGGTGCGGCCGATCATGGAGATGGGCTGAGCTCAGCCCGCAGCGCGGTCGAGGCCACCTTTCGCCTCGAACACGGACGGCTGGTAAGCGCCCTCATACGCCTTCTCGGCGACGTCGATGCCGCCGAGGAGGCGGTGCAGGGCGCCTTCGTTGCCGCACTCGAGGCCTGGCCTCAGTCGGGTGTGCCTCGCAACCCGACTGCGTGGATCCTGGTGGCCGCCCGCAACCAGGCACTCGACCGAGTTCGCCGGGAGAGTAAGCGGTCCATCAAGGAGGCAGGCGCCGGCACGACCGCGCCCGTGTCCGAAGCCGAGCTGGGCGACGACCGCCTGAGCCTGATCTTCACCTGTTGCCATCCCTCCCTCTCGACCAGGGCTCAGGTCGCACTCACCCTGAGACTGCTGGGGGGTCTGACCGTGCCGGAGATCGCGCACGCCTTCCTGACGCCTGAGGCGACGACTGCGCAGACGCTTGTCCGGGCCAAGCGCAAGATCCGAGATGCGGGCATCCCCTACCGTGTCCCCGACCCTGAGGCTCTGCCCGAGCGCCTGCAGGCGGTCCTGACGGTGCTCTACCTGATCTTCAACGAGGGCTACTACGCCACAGGCGCCGGCAGCCTGATGCGCCCGGACCTGTGTCGTGAGGCGATCAGCCTGGGCCGAACACTGGTCGAGCTAATGCCGTACGAAGCAGAGGGGCTCGGGCTGCTGGCGCTGATGCTGCTTCACGACTCTCGCCGAGCAGCCCGGCAGGGCCCGGACGGCCAGCTGGTGCTGCTCGAGGACCAGGATCGCTCCCGATGGGACCCGCTTCAGATCGCGGAGGGCATGGCGCTGCTCGAGCGCGCGGTTCGCCGCACACCTCACCCCGGGCCTTTCCTGCTCCAGGCGGCGATCGCTGCGATTCATGCGCAGTCTTCGCCGCAGCAGACCGACTGGCGGCAGATTGCGATGCTCTACAGTCGGCTGATGACCGTTTCACCCTCGCCGGTGGTCGAGCTGAACCGCGCTGTAGCCGTGGCGATGGCCGGCGGACCGGCGGCCGGGCTGGCGATCGTCGAGGCTGTCGACGCCGGGGGGACACTGGCCGGATATCACCTTCTGCCCGCCGTCAAGGGCCACATGCTGCGGCGGCTGGAGCGTTGGGAGGAGGCAGCGGCCGCCTACCGTCGAGCCCTGAAACTGCCTGCAAACGCGGTGGAGCAGCGCCACATCGAGCAGCGGCTCGCCCAGTGTGAAGCTCGGCTCAGGGAGAAGGACGCATACGGTGCGGCGCCGCCTGCCCCGGGCTTTCCCGAGCCCCAACCAAACTGAAAACTTGCGCCCGCGGGGCGGTGCGCGCTAGGCTTGTCAATGACCCCGAGTGATACGCACGAGGGATGTGGTGTATGCCGTAAGGCGAACGCCACAACCAGCACAGCGGTCAGTCGGGGTCACTTCTATTTGCGGGCCAATGGAAGCGGGCAGGTCATGCGGGCATCTCTCGGCACGGTCCCGCGGGCCGTGTGGCTACGCTAGCGGCGATGGAGGCGGGCCCCGGCCAGACGCCCCCTCGGGCGACCACCGAGCCTGACCACAAGCGGCTCCGCCGCTGGGACATCGTCTCGTCCGCTATCGCCCTGGGCCTGGCGATCGTGCTGGTGGCAGTGTTCGCGACGCTCGCTCCCGGTTTTCGGTCAGCCTCTGTGGGGCTCTCGCTGAGCGCGGCGTGGTGGTTCTACACACTCCTCGCCATGGGCCTGACGCTGGTCATGACCACCGGGCGAATGGACCTTTCGGGTGCGTCGGTGGCGGCGCTGGCCGGAGCTGTGGCGGCCAAGCTGGCCGTCATCGGTGTTCCCCTGCTCCTGGGCTTCTTGCCGGGTGCCCTGCTGGCCGCAGCGATAGGCACGGTCAACGGACTCATCGCTACGGTGTCGCGATCCGCGTCGTACGTGAGTACGCTGGCCACGGCCGCGTTCTGTCAGGCGCTGACGGCCCAGCT
This sequence comes from Candidatus Dormiibacterota bacterium, assembly GCA_035259145.1. Taxonomy (GTDB): domain Bacteria; phylum Chloroflexota; class Dormibacteria; order Dormibacterales; family Dormibacteraceae; genus CF-161. The sequence continues at coordinate 3,448 of DATFWQ010000376.1, read as the reverse complement.
GGTGGGCGTATCCGCGACAGCGCTGCCACATGGGCCTGGGGGCCTCACACCACTGATCGTGCCCGCGGTCCTTCTCGCGGTGGCCGCGGCGGCCCTGGCTGTCATCGCTCTCCTTTCGCCGGCTGGTGACAGGCTGCGAGGCGTCGGTCGCGAATCGCAGCCGGTAGCAGCTCGGGTTCTGTTGGTCACGCTCGTCGGAACGTATGCTGCCGCCGCCGTGCTGGCGGCTGGGGCCGGCGTGGGCCAGGTGGCTCAGGCCGGGGTCGCATTTGCCAGTGTGTCACCGCAGACTGAGATCGCGATCATCGCCGCGGCAATCCTGGGCGGTGCAAGCCTTCGCGGTGGACGGGGCGCTGGCTACCCGGCGGTGGTGTCGGCGCTCGCACTCACTGTGCTGCTCTTCGGCTTGTCGGCGGCGGGCGCCAGCCTTGTCGTGAGCACGGCCGCGGTCGGGGTGCTTCTGGTCGCTGTGCTCCTCTGGGACGAGCTGAGGCCGCGCCTCATCGCGTCAGGCTAGTGGGCCCAGGTCGTGCGGGCGGCCCGCATTCGTGCCCGGCTGTCGGTGCTCGAGGGCGGCGACGGCGAGTCCGCGAGGGCTGGCGATGAACAGGCTGAGCACCGCCCAGCACAGACTCAGGCAGCTCGTCACTTCGGGGATGCGGCCGATTACTGCGGCTTCACCTCCTCCTGCGACCGCTCCAGCAGGTTCGTCGCGCGGAGCCGCTTGCGAAAGCGCAGCCGGTACGCGAGGCCCCGGGCGAACGCTTTCGGGCTTCCTCACCGTCAGTGCAGCATGAGCACCCTGGACGAGGCCATCCTGGCGGATGCCGGGCCTGACCCGGCGGTGCGCATCGGCATCGACGAGCTCTGCGACCGCTACGCCGCCCGCGTCTACCGGTTCGCAGCCCTACTTAGCCGCAGCGGGCCCGACGCTGAAGACCTGGCGCAATCCGCCCTGGAGCGCGCGATTCGCGCCCTGCCAAGGACCGAGCTGCGCACCGAGAGCGTGGAGGGCTGGCTATGGCGCATCGTCGTCAATACGGCCCGCGACGCCGGTCGGGCGGCGAAGCGGCGGCAGCTCCTGCTGGAGCGCTTACTCGCCCACGGGCCACCGGAGACCACGGCGCTCGACATCGAGGACGCGATCGGCGACGAGGAGCTCCTGCACGCGGTCAGGAATCTCTCCCGCCGCCAGCGTACGCTGGTGGCGCTGCGCTTCGGCGCCGACCTCGACTACGCGCGTATCGCTGCCATGCTCGGCATTTCGCCGGGCGCGGCCAGGCTCGCCACGCGTCGTGCGCTGCTCGCGCTCCGGGCACGGTTGGAGGTACGACAGTGAGCCGCACTCCCCTCGAGACTCGACTCCGCAGCCTGGCCATCGAGCCGCCCGACGACCTCGTGGCTCGGGCCCAGGCGCGCGTCCGGGCGTTCGGACGTCCGCGGCACCGGCTGACGCCGGCCCTGGTCGCGGCGCTGGTGGCGGCCGCCCTGGTGGTGCTTGCCACGGCCAACGAGGCCGCCGCCTACCTCGTGCCGGCCTACGGCAGGTCGATCGCCGACACTCCGCTTGGGCTGCTGACGCAGCCGTTGCTCCGCGCCGGCGGGCAGACGGCAGAGCAAGTAACACCTATCGGCACAACGGTGACGTCGGCCGGGCACTCCATCCAGCTGGTCGGCGCGTACGCCGACGGGCTCCAGACGACGATCTACCTGCAGGTGGACGGGCAGCCGCTGGCGGCCCCCGCCACCCCGACCGGCAAGGTCGTGGGCGACCGCTACCTGGCCGCCATGGAGCTGACCGACGACGCCGGCCACCGCTATCAGGCGCGCGGCAGCTCGGGCAGCTCGGTCACCGAATTCGAGCCGCTGAGAGGGCCGGCGGCCCGGTCCGGCGTGCGGCTGACGCTGCGCGTGACCAGTCTCAGGGACCTCAGCGTCGCGCCCAGGAGCAAGCAAGACGCGCCACCGCGCGTGGACGGCAACTGGGCGTTTCACTTCACGCTGAAGCAGCGTCCGGCGGTGGACCTGCCCTTGCCGACGCCCCTGACGATCCGAGACACGACGTACACGTTCACCTCGATCAGGGCTGCCGACACCATGGCAGTGAAGATCAAGGTGAGCGGCGGAGCGGTCACACGGTGGAGCCAGATCAGGCCCGGGCCGGGTGGGCCGCCGCCGGGCACTATGGAGCCCTATCGCGTGGAGCTGTACAACGCCGCCGGTGTGGCTCAGCGCATCGGCTTCGGCAGCTTCGGCGGTGACCAGATCGACGCCTCGTGGGTGCTCGACGGGTCGGGCCGCTACCGCCTCCACGTCGGCCCCGAGCAGGGAGGCGCCGACTACTGGTTCGACGTGCCCCGGGCCTAAGGCGGAGGCGGCGGGCTGCACCGCTTGATGCAGCCTGCCGGCCGGGCATGCCGGCACCCCCGAGCGCTGGCGAAGCTTCAGGTCGGGCGACGAGGCGCCGAGCCGCGCCTCTCCGTCCGCCGGTCAGCGGCGGTATGCTGGGCTGACTCGCGACGACGGAGAGGAGTAGGGAGACCACCTGGAGCCCAGAGAGCCGCCGGAGCTGAGAAGGCGGCGTCCGGGCCTCTTGAAGACACTCCCGAGCGAAGGCTGGAAATAAGGCCGCGCCACAGGCGCGGTGAAGTGCGGTGGCACCACGAGAGCGCCTCGTCCGCACCAGGGCGCGATTCGGAGCCTGGCACTATGGAACGGACCTGGACCAGCGAGCTGCCGCGGAAGTCTGGTCAGCGTGTGCTGCTCAAGGGCTGGCTCCACCGCCTCCGGCGGTTGAGCGGCGTCAGCTTCCTTGTACTGCGGGACGCCCGCGGCCTGGTGCAGGTGGTGGTCGACGATCCGGGGCTGGCGGCCTCACTGTCGCGCCTGCACCACGAGTCGGTCCTCGAGGTGGAGGGCGTCGTGGTGAGGGAGCCCCAGGCGCCGGCCGGCGTTGAGGTGCGCCAGCCGAACGTGTCCGTCGTCGCCACGGCGGCGGCTCCGCCGCCCGTCGACCTGTTCCGGCCGGTGCTGCGTGCACAGCTGCCGACGCTGCTTGACCACGCCGCGGTCACGCTCCGCCATCTGCGCAGGCGGGCCTACTTTCAGGTGGCTGCGGCGAGCATGGCCGGCTTCCGCGAGGCGCTGCGGAGGCAGGGCTTCGTCGAGATCCAGACGCCAAAGATCGTGGGTTCGTCCACCGAGGGGGGCGCCAACGTGTTCGCGCTGGACTACTTCGGGCGCCGTGCGTTCCTGGCTCAGAGCCCGCAGCTCTACAAGCAGGTGATGGTGGGGGTCTTCGAGCGTGTCTTCGAGGTCGGGCCGGCGTTCAGGGCGGAGCCGCACGATACGCCGCGCCACCTGAACGAGTTCGTGTCGCTTGACGCCGAGATGGGGTTCATCAGCGATCACCGAACGGTGATGGCGACCCTGCGTGACGCCATCGCGG
>DATFWQ010000375.1:0-6748 GCA_035259145.1 Candidatus Dormiibacterota bacterium | reverse complement strand
CCCCTGCGTTGCGGTCCGGAGCTTTCCTCCCGTCGTCGGATGACTTCGCCTGAGCGGCTGGCATAGCAGATAGCTTGAACAGTCCCAAACGTCGGCCGCCGCTCAACTGCCTCGACATGCGAGAGACGATTGTCTAGATCGCCTAACAGCGTTCTCGCAGTTGCCCGAGCCCAGCTCCGGCTGCCGCTCTAACCGGATGTGGTCCTGGGCCGACTCGATCCGGAGCGTGGCTGAGTCTCGGCCGGCGCTGCCAATACGAAATGGGCGTGGTTAAAAGACGGGCGTGGTGGCTGGGGCCAAAGGGTCGCGGGATCAATTACGGCCATATTGGCCATTGGAGTGGGGGTGGCTCTCGGCGTCCGTCAGAGCCGCTCCTGGCGCAGCAGGCGTCAAGGAATTAGCTGGCCGCAAGGGCACAGGTGGATTCCGACAGACCCCTAGCAGCCGCGGCTTGCCGCGGAGGCGGCGCCGCCGGCGGCTCCGACAAAGGCATCATGGTCATCGCCAGCGACAACCCGGCCTCCGGCGGAGAAGCCAGCACCGGCATCCCCGAGCTGCAGGCGGTCGCCTTCGTTCCAGGTCATCGGCACCGCGGAGCGCGGATGTAATACCTCTATGGCCATTACGTCTGTTACCTCAGTGCCCAGCCCGAAGCCGCTACCGCGGAGGCCCGCGGCGCACCAGAACGGTCGCTCGTAGACCGCCATGAACGTTGTGACCGACCCTCGCGGGAAGCGCTGTGCGAGGTGAGCCCGCGGCCATGGCAGCATCGGCTCGAACTCGATCGATCCGCTCGGTGATTCCGCCAGTGCGACGATCGCTTCCTTGGCGACCACGCGCAGGCTGTCGGACCCGACCGCTACACGCCTAGGTTCTTGCACGATCCGGCGCACTGGCGCGCCAAGGACGACAGGCCCGCCCGCGGTACTGGATGCGGCAAGCGACGACGACGCCGGTCGCGCGCGCAATCATCACGATCCCTATCGGCTTCGCGGCGGCAGCTGAGCCGGGTGGGTGTCCCTGCTGTGGCTGCTGGCATATCTCGCCGCGACCGGCAAACCAGGCACCAGGGGCACCTTCCAGCGAGTCCTCGGGTTCCGACGTATTGACGCAGGCGATCCTGGCCGTGGCCAACCTCTGGGCCGACCGGGGCCGGCTTGCGGAGACTGATCGCGATCTGATCCCACGGCCTCGGGCCGGGCGGCATGGGCGCCGCTGTCGGCCGACGTGCCGACCAGAGAACAGCCTACGTTGTCGGCCTCGGCTGATCGCCGGCAGCAGACGCCGCCAACTTGTCCAGTACCCTGACCAGCAGCTGCTGCTCTTCAGGCGTCAGGACCGAAAGCGCCTCACCAACGCGCGCCGGGCCCACGTTGACGATCTCATCCAACAGGCTGTCACCCGCCGCCGTCAGCTCGAACCACGTCACTCGACGATCAATGGAATCGGGGACTCGCCTCAGGTAGCCATCCCGCTCCAGCCGGTCGCAGAGCGAAACGATCGCCGCCGGCGAGACTTCCATCTCTGCCGCCAGCTGACGTCCGCTCATCCTTCCGGCGCGGCCAACGGCATAGAGGGCACGACACTGGGGGATCGTGAGGTTGGTCCGGATGAAGAACTCGAGGCTCCCGGCGAGGAAGGCGGAACGGAAGCGCCGCAGGGCTGCAAGCAGCGGCTTCTGGATAGGATTTGCTGAGTTAATAATTCGACTTGACTTTATCATTCCTTGCTGCTATACCATACACCATCATGGAAGTACAGTCAAGACGCGTCGGCCTGGGTGATCTACGCCAGGAAGCCCCGATGGCCATCGACCTTCGGGCGCGGATGGCGGTGTTCGGTGCGGTCCTGCTTTGCATGTTCCTCGCCTCTCTCGATCAGACCGTAGTCGGCACCTCCCTTCCAAGAATCGTGACCGACCTCCAGGGGTCAGACCGCTACACGTGGGTGGTGACCGCGTACCTTCTCACCTCAACTGTCACCATCCCTGTCTACGGCAAATTCTCCGACGTCTACGGCCGCAAGGCGATGCTCCTGGTCGGCGTCGGCCTGTTCCTCATCGGTTCCTGGCTTTCAGGCCTCTCCCAAACCATGAACCAGCTCATCGCTTTCCGCGCCCTCCAGGGCCTGGGTGCCGGCGCCCTCATGCCCGTGGCCATGGCCACCATCGGCGATCTCTTCACCCCGCGCGAGCGCGGCCGCTACATGGGTCTGTTCGGAGCTGTGTTCGGCATCAGCTTCCTTGTCGGCCCATTCGTCGGAGGGTGGCTCACGGACAACATCTCCTGGCACTGGGTCTTCTACGTGAACGTCCCCGTCGGCCTGACCGCGCTGGCGGCCCTGGCCACCCTGCTTCCCAACCGGCGCCTCGAAGCGTCGCGCGCGCGCGACCTTGATTACCTGGGTGTCGCCGTCTTCGTGGCGGCGGTGGTACCTCTGCTGATTGGCTTGACTTACAAGGGCGAGGTTAACACTTCCACCGGGCAGCTCTACAACTGGACCGATGCGAACGTCGGGGGGCTGATCGGACTCGGGGGCATCCTGCTCTTGATCTTCGTGGTCGTCGAGATGCGCGCCGCGCAGCCGATCATCCCGCTCGACCTCTTCAAGAACCGAGATTACGCCGTCAGCATGACCGCGGTCTTTCTATTCGGCGTCGCCATGTTTACCGCGGTGATCTTCATGCCCCGCTTCTATCAGACTGTGCGAGGCGTCAGTGCCACCACTTCGGGCTACTACATCTGGCCGATCCTGCTCGGGCTCATGGGAGGCAGCATCGGCACCGGTCAGCTGATCAGCCGGTTCGGCCGCTACAAGTGGATCATCTCTGGAAGCGCGGTCGTCCTGCTGGTCGGCGCATTCCTCATGACGCATCTACGTGCTGACACCAACGACTGGATGCTGTGGTTGTGGATGCTGGTGCTGGGACTGGGCATCGGACCCTCGATGGCCGGCTTCACCACGGTGGTTCAGAGCTTTGTTCCGATGCACCGCCTGGGAGTGGCCAGCAGCACGCTCACCTTTCTTCGCCAGATCGGGGCCTCGATGGGGCTGGCGATCGCCGGGACCGTCTTTTCTTCAGCGTTCCAGAGCGAGCTACCGACCTCGCTCCACGGCCAGGGCGTGACCCAGCCGCTGATCGACGTGTTGATGAAGCAAGCCGGTGTGCTGCAAGGGGTCGGCAATCGGGCCGGGCTCCTCGCCCATGTACTTCCCGCGCGGGCGCACCCGTTGATTCCGCAAATCCTGTCTGGTGTGAACGACGCCTTCGCAAAGTCGACAGGCATGGTGTTCTGGATCGCGCTGGCAGCGGGCGGTGCTGCGCTTGTTGTGAGCCTTGCGATACGGGACCTCGAGCTCAAGCAGGACCGGCCCGGAATGGCGGCAAAGCTGGCACAAGGGGAATCAACCAGTGTCCAGTGACACCCTGGAGACGCTGCTCGCCGCATATCTGATTCTTGGTCCCGTTGGTGGAGCGGCGGGAATGATGATCATCGCTTGGCGGTGGCTACGGCCAAGGGCTCACGAGGGGCGAATCGCGGACTCGCGTCGCCGCGGTCGGCTTGTTGGCCCGCTGACCGCAGCCGGCAGGTCAATGCTCCGCTTTGGCCGAGCGGCGATCTCAGGGATGGAGCTGAAGGCCGTCAAGCGCGCGGTCGACGGATCCCCTCGGCCCATACACCGCCAACCCGACCAGCTTCAATTGGTCGGTGGACACCGCCCGCACGGCAGCGCGGTTGTCCTCGTCGTTGTCCGTCTCAAACAGTTCCTCGGTGTAGACGCCGGCACAGAGGCCGCGCGTCAGCACCCGGCCATGTGCCCGAGTGAGCGCGGCGCCGTCGCCGGCGTAGACGAGCACGGGCTGGCGGAACATGGGCAGGTAGCGGGTGCCTGACCCGTCCTCATAAGGCTGACCGATCGTCTCCGGCACGCCTCCCGCCACTGCACTGGACAGGAAGGCGACGATATTCAGCTTCTGCCAGACCGCGAGGTCCTCGCGCACCACCACGGCAATCTTGGTCTCGAACGGCATGCCCTGATGGTGGCCGGCTGCGGCCCACCTGGTCTTGAACGCTGGTGCGCCGGCGAGAATTGGCACGTGACGCAGCCAGGCCACGGCGAGTGGGTTCGGTACTGGCGATCCCCCGACGGCAGGGTGGAGGCGATGTACGCGCGGTTCCGTGCGCATGCGTACCGCCGGCACGGCCACGAGACTTACTCATTCGGCCTCACGGAGGCGGGCGCACAGTTCTTCCGCTGCCGCGGCGGCGGGCACACCAGCTCCGCGGGCATGGTGATGGCCTTCAACCCCGACGACCCCCACGACGGTGAGGCCGCCGACCACGACGGCTTCACCTACCGGATGGTCCACGTGCTTCCGGAAACGGTCGAGCTGATCCTCGCACAGAGCACCGGCCGGCCAGGCCGCCTGCCGCTGTTCGCGCAGCCGGTCATTAGAGACGACATCGCGGCTGGGTCGCTGCGCCACCTGCACGCCGCGCTCCGAAACGGCACACCGCTCGAGTGGGACGAGCGGCTCGCCTCCGCTGTCCTCGCGCTGGCGCGCTCCGCCAGCACGGCCGCAACACGCGTGCCTGCCCTGGACAGGGTCCCGGCACCGGCCGCTGCGCAGCTAGCCGGCCGGGTTCGGGCCCTGTCCGCTTCCTCGGGGAGCAACTCGACAAGCATGTGTGCCAGGTCGGCTGCTCGCTCCACCAGGTCGACGCGAACAAGTTCGTCACCCACGGGAGCGGTATAGCCGGTTGTGAAGACGAGATGAACGACGTCGAGGACGGCCTGGAGGCGTTCAGGAAGCTCGTCGACGGCGGGCACCATGTAGGGGATGCGGGCCGCCGCGATCTTCTTCTTGGCCCGTGTGATGCGCGCGGCCATGGTTGGCTCGGACACGAGGAACGCTCGAGCGACCTCGGGCGTCGTCAGCCCGCACATCAGCCGCAAGGTGAGCGCGATACGCCCCTCCACGGCGATGGCGGGATGGCAGCAAGTGAAGACTAGCCGGAGCCGGTCGTCCGGAATCTCGGTCAATGCCGTCTCGACGGCGACCTCCACCGCGTCCGTCTCCGTCGCATCGCTCGTCGCCTACGGACCTTGACCGGCCCGGCTTCTCCCGCCCCCAACGCCAGCTGTGGCAAGATACGCGGGCATTCACAGTATCGAGAAGGGGGATCGGCATGAGGGTGCGACGGGTGGTCACAGGTCACGACCGCAACGGCAAGGCGGTGTTCGCCTCGGATGAGCAGGTCGATTCTCTGACCCTGGCATTGATACCTGGCGCGGAGTACCACCGCCTATGGGGAGCTGATGAGGCTCCGACCTTTCCCGACGATGGCCGCCCGACGGCGCAGCCCAGCTTTTTCCCTCCAGTCGGTGCCTACCGCTTCGCGCTCTTCACGGTCCCTCCGGCGCCCGTATCGGCTCCGGCCGACCTGGACCTACAGGCGGCGCTAGCGGAGATGGAGGAGAAGCTACCGGGCATGCTGGCCTATGTGGAGCCGGACAACCCGGGGATGCACACCACGGACACGATCGACTTCGAAGTGGTCCTGTCCGGTGAGGTAATCCTCGAGCTGGACGATGGGGTGGAGAAGGTGCTCCGGGCAGGCGACACCGTGGTGCAGAACGGGACGCGCCACCGCTGGAGGAACCGAGGCACCGAGCCAGCCGTCCTGGCGGTGTTCCTCATCGGGGCCCACCGCCGCGAGCGGTCATCGAGTTAGTTCGGTTTCTGCCGACCATATGGGAGGCCGGAAATATCAGGCGGGCCTACGGTTCACCGGCTAAGCGGTCTTGCGTCCGCGCGGGGCAATTCGTGCTGCGGTAGTAGCCGGTCAGCTTGCGCTTGCCCTCGTCGAGGGCGTCGTGGCCAAGAACCTGCGGCTGCTACGGAAGCCGTACCGACCGTCCAGGATCGTCGATCGTATTTGACGTCCGTGACGGCTGCCCCCAGCCTTGCGGTCAAGCGCGGGCTTCGTGCCGGGCGAGGACGCGGCCGCCTGGGGGGATCCTCTAGTTGCGGCAACCCGTATCTAGCCTGCAGCCCATGCGGGTGCTGGTCACTGGCGCCACGAGGGCTCTGTGCCCGCCTCGCGTGGGAAGGCTCAAGGCCCGAGGCGCGATGTCCTCACCCTGACTCGGTCGCCAGACGCTGAGCAGCTTGGCGTGCCGGTCTCCGTCGTCGACAAGTTCGACCGCGACAGTCTCGCGCCCGACCAAGGGAGGCCCGCCTGTTCCTCTCCCCATCCGCTGGCCCAATAACGCTGCAGGTGCCTGTCCGAGCAAGCGGCGATGATGGGTTACCGGCGCCTCGGCACGGCCAACGCGATCCAGGCTCCGCCGCCTGGGTCAGCCGGCTGATCGCCGAGTCATCGCAGGTCACGGGGCCAGGACCGCAGGGCAGTCGCATGCCCGGTTCGAAGGCATCGTAGGCATCAGGGTAGGCATCATTCGGCAATCTCCATACACGTTTCCTGATAGTACTAGTTGGCGATTCGTATTCGAAAATCTGGTGCACCCAGGGTCACAGAATAAGAACCCCCGCTGGGCTCCTCACGGGGCCGACCATCAACCTGGCGGATATTCCGAGCGGTGGACCGCGGGTCACACTATAAGAACCGCTGAGCGCCGATCCCGATCGGGGCGATCGACCCGACGCTCCCTTGGGCCGGGCTGGAATAGCCCGGGGGTTCGGGGACTGCGTCCTCCCCACTCCAAGGACAGCCGCCTGAGC
>DATFWQ010000374.1:0-9892 GCA_035259145.1 Candidatus Dormiibacterota bacterium | reverse complement strand
GTTAGACGATTGTCTGTCGAGATTGCGGGCCAAGAGCGCTAAACCTTTAAGTGCTCGCCGTCGGAAACCGCACCAAGGAGATGGGAATGGACATTGCGACAACCGGCAGGGTCGGAGCCAAGCAGCCGGCGACCGGTCAGCAGGCGGTCTGCGCCAGCCAGCATCCAATCGTGAGCGACACCATGCTCGGAGTCATGCGGGACGGCGGCAACGCTGTCGACGCGGCGATCGCGGGCTGCCTCGTGCAGGCGACGGTCCAGCACGACATGACCAACCACACGGGCACGGTGACCTTCCTTATGTGGGAAGCGGGCACGGGCAAGGTGCACGAGCTCAACAGCATGGGCACCATCGTCCCGGAGATGGCGCCATTCAACCGCGTGCCGGCCGGCACCGGGTACTACGCGTCGGGTGGGCGCGCGCCGTTTGCCGTCATCCCTGGCTTCATGCCCGGAATGAAGGCGCTCTACCAGCGCTTCGCGACCAAGCCCTGGGACTACCTGTGCGGACCGGCAATCCGCTGGGCGGAGGAGGGCCACGAGGTGGACTCCTTCGAGCACCTTGTGATGGCGCAGACTGTCGACTTCTATCTGTATACGCCGTCCGGCCGCCAGCACTTCACCCCCGGCGGGCACCTGCCTCAGGTCGGCGACCGCTGGCCCAAGCCAGAGCTCGCGAAGACGCTGCGCAACCTCGCCGTCGAGGGCCCCGACTACTTCATCACCGGTCAGTGGGCCAAGCACTTTGTCGAGCGCGCCAACCAGCTCGGCTGGAAGATCGAGCTGAAGCACATGAGCGCGATCCCTCCGCGCTGGAGCGAGGGCCGGCGCTACCGGCATCGCGACTACGAGATCGTGCAGCTGTCACCGCCCGAGCGGCAGGCCGTTTACTGCTCACTGGTGCTGGGGATCCTGCGCGAGCTGGACGTGACATCCGCCGGCCACTACTCGCAGTCAGCCGACGCGATCTATTACATGGCCCACGCGCTGCGGCGTGCAGCCTTCGAGACCGGCTTCCTGAACGACCCACAGATCTTCGAAGACCCCGCCGACACGCTGATGTCGCCCGAGTACCACCGGCTCCTCGCCGACGTGATCCGGCGCAGCAGGCCCAAGATCGACCTCACCAAGCACGTCGAGGTCACGGCCGGGCCCGGCGCGCTCGAGGCCGCCGGCGGCCCGCCGAAACAGCCGGCCGGAAGCTGCGAGCTCAGCCTCGTCGACCCCCAGGGGAACTGGGTGCAGATGATGAACACGCTGCAGTCGGGCGGCATCCCGGGTGAGGTCGTCGACGGAGTACCGATGGTCGGCAGCCACGGCGTCACCAGCCTTCTTGCTGCGATCGGCGGCTGGTTCACAGGCGGCGGCCGGATGCGCTCCACGATCGGCAACACGATCGTGCTCAAGGGCGGCAAGCCGGTCCTCTCCCTGGGCTCCCCAGGCAACGTCCACTGCACGGTTCCGCAGGTGCTGTCCAACGTCCTCGACTACGGGATGGATCCGTACGACGCGGAGGACGCGCCCCGCATGCTGCCCATCGAGGACGACTACAAGCTCGGGGTCGAGAGCCGGCTGCCCGAGGCCGTCGTCGCGAAGCTGGCGCAGCTCGGCGTCACTGTCAGGCCGCTGCCCCGCTACGACTATCACATGGGGTCCTTCCAGATGAGCTGGCGGGACGACGGCGGAACGCTGCACAGCACCGCCGGGCCGCGGCGGGCGGGCAAGGCAGAGGGCTTCTGACGCGTGGCGAATCTCCACCTTGACGCCGTCGTCGTCGACTGCCACCACGACCTCATCATGTCTGTGGTCCGGCAGCCGGTTCTCGGTGACCGGGGCACCTTCGAGCATCGCTGGATACCCGAGCTGCGCGCCGGAGGCGTGGACGTTCAGGTGGTCCCCATCTCGACCGAGTCGACGACTCCCGAGATTTCGCTGCGCCAGGGCCTGCAGCAGATCTCAGCGTTCTATCGGGAGGTCGACCTGAACTCTGAAGCCGTCGCCGCCTGCACCAGCGGGAAAGAGATCGCGGACGCTCTGGCCGCCGGCAAGATCGCGATGGTGCTGTCTCTGGAAGGAGCGTCGCTGCTGGGCAACGAGCCGAGCCTGGTGCCCATCTTCCACCGGCTCGGGGTGCGGATGATGAGCTTCACTCACATGGGCCGGAGCTGGCTCGGCGACGGCTCGGGCGAGAACGACACCGGCGGCCGGCTGACGCGCAACGGCGTGAAGGTCCTGGCGGAGATGGAGCGCCTGGGGATCCTCATGGACGTCTCACACCTTGGCATCGCCAGTACCGAGCACGTGCTCGAGCTCGCGACCCGGCCGCTGATCGCGAGCCATTCCTCGGCCCGCGCGGTGTGGGACCACCACCGGAACCTCTCTGATTCGCAGCTACGCGGCATCGCGCAGACCGGCGGCGTGATCGGTGCTACCGCAATCCCAGGATTCGTCGACGCCGAGAACCCGACAGTCGGGCGCATGGTCGACCACATCGAGCACATGGTCGAGATCGTTGGAGACCAGCACGTCGGCCTGGGACCCGACTTCATCGTCGAGATCTACGACGACATCCTGCCAGAGCGGGCAAGGGTCCACGTCGAGGGCCTCGACGCCCGGGCCCGCATCCCCGACCTTTTCTCATCGCGGCACCTGCCGCTCCTGACCCAGACGCTCCAGCGCCGCGGCTTCAGCGAGCATCAGATCCGCGGCATCCTGGGCCTCAACTTCCTCCGTGTCTTCGAGCTGGTCATGGGTATTCCGAGCGATCGAGTCCAGGTGGCTCCGGAAGCCACCCCCAAGTTCTGACCGGCGGCTGCAGCGGATCTCAGGGCGTCCGCAAGACGGTCGCCTACTTCAGGCGCGGGTCGAAGGCGTCCCGAACTGCGTTGCCGAAGACATTCGCCGCGACCACCGTCACGAAGACGCACGTCCCAGGCAGGATCACCAACCAGATCGAGTGAAAGAAGTACGACTGCGAGTTGAAGAGCATGTTGCCCCAGCTGGGCGTCGGCGGCTGGACCCCGAGGCCGATGAAGTCGAGCGCGGCCTCGAGCAGGATGATGACCCCCACCCCGAGGCTGGCCACGACGATCATTACCGGCAGCACGTTCGGGAGCAGATGCCTTGCCATCAACCGCACGTGAGAAGCGCCGATGGAGCGGGTGGCCATCATGAAGTCGCGCTGCTTGATGGACAGGGCCTCGCCTCTGACCAGGCGGGCAACGCCTCCCCAGGCCGTGATCGCGATCACGATCGAGAGCGACACGGCGTCGTGGCGGATCACAACAGGCCCCAGCGTGAGCGGAAGCAGGCTGGTGATCAGGATGAGGAGGTATATGGTCGGCACTGTCAGCAGCACGTCCACGAAGCGCATGAGCACGTCGTCGACCCACCCGCCGAAATAGCCGGCCGTGAGGCCGATCGATCCCCCGATCAGGATGTAGAGGCTGACCGTCAGGAAGCCGACACCGAGCGACACGCGCGCGCCATAGATAAGTCGCGTGAGCGTGTCCCGTCCGAGCTCGTCCGTGCCCAGCCAGTGAGCCCGGCTGAAGGGGGAAAAGATGCGGTCGAGGTCCTGGTGGTCGAAGTCGTAATGCGTGAGGTAGCGGGACAGCAAGGGCGCGGCGATCGCTATGACCGCGAGCAGCAAGATCAGAGCGCCAGAGGCCACGCCGAGGCGGTTCTCCCTGAGCCGGCTCCAGGACTCGCCCCAGTAGCTGCGGGTGGGCCGGCGCGTGACGTCGGCCACCTGAAGCGCGAGCTCCTGGCGCTGCACTTCGACGCTCGAAAGGTCGGTAAGGTCGCCCAACTCGCCGCCGTCAGCGGTACTTGATCCGGGGGTCAAGCACGGCGTACAGGATGTCCGCGATCAGGTTGCCCGCGACCACCAGAATGGCGGCGAACGTGGTGAGGCCGAGGACCATCGTGTAGTCATACTGCAGGGCGCGCTCCAGCGCTAGGCGTCCTATCCCCGGCCAGCTGAACACGATCTCGACGATCGCCCCACCACTGACCAGCCCCGGCAGTTCGAGTCCGACCAGGGTCACCAGCGGCACCATAGCGTTGCGCAGCGCGTGGACATAGAGGAGACGCCGCTCGGTCATTCCCTTGGCCCGTGCGGTGCGCACGTAGTCCTGCGAGAGCACCTCGAGCATGCTTGAGCGCGTGTAGCGGGACCAGATCGCGATGTAGCCGAAGGAGAGCACGGTCGCCGGCATGATCAGGTGCTCCAGGCGGTCGGTCAGGTCACCAGCGCCAAGTGGGCTGGTGGCGCCGCTGGAGGGTAGGAATGGCAGACCCCAGTCGTGGAACTCGACCGAGAAGAACAGGATCAGCATCAGCCCCAGCCAGAAGCCTGGAATCGAGACGCCGGCAACAGACAGAACCGTCAGGAAGTTGTCGTCCTTGCTGCCCCTTCGGATGGCCCCGATCACACCCAGTGGGATGGAGACCAGGAGGCCGATCAACATCGCCGTGAATGTGAGCTCGAGCGTGTTCGGCAGCCGTTCCAGGATGTGGCTGAGGACCGGGCTGCCATCGATCAGCGAGCGGCCAAAGTCGCCGTGGACAAGCCCAGCCAGCCACTGGATGTACTGGAGGTAGAGGGGTTGGTCGAGCCCGAGGCTGTGTCGGATTCGTGCGACGTCCTCGGGCCGCAGGTTGGGATTGATCTCGAGTCCGGGTACGAAGCTGCCGGCGGTCGCGTGCAGGAGGAGGAAGGTGATCAGCGTAACCCCGATCAGAACCGGGATCGAGATCAGGATCCGGCGGAGAATGTAGAAGGTCACTCGGCGCGCGCGCCTGGCCGGGCCATGGGCACCAATCTAGATTTGCGCCCGCGGTGCCGCCAGCGACACTTGTCGGAAGAGCGGTTCCCCTGATCAGACCGCACGGTCGAAACCGCGCTCCAGGCCGGCCCTTTGCTGGTCCGCCCTGCCCGGCAGGATCCCGGCCAGCCGTGCCAGCTTGAGGCCCAGATGAAGAGCCAGGCGGTCGTCGCCGTTGCGGAGGCTCACGCCACTGATCTGCTCTATCTTGTGGAGCCGGTAATAGAGGCTGGCGCGGTGCAGGCACAGATCGGCTGCTGTTCGCCTGGCGTCGCACCCGAGATCGAAATAGCGCTCCAGGGTCCGCACCAACGTCTCCGCGTCGGCTTCTCGGAAGAGCTGCAGCAGCCCCGGGTGGAGCGCGCTCGAGGTCAGCTGTTCGATCGGGAACCGCAGAAGCATCCGGTAGATCCCCAGCTGCGACCACATCGCGACCGGGCGGAACGACGCGATGATCTCCGCGACGCGGGCCGCCTGCCGCGCCTGTTCGTAGCTGACCACAGCGTCCGCGAGGCGTGGGTGGGTCTCCCCCACCCCGACCAGGGTCGACCACTTACCGTCTTCTGCGAGCTGCGCGCTGACCGCGTCGGCCAGCTGCCTGGCCAGCCCGGCCACGCCGCCTGGACGCAGCGAGGGGGCGTCGGCGCCGACCAGAAACAGGCTGTGATCGGGCCGGACGAGGTGCAGGCTGTGCCGCGGTGACACAGTGCGCCGGACCTGATCGAGCGCAAGGCCGATCGAGACGAGGGCGGCGTCGTCGAGCGTGCGCCCGGCGTTGACCGGCCGGACGACGATGACGGCAACCGAGCGCACGGGCACCAGCAGCTTCGCCTCGACCAGCTCGTAAGCGGCGTGCTGGCTCACCTGCGGTTCGCCTGACAGAAGATCCCGCAAGAGCTCCCGCTCGCGACCACGCTCCAGCTCGCCGAGCAGGCGCTCGCGATGGAGGATCTCTCCCGCGGCTTGTGCCGCGGCGTCGGCCACCTCCAGGTCCTCGTCGGTGAGAGGCGAGTCGGTGTCGACCAGCCAGACATAGCCGAGCAGATGTCCCTGGCAGCGGATCGGTGCGCAGATGCGGGCGTCCATCGCGAGGGAAGGGTTGGCAGCGATGCGTAGGGGAGCTGTGGCCTCGCGGATGCCGAGCTTGTTCACCCAGGCGATCGCGGCCGCCGGTGCCTTGCGGTGAAGGATGGACGCTGTCCGGACCGGATCGACGTGGCCGTAGTGGGAGTTGTAGGCGAGCAGGCGCATATGTGGATCATCGATCGCCACCGCACGCTCGAGCCGGCGCCCCAGCGAGTCGGCCAGCGCCTGCAGGTCACCCGCCATCACCCAACCCACATATCGACAAGTGAATGACCCGAAGTCGCCAACATGCTACAGCCATCGAGCGCCCCGTGGATGGGACGCGGTGAGAATCCGGGGTAGGGAGGTTCACCAGATGCTGTCACTCGAACAGGCGCTTGCCATCAGATCTCCGGCTGCCGTTGCCTGGTCTCCCGACGGGGGCCGCCTCGGAATCGAGGTCGCCAATCCTGCCGGCGCCGAGATCATGATCCACCACCTCGGATCAGGTGAGACGCGCCGTCTGGCCGGCAACCTCCAGCGACCCGGCTACTACGTCAAAGAAAGCTTCGACCTGCGCTGGACAGCCGACGGTGAGCGGGTCGTCTACTCGACGGGCAAAGAGTATTACACGCTCCCCGTCGGCGGAGGCGATGCCGGCTTGCTCTTCAGCGCCGGCCTGCTCGGTGACCAGCTGACGCTGTCTCCCGACCTCCAGCACGCCTGCTTCGTGCACGAGGGCGATCTGTGGGTCCAGCCGGTTTCCGGCGGCCCGCCACGTCAGCTGACCTGGAACGAGGAGATCGGCAAGCCGGGACCGCTGCTGTTTTCGCAGTGGCCCGAATGGTCGCCCGATTCGACCCGCATTGCGTATCTCAGCAAGATGGAGCGAGGCATCAAGGTCGTCGTCGCATCGCTTGCTGAGGGCGAGGTCATCCGGATCGCTCCGGATGAGGACGTGTACGGGCTCGGCGCGTTCACATGGTCGGCTGACGGTCGCCGCCTCGCCATCTCCCGCCTGGCGACGGACTTCACCAGGAAGGAGCTCTGGGTTGCCGACGCCGCAAGCGGCGAGCAGGTCCTGCTCCGGCGGGACTGCGATCCGATCTGGGTCAATCACAACATCGAGCCGAGCCTGGAGCCGGCGTTCTCACCAGATGGAGAGCGCATCGCCTTCGTGTCGAATGCGGGCGGCTGGAAGCACGTCCAGGTGATCCCGACGCTGGGTGGCGAGGCACGTCAGCTGACGCAGGGGGAGCATGAGAACGACCTGGTTGGCTGGTCCCCGGATGGCGAGTCGGTTCTGGTCCTGTCAAACCGCGCCCACCTGCAGCACCGGCTGCCTTACCTCGTCCACGTTGAGAGCGGCGAGTCGGTGTCGCTGTTCGACCGCTCAGGCATCTGCAATGCGAGCCAGCTCGGCCGCGCTCCGCAAAAACTCATCACATGGTCGCCCGACGGGAAGTCCCTCACCCTGCCCTTCAGCGGTGCCGACCAGCCATTCGGCCTGTGGCTGGTCGAGCCATCGGAGCGGTCGGCGCGCCAGCTGTTCGACGCTGCCAATGACCTACCGTCCGGCGAGATCGCGCATCTCGAGCCGGTCACCTTCCCCAGTGTCGACGGCACCGCAATTCCCGGCCTGCTCATCACGTCACCCACCCTCGACAGAAGCGTTCGCCACCCGGCGCTGGCCTACCACTACGGCGGCTGGGGCCAGCAGGCGGCTCTGGGCTGGAGCACCGGGCGCAAGGCGGCGTTCTTCAACTACCTGGCGAGCCAGGGCTACGTGGTGCTGGTCACCGACTGCGGAGGGAGCGAGGGCTACGGGGAAGGCCTTTCCAAGCGGCTTCATCTCGAGGGCGGCGGTAAGCAGGCCGAGGACCTCGCCGCCGGGGCGCGGTTCCTCAGCTCGCTGCCCTACGTAGAGCCGGCCGCGATCGCAATTTTCGGCCATAGCTATGGCGCCTACCTCGCTCTCCAGACCATGATCAGCCAGCCCGGTCGTTTCGCCGCGGGCATCCTCATGGCCGGCGTTTTCGACTGGCGCGATATGAGCCGCGGCTACGGGACGTACGTCCGCGTCCGCTTCGGCCTGCCGGACCCGAGGCCCGTGCTGATCGACGAACGAAGCCCTGGCCGGCACGTCGACCGGCTCCAGGGGGCGGTCCTGGTGGCGCATGGATCGGCGGATTACAACGCACCACCCACGTGCTCCGAGAAGCTGGTGGGCGAGCTGATGAAGCACGACTGCGACTTCGAGTACATCAGCTACCCCGGTGAGCCGCACGACTGGATCAAACCCGAGGTGGAGCGGGACTTTTTCCGGCGTGCGAAGCGCTTCCTGGACGCACGGTTGCAGGTTGGGGTGGCGCCCGCCCCGGCCGTCCCCGTGTCGTGATCGCCGAGTGCGTGGCTAGGCAAGTGTTGACTCCGCGCAGTTCGCGGCGGTGGAGCAGTACATGGAGGTGATCGAGGTTGCGGTGATCGGCGCCGGCATCAACGGCGCTTCGGTTGCCAGGAGCCTGGCCCTACGCGGTGCCGGTGTGCGTGTCTACGACCAGGGGTCGGTGGCCGCGGGGCCTACCGCGCGTTCGAGCGCGGTGTGCCGTGCCTATTACACGAACGAGTTTCTCGCTCGGGTCGCCTACGACAGCCTCGAAGTCTTCCGGAACTTCGCCGGCCACACCAACGGCCGTGACTGCGGCTACCGGCAGAACGGCATCCTCTACCTCCACCCTACGGAGGATCTGGTCCAGCTGAATCAGGTCGCGGCAATGCTCACCTCGATCGGGACCCGAGTCGAGATACTCGAGGGTGAGGACCTGGCACGGCTGGCCGAGGGCTTCGACCTCGACGGTATTGCGGCTGGTGCCTGGGAGATCGATGCCGGCTACGCGGACCCCGTCAACGCCTCGCAGGGGCTCCTCGAACACGCCGTCGAGCTTGGCGCGGAGACCCGTCTCTACACCCGGATCGTTGATCTGGCTCCCGGGGCAGGCGGCGGCGCGCTGCTGACCACGTCGGACGGCGGGACCGTCCATGCCCGCAAGGTCGTGCTCTGCGTAGGACCGTGGACACGGCATATGGCCGGCAAGCTTGGCGTCGATCTTCCGCTCACCGCTGAGCGACACCTGATCGCGACATTCGCCTGGGGCGGAGCCAGGCCGATCAGCTTCTCGTACGCCGACATGGTTAATGGCTTCTACGTCAAGCCGGACGGCACCGAGCTCTTCATCGTCGGCTCGCTGCTCCCGGGAGAGGTGGTTGATCCCGACAACTTCGACCACACCCTCGGCTTTGACGAGCAGCTGGACTTCGCGGCGAACCTGCAGCGGCGGGTGCCGCCGCTCGACCAGGCGGACGCGAGGGCCGGCTGGGCAGCCCTGTACGACTTGAGCCCGGACTGGCAGCCGGTTATCGGCGAGATAGAGGACGGCGTCTATGTCACCGCCGGCACCAGCGGACACGGCTTCAAGCTGGCGCCGGCCCTCGGCAAGTACATTGCCGACCTGGTCTGCGGGAACCCCGACCCGGGGTTGGTCCAGTTCCATCCGAGGCGATTCGCCGAGCACCACGAGCTTGCCGCCGGCTTCGGCCGGGCCAGGATCCTGGGCTGACGCGCGAGCGTCTGCCGGCCTCAGAGCCTTTCGCGTTCGGGAAGGCCGTCAGGTGGCGACGAGTCGCCCGGTGTCCTTGACGACCCTCCCGGCCTTGATGACGAGTATGACTCGGTCGGGCAGGTCGAACAGCTCTGGGTCGGCGAGCGGGTCCCCCTCGATGGCGATCAGATCGGCGAGCTTGCCCGGCTCCAAGGTGCCGATCGCGTGACCCTGGCCGAGGATCCGGGCGTTCGCCGACGTCGCCGATACGATCGCGCGCATCGGGTCCTCCAGCCGCGCTCGGATCACCAGTTCTCGCCCACGCCGACCCTGTTCGAGCCCGAGCAGGTCGCTGCCCGAACCGACGTCGACGCCGAGCGCCCTCGCCAGCATCAACGCA
>DATFWQ010000373.1:0-3492 GCA_035259145.1 Candidatus Dormiibacterota bacterium | reverse complement strand
CCAGCGTTAACCCTGAGCCAGGATCAAACTCTCCGTCCAAAGACATGGGACCCAAGGACCTAGCCCTGAGTCTCAAGTGACTCACAGAGTCTTTCCCACTCTTCAGTTGTCAAGGTGCTGGGCGCCTCCAAAGCCGCACCTATGGGTAGGGGGAACCGGCACGACAGCCCGGCAGGGCCGGCTCGGATCCCTCTCCCGCCGTCCCCTCCATGAGGACGCATGAACTCCTCGCGTGGAGACGCGCCGACAATTTTAACACCAGCTTGCCGCTGATTCAAGTAGCAATACCACACGGTACCGCGCGGCCACTGGGCCCCGCCGACTGGCTGTGACTCGCCACGGAACTGTACATCGCCGGTGCGCGACGACGTCCACATAAACCAGCCGGGGCGCGGTTAGTGCCGGCACTCCGGCTCGGCGCGGCATGGTGGACCTGCAATGTCGAGCGATACCCACCCTCCCCGGTGGAATTTGCCGACGTCACGCAGAGTAAGATCATCCGCTTCGCGGTACCGACGCTGGCCTCAACTTCGCATGGAGCCCCACCGTGCTTGAATCGACATGACCGGAATGCACGGTTCTTCGCTTGTGACCAACTGGGCAGGCAGCTACCACTACCGCGCCAGCAAGCTGCACCGACCATCCACGGTGGAGCAGGTGCAGGAGGTCGCTGCCAGCGCCCACAGTGTGCACGTGCTGGGCTCGCGCCACTCGTTCAACGACATCGCGGATTCTGCGGAGCTGATCAGGCTCGACGCACTGCCCGCGGACGTGGCCGTCGACCACACTAAGGGCACGATCAGCTTCGGCGGGGGGCTCACTTATGCCCAGCTCGCCGAGGCGATGAAAGCGGACGGTGTGGCGTTGCACAATCTCGCATCGCTGCCACACATCTCCGCGGCCGGCGCCGTGATGACCGCGACCCACGGCTCCGGGAACGCGAACGGGAACCTTGCCACGGCAGTCGCTGGACTGGAAGTTGTCACCTCGACGGGCGAGATCGTCACCGCATCCAGAGGCGACGCTGACTTCGACGGGCTGGTCGTCGGGCTCGGCGCCGTCGGCGCGGTCACACGCCTTACCCTGGACGTCGAGCCTGCGTACGAGGTGCGGTCACGAGTCTTCGAAAGCCTGGGCTGGGAGGCCCTGTACCAGCATTTCGACGAGATCAGCGCCAGCGGGTACAGCGTTAGCGTCTTCACCAACTGGGGCCCGAAAGTCGACCAGGTCTGGATCAAGAGCCGCGTGACCGAGGCCCCAGAAGCTGAGCGCGACGACCTCTTCGGCGCCATTCCGGCCACAGTAGAGCGGCACCCGGTTCTCGGCCTCGACCCGGTGAATTGTTCACCTCAGCTGGGGAGGCCCGGTCTCTGGTCCGACCGCCTGCCCCACTTCCGGATCGGCTTCACGCCGAGTAGTGGTGAGGAGATCCAGTCCGAGTACCTGGTGGCGCGCCGGCACACGTTGCCGGCGATAGAGAGCCTGCGCGTCTTGGGAGACAGGATGCGGCCGGTCCTGCAGGTCTGTGAGATTCGCACGGTGGCTGCGGACGGGCTGTGGATGAGCCCGGAGTTTGGGCGGGAGACGACCGGGTTTCACTTCACCTGGAGGCCCGAGCCAGCCGCGGTCGAGGAGGTGCTCGTCGACCTTGAGGCGGCTCTCTTTCCATTCGAGGCGCGACCGCACTGGGGCAAGCTCTTCCTGGCTGATGCCGCCGCCATCGCCCCGCTCTACGAACGCCGCCGTGACTTCATCCAGCTGCTAGAGCGGATCGATCCGCGCGGCGCGTTCAACAACTCATGGCTAAAGAAGTACGTGCTGGGAGACGCGTGACAGAGTCCTCCGGGAGGGGAAGCACGTCGCGCCGCATCCCCGCCTGCGAGGCCGACGAACCAGCCTCCGACCGCGTCGCCCTGCCGCCGCCCGGCCCAGCTGGCGCTGCCGATCAGCACTGGCGTGACGGCCGCCTTCATGAGGATCCCGGGATTCACGGCGTCAGGGTGTCAAAACTCGCCGGGTGAGGAGGCGCTTGACCCGCTCAAAGCCAATAATCAACTTTGAGGTGGGAGAAGCATCTTGACCAAAAAGCGAACCGGCGACCCCTGGATTCCGGGGCCTGAGTACGGCCGGCTTCTCAAAGGGCTGACCGTGAACCTCATCGTGCGCGACGTCGCCGCGGCACTACCGTTCTACACCGACGTTCTTGAGTTGCGCCTCCACTACAACGATCCGGATTTTGCCGCGCTGGAAGGCGAAGACGGCGTTCGTGTGACCCTGCATGCGGATCACACGTATGACGGCCAGCCCGAAGCCGGTCGTCTTGCAACGCCGGGGAAACGGGGCACCGGCGCCGAGATCCGGCTGATGGGTCTCGATGCCGACGAGGTTGAAGGGCGCGCGCGTGCGCTCGGATTCGTGGTCACGGTGCCGGCCTTCATTCCCGGCCACAGGTGGCGCGAGTGCCGCCTGGAAGACCGAGACGGCTATATGTTCGCGGTTGGCAAACCTGTTCCCTAGCGGCTGTTCCCACCTGCGCTCCGAGCACGGGCCCCCGGCGCGGGCCGCCCCACGACCAAGCCCGGCCGGGCGTCTGATATAGCCGAGCGGGATGCCGTAACCCCAACCCACTCCGGGCGACGGCGCTTTGGGACGCCGTGTCCAGTTGATTCAAGCGGCTAGCCTAACGCTGGAATGCTCTCGGACGAACCGGCGGAGATCGCGCAAGGGCTGCGCCTCCAGGAAGCAACCATCTCTGAGCTGCAGACGGCCATAGCATCGGGACAGCTGACGGCTGCGGCCCTGGTCGAGGCCTACCTCGAACGCATAGAGCGTCTGGACCAGCGCGGACCGCACGTGAGCTCGGTGGTCGAGGTGAACCCCGACGCTCACGACATCGCCGAGCGGCTCGACCAGGAGCGTCGCGGGCGGGCGGCCCGTGGGCCGCTGCATGGAATACCCCTTCTGGTTAAGGACAACATCGATACCCACGACCAGATGCAGACCGCGGCCGGGTCTCTGGCCCTGGTCGGAACACCAGCCCTTAAGGATGCGACGGTGGCAGCCCGGCTCCGCCAGGCGGGCGCCGTGATCCTGGGCAAGGCCAACCTCAGCGAGTGGGCCAACTTCCGGTCGACGCGTTCCACTTCAGGCTGGTCCGCACGCGGACAGCAGTGCCGCAACCCGTACGTGCTGGATCGCAGTCCATGCGGCTCCAGCTCCGGATCGGCGGCCGCAGTCTCGGCCAACTTCTGCGCAGCGGCACTGGGCACCGAGACCGATGGCTCGATCGTCTGCCCCTCCTCGGCCAGCGGCGTGGTCGGCATCAAGCCCACTGTCGGCCTGACCAGCCGAGCTGGAGTGGTGCCGATCTCGCACAACCAGGACACGGTGGGGCCGCACGCACGGACGGTGGCCGACGCCGCGCTTGTCCTGGGTGCCCTGGTGGGAGTCGATCCGCGGGACCGGGCCACGGCGTCGAGTGCCGGAAAGTTC
>DATFWQ010000372.1:0-2802 GCA_035259145.1 Candidatus Dormiibacterota bacterium | reverse complement strand
TGACCGCGCTCAAGCTGCGTGGAGCGTTTCTGTGCGGGCGCTTCGCGGCTGCCAGCCTTCCCACTGAAACCGGCATGAGTCCGGACCTGCCGAGGTGAGGGGCCGTGTTTGGTTCGCTGGACTACATCTACGTACCCACCGCTGATGTCGACGGCGAGGTTCTGCGCTATGTCGAGACGATGGGCGCGGAGCTGGTCTGGAAAGTCCGCGCCATGAGAACCACCGTGGCGTGTTTGCGTGTCGGTGAGCCAGGCCCCGCGATTTTGTTGTCTGGTCACCTGCAGGGCACCAACCCGATCCTGGTGTACCAGGTGCAGGACTACGCCGACACGATCGCCCAGCTGCGTCACCGCAATGTCACCGTCCACGAGCTTGAGATCCCGCATGGCCCGTGCGCCGCGTTCACGATGGGGATGGGCCAGCGGTACGCGGTCTACCAGCTCACCCGGCCCGGCGCGGTTCATCAGTTTGATGGCCGCATCGATCCATGAACGGGCGCGGAACTGAACCGGTGGCTCGCCTGACGACATCACGTTGGGTGACATCGGCGGGCCACGAGAACGCGCGCCGAGCCGCCGTTCGGCGCGGCTGGCGGCTTCTCGGGCTGACTCGCTCGGGGTGCGCCTATCGGCCCGATCTGCTCGCCGCTGGGGGTAAACAAGCCTCCGCATGTTTGGGGTCGACGGCTTCGAGGGTGGCTGCGTGGCCGTTCCGCCCTGGCGAGGGCGATCTGCGGCAGATTGCCGCTGTTGACGAAGCGGCGGAGTCCCAGCATGCTGTGTCACACCTATCTGGGGCCCGGGAGAATGGGGGGGCTGCGGGTGAAATGTGCGGAGTGCGGGACGCAGACTCGCGGCGCGGCTCAGGTCTGCGCCGTGTGCGGGGCGCCTGCCGCCGGGCGGCCGTCACTAGTGGCGGGCGGGCCTTCCGCTTCCCCCGCCGGGGCTCGGTCCGGGCCAGCGAGGTTTCCACCACTCGGCTGCGGCCTGGTTATGACATGGCGCAGGTCGATGGCTTCCTCGACGCTGTCCGTGACACCTTCCTCGGGGTCAGGCAACCGCCGCTGACAGCAGAGGAGATCCGGGCCAAGCAGTTCGCGACCACCCGTTTGCGGCCGGGCTACGACGAGGAGGAGGTCGATGCCTTCCTCGAAGACGTCGAAGCGAGGCTGCGGGTGAAATGTGCCGAATGCGGGGCGGAGAGCGCCCGGGCAACTGAGGTCTGCGCCCGGTGCGGCGCCCCTGTGGCCGGGCCGGAGTCCGCGGCGGATCCGGCGGCAGGGGCGGTCAGCAACGGCGCAGGCCAGGCGGCGTCTGCGGCCACGGCCTGGGCGACCGGGCAGGCGAGGCAACAGCCTTACGTGCCAGGCTGTGGCGGTAAAGTCCCGCCCGGGCTGCGGCGCGTGCTCCGTGGCTACTCGTGGATGGCCTGGGGTGCAGTTTCTGCCGGCTGGGCTTTGCTCATGGCGGGCGGCTATTTCTATAACCTGGATAACACATCGGACCTCCGGTATTTTTACGCGAGCATCGCGTCGGTGCTGCTGGCTGCTGTCTTGTTCGGCCGGCACATCCGGTGGTGCTTTTTTCTCAAGCGGCCCCGTGATGCGTGCAGCGCCACGGTAGCGGCCTCCCGGCGCGCTGGCCGCGCACTGGTGCTTGACGCCCCTGATGACGGGTACCCGTCCAAGCTCAAGGTCCGCCTCGCCTGGTGGGCCGAACCCCAGATACTGCCGCCCGGGGGAGAGCGTGCGATTCTACGGGCGGCCAGGCGGCGTGGGCCGGTTGCTGGTCAGCAGTTCCGCCCGGGACCGGGCATTCGCGGGCACCGGCAGGCGCCGGCCAGCTCCCCGGGCCGGCCAGGACGCCGCCCAGGGTGTCCCGCATCAGCCAGGCGGCCAGCGGGCCGGGCGACGTTATCTGCGGTGGGGGCCTCCGGCTATTTTCGGTGTGGGCCTGGCCGCGGCTGTGATGACCACGCTCATCGCGTGGGTGCCGTCCTTGACGGGTCATCTGGGCACGGCACAGTTCCGGCCCGGAGATTGCCTGACCGGCGCTGCCCTTGGCCTCGGCAGCGACAGGCCGTGGCCCGACATGGTCGCGGCGGTGCCGTGCACTGACCCGCACCTGGCGGAAGTATTCTTCGCGGGCAATGCCTGGCCGGCATCACCGATGGCATACCCGGGTGATAACGCGATCTCTGACCAGGGGTACGCACTTTGCCTCACCGAGTTCAGCGCGTATGACGGAACCGGCACTTCGGCGTCGGCATTTTCGATCTACTACATTATCCCGTACAGTGACAATTGGGCATCAGGTAATAGATGGCTGGTGTGCCTGGCATATGATCCCTCCCGTCAAGGCCCGCGCGGGTCACTGGTGGACTATTCGATCAAAGGCACTGGTCAGTAACGGCGGTGCATATCACCCTCGGCAGCGGGACGGCGCAACGACTCCAGGACGCCCATCAACCAGCAGATCTGCCAATATGCGTCCGGCCGCATGCAGCACGAACAGTTGGCAGAGCGTCCATAACGGGTCAGCGCGCGGTCATCAAAGGAACCTCCGCGACGTCGGCAGCTCAGCGGGCCCGCGGCCGGTACAACGTGCACCCACATGACCTGGATATTCATGCATCGAGTCCCGCACGGAGAATGCCCGCACATGCCGCCGATGGCGCCTGGCAGCTCTACCGTCCGGCCAGGGCGGCGATGATCTCGCTGACTCGGTCTGGCTCCAGCGTGCAGGTGGCGTCACCGACGGAGAGCTCCACCCGCTGGATGCCAGGATCGATCGTGGTCATGGC
>DATFWQ010000371.1:0-5184 GCA_035259145.1 Candidatus Dormiibacterota bacterium | reverse complement strand
GTCGGTTGACATGAGGCCATCGTGGGACCGAGATGGCCCGACGAGAATCGGGGGTGACCCTACGTTTGTGGGTCAGCCGACCCTATATCTTTCGCACGCGCTCGGAGTTCTGCTCGCGAGTTGATCCCGAGCTTGCCGTAGGCGCGGGCCAGGTTGGCCTCCACCGTCTTCA
This sequence comes from Candidatus Dormiibacterota bacterium, assembly GCA_035259145.1. Classification (GTDB taxonomy): domain Bacteria; phylum Chloroflexota; class Dormibacteria; order Dormibacterales; family Dormibacteraceae; genus CF-161. The sequence continues at coordinate 5,012 of DATFWQ010000371.1, read as the reverse complement.
GGCTGATGAACAGGGCAGCCGCGACCTCTCGGTTGGTCATCCCGCGAGCCGCCAGCTCGGCGACCCGGCGCTCGGTCGCAGTCAGGTCCTGCGGAGCCCGGCGGAGACCGATCCGGTCCAGCTCCAAGCGTGCCTCGGCGCTCCAGGTCGGGGCCCCAAGCTGCTCGAAGACAGCCAGAGCGTTGGTGAAGGCATCCCCCGCCGCCCGTCTCTGCTTAGCGCGTCGCAAGAGCCTGCCGAGGACGAGCAGGTTGCGACCATGTTCGAACGGCAGCCGCCGGGCCACATTGGTATCGACGCCGACCATCTCGCCGACAGCGCTCACCAGGTCGCCCTCAGCGGCCGCGACCAGGGCCCGGGCGCGGGGCAGAGTGACGGTGATCCAAGGGCGCGGGAAGGACCTGCCGCGCGCCTCCAACCGGGCCAGGATTTCGCGTGCCCGCTCAAGCTGGCCGAGCGCCAGCAGCGCTTCAATGTGAAGCGGCTCGCCGCGGAGGCCGAGGTGCTCGGCCGCGCCGACCATGTCCAGGCGCTCGCGTATCGCCGTCAACGCCCGGTCCACAGCCTCGTGCCGACCTTCGGCGAACTCGACGCCGGCCACATGGGCCAGCAGAATGTCCGCCCAGAACGACCCCTCTCCTCTCTTGGCTGCCTCGATCATCGGCGCGAGCGTTGCCCGAGCGCGCTTTGTCCTTCCCCGGTTCACATCTAACTGAGTCCAAAGGATCCGCGGCACAGACCAGGGCCCGACTGGGCGTCCCTCCGGCTCGAACAGGGCCATCGTCGCGACGCTCTGCTCTAGGTAGCGTTCGGCCTTGTCCCAACGTCCTGCGCGCAGCTCAACCAGACCGAGGTACGCCAGTCGCTCCGCCACGGTCGGCTCGTCGCCGTGCTCCTGATACCAACGGTGTTCGGCCTCATGGCGGGCTCTGGCAGCTTCGAAATCGTCGGTGCAGTGGTACCACATGAACGGGAACCAGCTTGGCCTGGCGTTGGGTCCGGCCCTCGCTTCGAGCTCTAGCCCGCGCTTGAACAGCTCGATCTGAGGCCGCCGCCCCAGAATCGCCTCGGCGCAGACGTGGTTGAAGTGGGCGTCCGCGAGGGCCGACGGGTCCCGGTCCTCGGTGAGGCGCTGCATCGCGACCTCCGAGTAGCTGAGCGCACGCGCTGGGTCGAGGATTGCATTGACACGGACCAGCCTGGCGAGGACCTGCGGCGCGAGGTCTCGATCATCACCGGCCACCCTCAACGCCGCTTCCAGGTGCTCTCCACCCAGCCGGGACAGTCCCTCGATCCAAGCTGTATCGCTCAGCAGCACGAGTGCCTCGGCCCTCTGCGAGGCGACTGGTGCGGCCTCGACGACCGACGCGGCGACCGTCCGAGCACCCTCGAGGTTGCCGGTGACGAGCGACGCTGAAGCCTGCTCCAGCATGCGCCGAGCCAACTCGAGCGGCTGGCTTGTCGGTGTCAGTCGGCAGGCGGCGTCGAAGAGTTCGGCCGCCGCGTCATGCGCGCCCCGAAGTGCGGCGTGGCGACCGGCCGCCTCCAGCTGATCGGCCGTTTCTTCGTCCGGCTTCGTCTCGCTCAACGCAAGGTGACTGGCGCGTTCCTCTATGTCATCGCTCAGGCGGGCAAGACGCCCGTGCAGCTGACGGCGCCGTGTCGATGAGAGTGACCCGTAGACCCCCGACGCCAGGAGCGGGTGGACAAAGCGGATGCGGTCGCCTTCGAGCACAACCACGCCTGCGTCTTCCGCCTCCGCCAGCGCGGCGAGGGCCGTAGCCTCCGACCCGAGGGCGGCGACGATCGCCCGGAAGCTCGGGCGGGAAAGGGCGGCGGCCACGGTAACTGCCTCCAACGCGCTAGCGGAGAGGCCTCGAACGTGGGCAGCGACGAGCTCGCGCAAGCTGGATGGCACCGGGAGCGGCTGCGTGAATGAGTTTGGGTCCACATCTTTGAGCGCGCGGGCCATCTCGAGAGCGAAGAAGGGGTTGCCGGCCGAGGCGGCGTCGACCCGCAACAGGGTCGGGCGGGCGAGTGAGATCCCAAGCCGGCTCGCGATCAGGTTGTGCAGCGCAGCGAGCGAAAGCCGGCCGAGCCGCAGCCGCTCGACCCGATCCTCAGCGGGGGTCAGACCGAGCGGCAGCTTCCCCGATGGCTGCGAACGCCCCGAGAGCAGGACAGCGGCGTTCTCCGGAAGCCGTCGTGCGGCGAAGGCGAGCACCCGTTCCGAAGCGGCGTCCAGCCACTGCACGTCATCGACGGCGACGACGACCGGACCTTCGCCCGCGAGTGTCCTCAGCAGGCTGACCACCGCGGTCGCCGTCGTCCGGGCATCCGCAGGCTCGTCGCTGTCAACGAGCAGAAGGGCGGTGGCGAGGGCGCGTTCCTGGGGAGCCGGCAGTGCGGAGCCGACCTCGGCGAAGGCTTCGCCGACCAGGTCGCCGAGTGCCGCAACAGGCAGTTTCGCCTCGCTCTCGGCCGGGCTGGCCGTGAGCAGTCTGAAGGACCTGTCTTCGGCCCGCCGGACCGCCTCGAGCCACACCGTGGTCTTCCCGATACCCGGCTCGCCCTCGACGACCAGGATGCGCGTGCGCCCGGGCACCCGCTCCAGGAAGCGATCGACCAGTTCGAGTTCCGCGTCTCGCCCGACCGTCGGTCTCACTCCAGCAGCGCTCAATCCCCGTCAAGGATATGGCCGAAGTCCGGGACTTGGGCCACCACCAGGCGGCAGCCCGTTCGCCGCATTGGGTCACTTCTTATCTCCTTGTAGGAGAAACGGTTTAGCCCGAGGCTGAGCCTCGGCGGCGAGTACCTTGGGGTGCAGGACCAAGGCGAGCTGGCGAACGCGAGACGGCTTGCGAGTGCGCCCGGCCGTTTCGGCACTGGAGCCGAGGGCGATCGGCTCGGTGGCGCGCATGACTCCGCTGGCTTCGCCCACTGCGATGGCGCCGCACGAAGGGAGGGCCCGCCAGACCGGCTCGGCGTGGCCTCGTCGATTCTCTGACCCTGGAGTTGATACCTGGCGTGGAGTTCCACCGCCTATGGGGAGCTGATGAGGCGCCGACCTTTCCCGACGATGGCTGCCCGACGGCGCAGCCCAGCTATTTCCCACCAGTCGGTGGCTACCGCTTCGCGCTCTTCACGGTCCCTCCGGCGCCCGTATCGGCTCCGGCCGACCCGGACCTGGAGGCGGCGCTAGCGGAGATGGAGGAGAAGCTATCGGGCATGCTGGCCTATCTGGAGCCGGGCAACCCGGGGATGCACCCCACGGACACGATCGACTTCGAAGTGGTCCTATGCGGTGAGGTGATCCTCGAGCTGGACGATGGGGTGGAGAAGGTGCTCCGCCCACGACACCGTGGTGCAGAACGGGACGCGCCACCGCTGGAGGAACCGGGGCACCGAGCCGGCCGTCCTGGCGGTGTCCCTCATCGGGGCCCACTGCCCCGACCGGTCATCGAGTTAGTTCGGTTTTTGCCGACCATATGGGAGGCCGGAAATATCAGGCTGGCCTACGGTTCACCGGCTAAGCGGTCTTGCGTCCGCGCGGCAATTCGTTGCGATAGTAGCCGGTCCGCTTGAGCTTGCCCTGGTCAGGCCCTCGCCCGGTCCAGTGCCGACGGCCGTACGCCGCTCCATGGCCGCTTTGATATCTGAGCGCTGGAACGCTATGTCAGCGCCGGTGTGAAACTCCCCACATAGCGCCGGTCTCAAATTCCCCACCCCTTGAGGTGGGGGACGGTTCCTCAGTCGCAGCTCACGTCGCAGCAGGAGGACCCAGACATGGTCGGCCCGGAGGAGTTCATGGACATTCACGAGCTCTGGGTCCGGGGCAAGAACATCAGTCAAATCGCCAGGCTGACCGGGAGGGACCGCAAGACGATTCGTCGTCTGCTCGCGGTCGGACAGCGGCCGCGGAAGCCGCGCGAGCTGGCCTCGAAGCTGGACCCATTCCGCGAGTACGTCCTGGCTCGCATGCTCGCCGAGGAGGATCCGGTCAGCAACGCCGAGGTCATCTACGACGAGATCTGTGCCCGGGCTACACCGGAGGCCGCAGCATCCTCAAGGAGTTCATGCAGGCCTTCCGCGAGATGTCGGAGCAGAAGGTGACCGAGCGTTTCAAGACTCCGCCAGGCAAGCAAGCTCAGGTCGACTGGGGCTCATTTCGAAAGCCGCAGCGCAAGAAGGTCCAGGGCTTCGTGATGACCCTGGGCTGGTCTCGGGCGAGGTATCTCGACTTCGAGGACAGCCAGGCGCTGCCGGTCTTCCTGGCCTGCCACGAGCGTGCCTTCCACTACTTCGGTGGCGTGCCGGAGGAGATCCTGTACGACCGCGCTGGCACGGTCTTGATACGAGACAACGAACGCGGCGAGCCGGTGTTCCATCCCGGTCTCCTCGACTTCGCCGGCCACTACGGGTTCCGGCCGTGGGTCTGTCATGCCTATCGTCCGCAGACCAAGGGCAAGATCGAGAGCGGCATCAAGTACGTCCGCCGCAACTTCTGGCCACGGGTCGAACCTACGACTCAGCCCATGACCTGCTCGAGCGGGGCTCGCGCTGGCTGAAGGGGACGTGCAACGTTCGCATCCACGGCACTACCGGAGAGCGACCCATCGACCGGCTGGCCCAAGAGGGGCTGCGGTCAATTGAGGGCGTGGCACCTTACCGGGCGTTGGCGCTCGAACGCCGGCGCGTGGCTAGGGACTGCTTCCTGAGCTATGCCGGCAGCTGGTACTCAGTGCCGGCCGAATACGCGGGCAAGGAGGTTTGGGTTCGCCAGACCGAATCTGAACTCCTGGTCGGCGAGCGGGACAAGATCATCGCTCAGCATCCGCTGGCCGAGCGCGCCTATCAAAGGAAGGTAGTTAGACGAAGACGAGCTCTACTCGGCCATGGACTGGCTCTTGCGGGCTCAGCCCAAGGTCGAGGCGAGGCTGGCCGAGCGACATCTGAGCGAGGGCGGGCTGGCCCTCTACGATCTGACCTCTGTCTACCTGGAAGGCAGCAAG
>DATFWQ010000370.1:0-16394 GCA_035259145.1 Candidatus Dormiibacterota bacterium | reverse complement strand
AGTTCAAGGAGATGCGCTCGCCGAAGTCCTCCGCCGCTACCTCGCCGCATACGGGCCGGCGACCCTGCAGGAGTTCGCTCAGTGGTTTGCGGTGGGCCCGACTGCCGCACTCGCCGCATGGCGGCGGCTCGGCGACGACGTCATCGAAGTCGATGTAGAGGGCTACCGCACATCGATGCTCGGGGCCGACGCCGGCCCACCCCAGATCGCCGTGCGTGACTCGCTGCGGCTGCCGCAGTTCGACTGCTACCTGGTCGGAGGCCATCCGCGCGATGCCCTGATTCCGGCGCCTGCACCCGGCCGCGCCCGGGCATACGCCGGCAGCTGGGTCAAGACGGCGCGGCAGGCACGGGTCGTTCTCGCCGGACCGATGCCGGTGCTCCTTGTGGATGGTGTCGTGGCCGGTGTGTGGCGGCGCCTTCGCTGCGGCAAGCGGGTCGTCGTGCGTGTCGAGCCCTTCGTACCGCTCACCACCGGTCAACGCGAGAGGCTCGAGGAGGAAGTAACGCGCATCGGCCGGATCCTTCAAGCATCGCCGGCTCTTTCGCTTGGGCCCATTCGCTAGGTTTTGGGTCAGGATGCGGGTCGGGATCACGTTGCCGGGTGGCGTGCACCCACAAGACGCAGGCCGGCTGGCGGCACAAGCGGAAGCGGCCGGATGCGAGGCGGTCTGGATCCTTGACGTGAGGCGCGAACCGTACCTCCTGGCCGCTGCGGCCGTGCAGGCGACCCGGCGAGTCCAGGTGGGAACCAACGTCGCGGTGGCCTTTGCCCGCTCACCCACAGTCACCGCGACTGCCGCGTGGGACCTCGCAATCTGGAGCGGCGGTCGCTTCGTGCTTGGCCTGGGCAGCCAGGTCGGACCCACGCTGAACGCACGCTTTGGGGTGACTGCTGACCACCCGGGCCCACGAATGCTGGACTACGTCCGCGCGGTGCGCGGCTGCTTCACCGCCTTCCGCGACGGCCGTGGCCGCTACGATGGCGCCTTCTATCAAATCGCCCGGCCGGCCTTCCAGCCAGGCGGCGAAGACCTGGAGCCGGACCCGCCCATCTACCTCGCCGCCGTCAATCCCTTCATGTGCGGCGTCGCGGGAGAGGTCGGCGACGGTCTGGCCGCACACCCATTCTCAACTCCGGAGTACCTGCGCGATGTCCTGCGGCCGGCGCTCGCGGCGGGCGCGAGCAGAGCGGGCCGGGCGACGCCGCCGGTGTTGCTTCAGCTGCTCGTGGCGCCGACTCGTGCGGCCGCTGCTACCCAGATGTATGCGTACTCCGTTCCCGGCTACCGCAGGGTACTCGACCACGCCGGGCTCGGCGAACTGGCGGACAGGGTCATCACAGCGAGACGTGATGAGGCTCGCGAGCTGATTGACCGTGGCTACCTCGACCGCCTGGGCGTGATCATCGGCGACGACCTTGACGCCGGCATCGAGCGCTGGCGCGGCTTGGCAGAGCGCATCACCTTAAGCGTTCCCTGGTTCGGCACCAACGACTCTGACCAGCTGGACCAGATCGAGCGCCTGATCGAGCGCATCCGCACCCTGGAGGTGCCGCACCCCTAGATGCAAGCGTCACAACCGACGGCTCGGGCGGTGCTTGGTATTAGGAAAGCCATCATCTTGTTTACGAGCATGGAGAAGCAACGCGCCGGCATGTTTGTGCGGCCGGCCGCCACTCCCGAGGAGACCCCGAATGCAAGCAGTGGTCCGCTGGTGCCTGGGCAACCGGGCCGTCGTCGTACTGTTCAGCCTGATCCTGATGGGGGCCGGCGTGCTCAGCATCTTCAGGATCAACCAGGAGCTTCTCCCCTCGGTCGAGTTCCCCTCGGTGTTCGTGCTGGTCACCGAGCCGGGTGCCGGTCCGGAGCAGGTCGATCGCGACATTACCCAGCCGCTGATCCAGAATCTGACCGGCCTTCCTAACGCCTCCCACATCACGACCAACTCCTCACAGGGCTTTTCCCAGATCGAGGTCTCGTTCGCGCTCGACTCCTCGTTGAAGGACGACCTGGACAATCTCAACCGGAGGCTGTCGCAGGTCCAGCTTCCCTCCAACGCCGGCAAGCCGATCGTACAGACGTTCGACTTCAGTGCCATCCCCTCGATGACCTATTCGCTAGCTGCCACCGACGGGGACCTCGCACGGGCGACCAGGGAAGCAAACGACGTAATCGTTCCGGCCCTCAACGGCGCTCAGGACGCGGCGCAGATAAGGGTGTCTGGCGGCGCTCAGACGGCGGTTGCGATCACGCTCGACAGCGCCAAGATGACCGCTCACGGCGTCTCCGTGCAGCAGGTCCAGCAGGCGTTGGGTAGTGCGCAGGTCGACATGCCGGCCGGTGAGTCTCTGCAGGCGGACCGCACGGTCCCCGTCGAGGTGTTGGGCAGCGTCAAGTCGGTGGACGACATCAAGCGGCTCATCGTGGGCCCGCCGGCCCCGCAGCCCGGGATCTCGCCACAGGCGTCGCAGGCTGCCGCCGGCCAGCCGGCCGACCAGTCTGGTCAAAGCGTTCGCGCGCCCAGCGCGCCTGTGCTCCTCGGCGATGTCGCCACCGTCAGCGAGGGGCCGGCGCCCGTCAACGGCATAACCCGGACCGACGGAGTGCCGTCCCTCTCCATCCAGGTGATTCGGACAACCAGCGGGAACGCGGTCACGCTCTCGAATGACATCAAGAGCCGGGTCGCCAGGCTCCACCTCGACAGAGCCGACAACTTTCAGCTTGTGACCGACGCCGCCCGCGAGATCCGGGCGTCGCTCAACGACCTGGTGTTGGAAGGCGTCCTGGGAGCCTTTCTGGCCGTCCTTGTGATCTTCCTCTTCCTGCGAAGTCTCCGAGCGACGTTGGTGACCGCCGTCTCGCTGCCCACGAGCGTGCTCGTGGCCCTGCTGGGCACAAACCTCTGGGGCTTCTCGCTCAACGCCCTGACCCTGGCCGGCCTGACCATCGCCGTCGGCCGGATCGTTGACGACGCCATCGTCGTGCTCGAGAACAGCTACCGCCACCTCCAGCAAGGCTCCGCACCCATAGACGCCGCCTACAAGGGCGCCACGGAAGTGGCAAGGCCGGTGATCGCGAGCACCCTGACCACAGTCGGGGTCTTCTTGCCAATCGGTGTGGTGGGAGGCATCATCAGCCGCTTCTTCCTGCCCTTCTCGGTGACGGTGACCATCTCACTGCTGGCCTCACTGCTGGTGGCCCTCACGCTCATCCCTGTGCTGGTCAGCTTTCTGCTACAGCGACGCTCGCGGCGCCTCGCCGCCGCCTATGATGCCCAGGTGCCCGGGGGGTTGGCCCGCGCGTACCGGCCGGTCCTGGCCTGGGTGCTCGCCCGGAGCTGGCGGAAGGTGGGAGTCCTCGGAACGGCGCTGGCGCTGCTGATCGGAGCCTCAGCCACGCTGGCATTCGTGCCCAAGAACTTCTTCGACTTTGGCGGGTCGACCCAGGTTGCGGGCACCGTCACGCTGCCGGCCGGCACGTCGGCCGAGCAGACCAGCGAGCGCCTGAAGGCGTTCGAAGCCAAAGCAAAGGCCGACCCCGCGGTGAAGATCACACAGGTGACGGTCGCGAGCTCCGATTACGGCGCCTACACGGCCGGTTTCAACACCAACGAGGCTCGCCTCGCAATCGAGCTCAAAAGCAAGAGCGGGGCGAAAGACGTCGCCAAGCGCCTGCAAGCAGACCTTGACAGCCTGTACGGCGCCGGTAATTCCCAGATCAGCGTCGAGACGGCTGGGCCCCCGTCGAGCGGATTCTCGGCGACCCTCAGCGGTCGTGACCCGGCCGCCCTTCGGCAAGCATCCGACATGGTCGTCGCCCGACTGGCGCGCGATCAAGAGCTGGCGCACGTAAAGTCTGACCTCGCCGCAGAAAAGCCCGAACTGCTGGTCTCGGTCGACCCCGCCAAGGCGGCGGCTCGCGGCCTCACCCCCCAGGCGGTTGCGTTTGCTGTCTCGGGTGCTCTGTCCTCTCGCGACGTCGGCGCACTAGGCCCGGGCGGCCCGCATGTGATGCTGCAGGTCGATCCGCGCTCTGTCTCAGCCGACAAGCTTCCAAATTTGCCCATGGGCCCAGGCACCACGCTCAAAGACGTGGCGACCATCACGAACAACCTCGCACCCACTTCGGTCACCCGCGTCGACGGGGTTCAACAGGTGACGGTGAGTGCAGACATCACCACAAGCGACACCCAGGGTGCGACCAGCCGCGCCACAGCGGATCTCAACAAGCTCTCGCTGCCGAGCGGCGTTACCCTGGGCTCGGGCGCCGCCAACTCCGACCTGGCCAACGCTTTCAGCCAGATGCTGGTCGCGATCGGAGTGGCTGTGGCCATCGTTTTCCTGATCCTGGTGACCTTCTTTAGGTCAGTGGTGACCCCGTTCGTGATCCTGCTGACCATGCCGCTGGCGCTGATCGGCAGCTTCCTGGCCCTCCTGATCTTCCATCAGGCGTTGGGCCTGCCCGCGCTCCTAGGCGTGTTGATGGTGTTCGGCATCGTGGTCTCCAACGCGATCTTGCTGATCGACTTCGTGGAGAGGAACCGGGCCGACCGGCCGCTCGCCGAGGCGTTGCTGCAGGCCGGCAGCATTCGGATCAGGCCGATCATGATGACCGCCCTGGCCACCATCATGGCGCTGGTGCCGATCGCGGCCGGCATCAGCACCGCCGGCGGTGGAGGCCTCATCGGCCAGCCGCTGGCCCTGGTCGTGGAGGGCGGTCTGGTCAGCTCGACCTTCCTGACCCTACTGGTCATCCCGATCGTCTACTCGTTGCTGCGGCGTCGCTCGCGCCGTCGGTCCCCGCTTCTCGCCGTGGACCGCGACGAGGCGCCGGACGCGGCCTGAGGGCTCAGGGCCGGGCGGTCACGATAGACGCAGCTTCGTCGACCGCCCGCGCCACGTCGCCGTGCTCCGGGTACAGCAGCGTTCGCCCAACCACCAGGCCCGCCACCTGAGGATGCATCATCGCCTCTTCCCAGCTCCGATAGACCGCGTCGACGCGATCGCCGGGATCGCCACCCAGCAGCACCACCGGCAGCGTCGTGGCTCGCAGCACGCGCTCCAGCTCCGACATGACAGGCAGCTTCAGCCAGGTGTAGGCGGAGGTGGTTCCGAGCCCGGACACCACCTGAACAGCCCTTCCCAGCTCGTCCGGGTCATCAGTGTTCTCAGCCCGCCCGTTGTTTAGACGGCTGGCGAAGACCTCTAGCATGGCCGGAAGTCGTCTGCTGGCGAGATCGCTGATCGATTCAGCGCAGGCGACCAGCGTTCGCGCCGACCCCGGGTCGTCGCCGGCCACCCTGATCATCATCTTGCCGCCGTCGAGGCCGGCGGATGTGATCGCCTCTGCGGTGTAGGCGCTGAACCGGTCGTCGAGCTCGTAGACGGCGCCTGCGAGTCCACCGCGGTTCATCGATCCAAAGACCACCTTCTCGTCCAGAGCGCCAAGAAGCGCGAGGTCTTCGACCACGTCGGGGGTGGCTAGCACGCCGTCGACGCCAGGTCGTCCCAGCGCAACCAGGAGCCGGTGCAGCATCTCACCGCGATCGGCCATCGCGAGCGGATCCCGCCCAGCCCCGAGGACGCCTCGCGCCGGGTGGTCCGCCGCAACCAGGAAGAGGCGCCCGGACGGGCCGAGCAGCGGGCGCCTGCGGCGGCGCTGCAGGGCCTCCGCTATCTTCTCTGGTGCCTCGCGCCGCGTTCTCGTGAGCTCGGCAACGAGCCGGTCAGTGCCGGACAACAGTCATCTCCAGGCTGTACCTCTCAGCGGGATAGATGTGTAGGCCGAGCTCCACCGGCTGGCCCGCGTCATCGAACGCGGTTCGATTCATGGTGAGCAGCGGCGCGCCGCGCCGAACCGCCAGCAACCGCGCCTCAGCTCCGCTGGCCAGCCTGGCACCCACTGTCTGGTTGGCGATCCGGGGCTGGATGCCGCGGCGCCGAAGGAGCAGGTAGAGCCCGGATTCTTCCAGCTCGTGCGCCTCCGCCCGGAGCACGCCCTCGGGCAAATAGTTGGTCATCACGGCGATCGGTTCGCCGTCGATGGTTCGCAGCCGCCTGATGTAGAGGAGGCGCACGCCAGTCTCGGCCCTCAGCTCTCGTGCGATCCACTCCGGGGCGGTCAGCGATTGGAAGCTGAGCACCTGCGTGACCGGCCTCTTGCCGGCGGCCACCAGATCGTCGTAAAGGCTGGTCAGCGCGAAGGGACGGCGGACGTGAGCGGGGGCCACAATTGTTCCAACGCCCCGGCGCCGGATCAGCAAGCCCTTGTCGACCAGCCTGGCGATTGCCATCCGCAGCGTCGGCCTGCTCAAGCCGAGCTGCCGCGCGATGTCCACTTCGTTGTCCAGCCGCACCCCTGCCTGCAGCTCGCCGCGCTCTATCGCACCTTCGATCCGGCTCACGATCTGGTGGTAGAGCGGGACTGGGCTTGCCCGATCCAGGATCAGGTCGGCAAGCACGGCCTGACGGAGTTCCGGCATATTCCTCAAGACATATTAATGTCTAGACATCCTTTCCTCAGTCGCTACCGGCGGTTGGCGACGAGGTGCGCCGCCACGCCGATCGCAGCGGCCATGCTCGTCCAGCGGGCGACGCCTTTGCCGGCAATGTCGAAGGCGGTGCCATGATCGACCGAGGCGCGCGGAAACGGCAGGCCCAGGGTGACGTTGACGCCCTCGTCGAAGCCGCCCAGCTTCGCGGGGATGTGCCCCTGGTCGTGGTACATCGCCACGACGAGGTCGAAGTCGCCGTTCTTTGCCCGCCAGAACAGCGTGTCAGGCGGCCACGGGCCACTGGCGTCGATGCCCTCAGCACGGGCCTCGGCGACGGCCGGAGCGATCTCACGCGCCTCCTCGTCTCCGAAGAGCCCGCCCTCGCCGGCGTGGGGATTGAGGCCGGCTACCGCGATCCTTGGGCGGTCGAACCCGAGCTGGCGGGCACCCGCGTGCGCCAGCTCGATCGTTCGCACGATGCGTGCGCGGGTGGCGGCGTCGATGGCGCTCCTGAGCGATCGATGTGTGGTTACGTGAACCACCTTCAGCCGATCCGTCACGAGTAACATGCGGACCTCCTCGCTTGCGGTGAGGTCGGCCAGCATCTCCGTGTGCCCAGGCCAGTCGAATCCGGCCAGCTTGAGCGCTTCTTTGTTGATCGGTGCGGTGACGAGCGCGTCGTAGCCGCCGGCCTGGATGAGCTCGACGGCGCGACGGACAGCCGCCACCGCCGCTGCGCCGCCGTACCCCGACAGCTGGCCCGCGCGCACGTGACCGGCATCTCCGGCAGGCTCGATTTGCTCGGGCGTGGGGAGGCCGAGCTGCGCAGCGGTCCGGCGCAGATGAGCTGGATCGCCGACCACCGCGATCTCCCCGAGGTTGCGCACGTGGGACTGGGCCAGGGCCTTCACAGTGACCTCAGGGCCGACTCCAGCCGGGTCGCCCGCAGAGATGATCAGCCTAGGCAGGTGCCGGCGCGTCATGAAGCGCTTCCATTGCGCGGTGGATGGCGTCCTCCGGACCAAAGGCGCCCGCCTTCAGGACCACCGGCATGCCATCGAGGCAGCCGCCGCGAAGCCGGGCCATCGGTGTGCGTGGCAGCACTTCGCCGACCAGGTCCAGCGCGTGGACGCCTGCGGCCTTGAGAACGCGTGCCGCCGTGTCGCCGCCGGTCACGAACAGCCCGTCGTACGCGTCCAGGCGGGGCTGTGCGCCCGGGCCGAGGACCTGGACGGGCCAGCCTCGGGAGCGGGCGTACTCGGCCTGGCCCGCTGCCGCGAGGCTGCCGACCAGGGCCATGGGCCGCGCGCACCGGGGCGATGTTGCGGCTGGTGGCGGCCCCAGGCCCATCTCCCTGGCCAGTGCGGCGGCAAGGCCGGCCGTGCCGGCCGCGAGCCCGTCGCCGCGGGCGAGGAGCTCATGGGCGATCCGGTCGAGGTCGGCGTCGCTTGCGGCATCGCGGACCTCGACGCGGCCGGCCAGGGTTGCGAACAACGCGGACAGATCTTCCTCGCCACCAGGCCAGCGCTGGACGCCGCCGGCGGTGGTCCGGCCTTCCCCCGGGAGCGCGGGAGCGACAACGCAGCGTGAAATGCCGGTAGCGGTCAGAACGCCTGCCAGATCGGCCACAGCGTTGCCACGCAGCAGCGAGTCGAGCTTGCGGTAGACGAGGTCGCAGCGAAGCCGAGCCGCGGCCTCTCGGCTGCGGTCGTAAGCGACGCTGGCGCTTTCCGCCCGTGACTCGGTGCTGACCGCCATGCAGGCGACCTCCGCGTCTGGCATGTGGGGCCAGATGCCGACCCGCACCGGCCCCATCGCCAGGAATGGCAGAGCGCTGTCGCACGCGCCCGTCAGATCGTCCGCGATCAGGCCGACTGCGGTCATGAAGTCACAGTACAGTTAGGTGCTGATGGCGATCCTCACCGACCAGGTGAAGCGGCAGGTACATGCACGCTTTGCCGAGCAGTTGAGCGGCCCGGTCCAGCTCACTCTTTACACACGGCCAGGTACAGGGCGCCTGATCCTACCGACCGGCCTCGGCTGCCGGACCTGCGATGACGCTCGGCAGCTCGTCGACGATCTCCAGGAAGCCGCTCCGGACCTGATCAGCCTGGAAGTGATCGACGTCAGCGTGCAGGAGACGGATGTCCGCGAGGTGCCGACGCTGACCCTTGCCTGTCCGGGCGAGTCGCCACGCATCCGCTGGCTGGGGTTCCCGGCCGGCTACGAGTTCGCCACCGTGGTGGACGCGGTGGAGAGGGTCTCGAGTGGAGACCACGGCCTTTCAGCAGCCACGCTGGAGGCACTGGGCACGCTCACCGAGCCCGTCGATGTGATGGTCTTCGCCACCCCGACTTGACGCTACTGCCCCCAGGCCGTGAGCCTGGCTAACCGGATGTCGGTCGCGTCGCCGCTGATCAGCGCGCGGACCGTCGAGGCCAACGAGTTTCCTGAGCTCTCGGCCCGCTTCGGGGTTCAGGGGGTGCCGCGCATAGTCGTGAACGAGCGGGGAGCGTTCGTCGGAGCGCTGCCCGAGCCGCAGTTCGTCGACGCGGTGCTGCAGCTCGCCGTCGTCAAGTCCGAAGCCTGAACACAAGGCTCTACTTTTTCACGCACCCGTAGGTGCGGCGCATGGCCTACCATGCCACCCACAGATCTGGAGAGGAGGCGCGGCCGTGAAGCTGTACCCGCTGGACCTTGGCAACATCGAGTACGACGAGGGGTTCCCGCTGGCCGGTGCCGGAGTGAGCACACTGTCAGAGCCGTCTCCCGCCTCGCCTCGTCGAAAGGTAGCCATCATCGGTGCTCTCATCGATCATCCGAAGATCGGTCCTGTCCTGTACGACACCGGGGCTGCACCCAACGCCAAGGAGCTGTGGCCGCCGGTCGTCTTCGAGCTCTTCGCGATCACCCACTATGGAGACGAAAATCGACTCGACACCGTGGTCGGCGCAGCCGGGTACGGCCTCAACGACGTCAAAGCGGTTGTGCTTTCGCATCTCCACCTGGACCACGGGGGAGGGCTCGAGTTCTTTCGTGGCAGAGACATTCCGATCTACGTCCATGCGGAGGAGCTCAAGAACGCCTTCTATGCGGTAGCCACTCGCGAAGACCTCGGCGCTTATCTCCCGCACTATCTCGACTTCTCGTTCAACTGGCAGGCCGTCGACGGCGATCACGTCGAGCTGTTCGAGGGGTTCAACCTCCACCGGCTTCCGGGGCACACGCCAGGACTGCTGGGCCTGCGGCTGGACCTGGAAAACTCAGGCACCTTCTTCCTGACCAGCGATCAGTTCCATCTTCGTGACAACTACGAGCAGGGCCGGCCGCTGGGATGGCTGCTCCGGGACCATGCCGCCTGGTGGCGCAGCTACAGGTTCACGAGGAACCTGGTGGACCGGACGGGCGCCCGTCTGCTCTTTGGTCACGATGCAGACGTCCTGGCGGAGCTGAAGCAGGAGCCCTTCTACGACTGAGGCCACCGCGCCGGCTGGAGCCAGACAGCGCTGGAGCAACTGGGGCTCGACCTGCTCCTGCAGCCCAACGGGCATCGAGTACCCCACTGGTGAGGAGGAGATCGCCGAACTTGTTCGGGCCGCCGCGGGAGCAGGAGAAAGCGTCAAAGTGGCCGGCACCGGTCACTCGTTCACCGACATCGCGTGCACGCATGGACGCCTGATCAAACTCGATCGCTACGCCCGCGTCCTCGAAGTCGACAGGAAGCGAGCAACGGTGACCGCTCAGGCAGGAATAACGATAGCGCGCCTCAGCGAGGAGCTCGCCCGCCACGGCCTGGCGATGGAGAACATGGGCGACGTCGCCTACCAGACCATCAGCGGCGCAATCTCGACAGCCACGCACGGCACGGGCGAGCGCCTGGGGAACATCTCGAGACAGGTCTGCGCCCTCTCGCTCGTGCTGGCCGACGGCAGGGTGCTGCACTGCTCTCCGGCCGCGGAGCCGGAGATCTTCGTGGCCGCCCGGGTCGGGATGGGAGCGCTGGGCGTCATCTCGACCGTGGCGCTGCAGTGCGTGCCCGCGTTCAACCTGCGATCCGTAGAGGAACCGCGCCGTCTGGACGACGTGCTCGACGGCTTCGATGAGCTGTCGGCAGGCAACGACCACTTCGAATTCTTCTGGTTCCCGCACACCGACTGGGTGCAGGCGATCACGAACAACCGCACCCTTGAACCGGCACGACCGAAGAGCCGCATGCGTGCCTATTTCGACGACGTCGTGCTCGAGAACCACGTCTTCGGCGTCATCCAGCGCGCCGGGCGAATGCGGAGCAGCTGGATACCTGCGCTTGCGCGCATGACCGCCCGGACCATGTCCAGGAGCGAGGTCATCGACCGCAGCGACCGCGTCTTTGCAAATGAGCGGCTGGTCAGGTTCGCCGAAATGGAGTACGCCATTCCGCGAGCCGGCCTGGTCGAGGCGGTGGAAGAGGTGCGTGCGATGATCGAGAGGAGAGGCCTGCGCGTCAGCTTTCCTGTCGAGGTGAGGACCGTGGCCGCGGACGACATCCCGCTCAGCCCGGCCTCGGGCCGTGAGACCGGCTACATCGCCGTCCACGTGTACTGGCGGGCCGAGTACGAACCGTTCTTCAGAGAGGTCGAGGCGATCATGAACGCCTTCGACGGCCGCCCGCACTGGGGCAAGCTGCACTACCAGACGGCCGAGACGTTGCGGCCACGCTATCCGCTCTGGGACAGCTTCACCGCCGTTCGCGATAGGCTTGACCCCGAGCGACGCTTCGGCAACGCCTACCTGGACCGGGTGCTCGGGGCCTAGAGGAAGCGAAAGGAGAGGGGGCGTGCCAGAGCAGGCTTCACTGACGGACGAGCAGGTCCTGCAGTCCTTCGGATACCAGCAGGAGCTGCGGCGGGCGCTGCGGCTCTTCTCGCTCTATGCCGTGGCGTTCTCGATCATCTCGATCACCACCGGGATCTTCACCAACTTCGGCTTCGGCCTGGCCCACCTCGGCCCAGCGTCGATCTGGCTGTGGATCCTGGCCGGCGTCGGGCAGCTGCTGGTGGCGCTGGTGATCTCCGAGCTGGGCACGCGTATGCCTCTGGCCGGCTATTCGTACCAGTGGGGCTCCCGCCTGGTGAACTCCGTCTACGGCTGGTTCGTCGGCTTCACGGCACTGTGCTATCTGTCGGTCGGTGGTGCCGGCATCACTTTTGTGGTCGTCGCTCCCCGGTGGGCCACGATCCTGGGGCTCGACCCGACCAACCAGACCTCCAACCTGGTCATCACGCTGGTGCTCCTCGCGCTCCCGCTGGGCATCAACATCATCTCGGTTGCCCTGGCGGCCAGGATCAACAACGTGGCGGTGTTCACGGAGATCATCGGCACGGTGGTGGTGGCGCTGATCCTGATCATCCTTTTTGCCACGAGGCCGATGCATCCGGTCAGCTTCTTGTTCGACACCGGCGGCGTGACGGGGAGCGACATCCTGGCGCAGCTGCCGTTCGCCGCCTTGATGGGGATCTTCACCATAGTCGGCTTCGAGCTGGCGGCGGACCTGTCCGAAGAGGCCTTCAACGCGCGGGTCACGGTGCCGAAGGCTGTCATCTGGTCGGTGGTGAGCTCGGCCGTGCTCGGTATCGTCGCTCTGATCGGGTTTGCGCTGGCCATTCCCGACCTGAAGAAGATCGCCGCCTCGCCCGTGCCGCTGGCGGACATCTTCACCTACTGGCTGGGTTCAGGTCTGACCAAGGTCTTCCTGCTTTTCGTGGTCTTTTCGATCTTCTCGCTCAGCGTCGTAGGCACGGCGGCTACCGGGCGCCTCATATTCTCGCTGGCTCGCGACAACATGCTTCCTGTGTCATCGCTGCTGAGGCGCGTCGACCCCCGTACGCGGACCCCGATCCCGGCTCTGCTTGTGGCGACATCACTGTCGCTCATATTCACCATCTACGGCTATCTGAACGACGTCTACTTCGGCGGCAATGCCTTCACGGTTCTCATCACGGCGACCGCGACGCCGCCCTATCTCGTCTACCTGGGGACGCTACTGGCCTACGTATGGAAGCGGAATCAGCTGATGAGCCTACCGGGCGCCTTCAGGCTGGGCGGGTGGGCAAGGCCGGTCATGATCGCGGCGCTGGCGTGGGTCCTTCTGGTGCTGGTTCTGCTGACGATCCCGAAGGACTTCTGGGGCGCTGACGTGGTGTGCGTAATTGTGGAGGTCGTGGCATTGGCCTGGTGGCTGCTTGTGCTTCGGGGCCGTCTGCAGCGAGGGGAAGCGGGAGTGCGCCAGGTGGCGGCACCCGCCACCGGAATCACGCCGGCGGCGGCCGGTGAGTAAGACGGAGGCGCGCGGATGGTTCTGAAAGGAGTATCGCTGGCGATCGTGCCCATCCTGTACGTGATCGGCGCCCGCACGGCCAGGGACGTGCCCCTGCCACCGGAAGCGCAGGCGGTCGCCGGCGCCACGTCATAGGGTGCGCGTGGACATCCAGGAAGCGCTGACGTACCTCACCAGCGAAGAGATCGAATACGTACGCTTCGAGCAGCCCGACCTTCATGGGCTCAGCCGCGGTAAGACCGTGCCCAGCCGCCACTTCGAACGCTTCGCGACCGAGGGGCTCAACTTCCTTGGCGGCTTGCTGGGGCTCGACTTGCAGGGAGGCGTGGCCTCGGGAACGGGATACCTCGAGGAGCGGAACTTCGCCGACTCATTGATCTTTCCCGACCTGGCCACGCTTCGGCCGGTCCCGTGGGCGGACAGGACTGCCCGCGTCATCGCCGACCCCCGCTGGTACGACGGTCAGGCGCTCAAAGCAGCGCCGCGATATCTAGCTGGGGAGATGCTCTCAAAGCTCAACGAGCTCGGGTGCACGCTTCGCAGCGGATTCGAGTACGAGGTCTACTTCGCTGACGCCGAGGCTCGCAGGCCTGCCTTCGACGGAATCCAGATCTTCTGGACGGTGCGAAACAACTTCGACCAGGACTTCGTGACCTGGCTGCTTGACTCGCTCCATGGCACCGGGGTCGACATCATCACGTCGAATGCCGAATATGGCCCGGGACAGATGGAGATCAACTTCGCGCCCGCATCGGGCGTCGCGGCGGCCGACCAGGCCTTCGTGTTCAAGAACGCAGTCAAGGAGCTGGCTCAGCAGGCCGGCTACATGGCGAGCTTCATGACTAAGCCATACGCCGATCAGAGCGCGAGCGGCTGCCACTACCATCACAGCTTGCTGCGCGCGGACGACGGGACGAACGCGTTCTACGACCCTGACGCTGTCGATGGCCTGTCGGAGACGGCCCGTCACTGGATTGGCGGACAGCTGGCACACGCGGCGGCGCTGACGGCGATCGCCGCGCCTACGATCAACTGCGCCAAACGGTACAAGCTGTTCAGCTTCGCGCCGATGAACGCGACCTGGGGCCACGAGGATCGCACGGTGGCTGTGCGGGTGAAGGGCGGCCGCGGCGCAGAGATGCACCTGGAGAACCGCCTGCCGTGCGCGGGGAGCAATCCGTATCTGGTCATGGCGGCGGTGCTGGCGGCCGGCATCGACGGGGTGGACCGCCGGCTCGTGCCACCGCCTCCGGCTGCTCAGATCGCGTACCTTGACGAGGAGGCGCCCAAGCTACCCTTCACGCTCGATGAGTCTCTCGCCGCATTCGAGCAGGACAGGCCTCTCCGTGACTGCATGGGCGACGAGTTCGTTCAGCTGTTCATGGCTGTCAAGCGCCACGAGATCGCCAAGGCCAGGGACGCCATCGGCGCTTATGGCACCGCTGAGTGGCCCGGCATCGTGACAGAGTGGGAGCGCGAGAACCTGTTCGAGTACTTATGAAGCTGTCACGTGCTCTCAACGACGTTCTCGAACGACAGGCGGTTCGATTCGAGGACATCAATCAGCGAGAGGGCCCTATCCCCCGTCAGCGTCTCGAACATGCTGGTCGGAAGCGGATGTCCATGGCTGAAGGCTGCCCCGAGGGCCGAGATGTGGGCGGCCATTGTCGCGTTCACACGGCTGTCCGAGGCACTGAGTGCGAGGATCCGCTCCTCCCAGGCTTCCCTGGTGATGATCTCGTGGCGCAGTACCCGGCCGAGATGTCGGCCCACGATTCGTGCGATCTCCGCATGACTGTATCGACAGCGTCCACTTGGAGAAATGACCGCCTGGTGGCCGAAGCAGTCCGGCTGCAGCAGCGCCGCCACTGCAAGCTTTCCGGCGTCCTCCCCCGCGATCCAGAGGAGGGGCACGTCGGCGAACGAGTTTTTGATGACCCCGTCCCCAAGGATGTCGGCGCGATGAAGGAGCTGCAGATTCTCGAAGAAGAACGCCAGGACGTGCAAATGTAGAGTGGAGAATCCGGGTCTGTCGAGCAGCTCCTCCGCCAGCCAGTACTCGCGGGCGAAGGCGCTTGGCGCGTCCGGCTCCGAGGCGCACATAGACATGACAACGAGCCGCTTGAGGCCCGCCTCGCGGGCCGCGGACGCAAAGTTGGCGGCGGCGTCAACGACTCCTGCTGCAACCGGATAAGTGAAGTAGGCGACCTCCACGTCCTCCAGCGCAGCGGTCAGTGACTGCCGGTCATGGAGATCACCGGTTGCAACCTCAATCCCAAGCGCCTTCAGCGCGCCGACACGGTTGTCGGCGGTTCGCGTAAACGCGCGGACGGGCAGGCCATGGTCACGGAGGAGTCGGGCCACTGTCGCTCCCGTGCCGCCATGACGACCCGTTGCGCCAGTGACCAGAATCGGTCTGGTCGTGAAATTCGGCTTGTGCTCCACGGAAAAGATCCTCCTGCGAAGCTGGCGCCTCCGATTGGGAGATACTTGCGTGAAAAAAGCGAGCATACCACGCGATCTTGCATCATGCAAGCGAGGCAGGCTTATGCTGCTGGGCGTTAATTCGTGATCCACCCCGAGG
Source organism: Candidatus Dormiibacterota bacterium (assembly GCA_035259145.1). Lineage (GTDB taxonomy): Bacteria > Chloroflexota > Dormibacteria > Dormibacterales > Dormibacteraceae > CF-161. The sequence continues at coordinate 1,000 of DATFWQ010000370.1, read as the reverse complement.
GGTCGGGAACCACGCATTCGCGCAAATGCGGCGTTCACCGCCCTCAGGAACCACGAATTCGTACAACTGCGGCGTTCACCGCCCTCAGGAACCACGCATTCGTTCAACTGCGGCGCTCCCGGCCCCAAGGAACCATGCATTCGTGCAACTGAGCACCCCCACGCGCTCCCGTCTCGCGTGGCGGGCTGCGCCTCTTCGGGCCGAGGTTCGGATGCCCTCTGGCATGGCTGGGGCGGAAGGATTCGAACCTTCGGTCACGGATCCAAAGACCGGTAGAGCCGACCTCGGAGGCTGCCGCGTCCCGAGGCTCCAGACGGCCGACTTGAACTCAAGTCGAACCTCTGGCGTACCCCACCTTGACACTAGCCTGACCACTCTTGTACCGACAACCTGTCCAAATGTGGTCCAGCGGCTACCTCACGGGGCGAGGAGACTTGCCGACACCCTGCCCCAATGTGCTGGCGAAGTCGCCTGTGCCTGAGCACACGGCGGACGACCCTCCGCTGCGCATCGAGGCGGTCGCCCGTTTGTGCGCCATCTCTACGACTGCCTCGCCCGGACCGGCTCATGTTCGGCAGCAACTGGCCGGTGTCGTCAGTGGTCATCGGCTACCGGAAGTGGGTCTCGCTGCTCAGGGGAGGTCGTCGGGGACGATGGGCGGATCTGTTCCGGCACGGGGCAGCGCCTGTACCGCCACGCATAGCCGCGCCACTCGTCTTCTGCGGGGTCGTGGACGACAGCGAAGATGGGGGCCGGCACCGCCCCCTCGATGCCGACCAGCCTGGAGAACGGCGCGTGGAAGTCCCCATCCAGGGCGCGCTCGATCGAGGAGTCGGTGTCGGCCTTGGCCACCATCTGCCGAGCTGGGCCCGGTCGTCCCGAGCGATCCGTAGTAGACCAGACCCAGGGCAAGCTCGCGGCTGGACGGGGTCGGCCACGTGTGGTTGTTGCTGGCGACCTGGTCGGCCTGGTCTCGGAGCATCTCGCCGACGACACCGTC
>DATFWQ010000369.1:0-3728 GCA_035259145.1 Candidatus Dormiibacterota bacterium | reverse complement strand
GGCGGTCCGCCCGGTCCGGCCGGGCGGGCACGGGCAGCCGTGGGAGTCCCTGGAGGCCTGCCGCGGCCAGGTCCAGGCGTGGGTGGAGCAGGGCCTGACGGTGGCTAAGATCGGGGTGCTGCTGGAGCGGCGCGGCATCGTGGTCCCGTACCGGACACTGCACCGGTTCTGCGCCGAACGCTGCGGGTACGGCCGGACCGCGGCGACGACGGTGCGGGTCGCCGACGGCGAGCCGGGGGCGGAGTGCCAGCTGGACTTCGGCTTCCTGGGCCTGCTCGCCGACCCGGTGACCGGGCGGCCGCGGAAGGTGCACGCGCTGATCTTCACCGCGTGCTATTCGCGGCACATGTTCGTGTGGCTGAGTTTCACCCAGACCCTGGCCGCGTTCATCGCCTGCTGCGAGGCCGCCTGGGCGTTCTTCGGCGGCGTGTTCCAGGTGCTCATCACGGACAACGCCTCGGCGATCGTCGCGCACGCAGACGCGGTCAACCCCCGGTTCACCGCCGGGTGGCTGGATTACGCCCAGCACTGCAGCTTCGCCACCGACGCCGCCGGCCAGGCATGGAGACAGCGATGAAACACCTGCCTGCTCGTCCACCGGCATACACGTGACTACACCGGCACCGCCCAATTCCGCCACGAGACGGCATCTATCTCTATGACACCCGGCGCCTGGCCAGCAACTGATCGGAAGGGCAACTGACATGGGCAAGATCATCGAATACACGCTCGTCTCGGTCGATGGCGCACACAGCGACCCGGTAGGGCTTGGGTTCGTGCGCTTCCGCGACGACGCGTACCTGCGCGACGGGCTTGGAGTCCTGTGCACGTGCGAGGCCATGATCATGGGCCGGGGCTTCTACGAGGCGTACGCGAAGATGTGGCAATCGCGGCCGAGTCATCCCTGGGCTCACCGGCTCAACACGATGACCAAGTACGTGTTCTCGTCCACACTGAAGACCACCGAATGGGACAACTCCACGGTCATCAGCGGCGACGTGGTCGCCGAGGCAGCCAGGCTCAAGGAGGCGACCAGCGGAGACCTGCTTATCTGGGGGCACACGCGCCTGGCGGAGACGCTGCTGCGCCAAGGCCTGGTCGATCTGATCGACCTGTCAATCCACCCCCTGCTGGTGGGACGCGGAGGCCTCTTCCTCCGGGACGGGCTCGAGGTTCCCCTGCGACTGGTGTCGGCCAAATGCTTCAGCCAGATCGTCAAACTCACCTACCAGCCGCAAGCCCGCCCATGACATCAGCGGATATCGGCTGCCCTGCGGCCCTGCAGGCTGTGACCGCGGGTCACGACGCGGCACAGCCTGGGCAGGCCCACCCAGGTGTCCGGCGAATCCTGCCCAGTCCGGACAGGAGCCGTCGCGGGGCCAAGGCCAGCCATGCGCGATAAAGGCTGATCTGCGCCTGACCGGCGGTTTGAGCCACGCCAATCGGACACGATCCGAATCGGCAGGGATCCGGGTCGACGTTAAGGACACTGCAGTTACCTTGCGTGGTCATCTGGGAGGGCCGACAGTGAGGTGAATCATCGTTGCTGGGGCCTGGGCAGGCCCAGCCTCCGGGGTCTCAGCCCGACCCGGGAGGTACGCGATGACCACCACATCATCTGCGTTCACCGCTATCGCTGTCGCCGAGCCGGTGTTCACCCGCCGAGAGCGGCTGGCGCTGGCGGGGTTCTTGGCCGGTTACGCCGGCTTGACCCGTGAACGTATGCCCTCGACCTGCGCCAGTACGCGAACTGGTGCCAGCAGTGCCGCCTGCGCCTGTTCCAGGCCCGCCGCGCGGACATCGAGTGCTTCGCCCGCCTCCTAGAAGCCCACGGCCAGGCCCGGGCCACCATCACCCGCCGGCTGTGCCATCGCCGGGCTCTACCGCTACGCCGTGGAAGAAGAGCTTCTCGATCACTCCCCGGCGGTTCATGTCCGCCGCCCGCGCCAGGACTACGAGTCGCATGCCACCGGGCTGGACCGCAACGAGCTCGGCGCGCTGCTGGTCGCTGCGGGGCTCGGGATAGCGGCCGAGCACGCGCTGATCTCCCTGTTGGCCCTCAACGGGCTGCGGGTGTCCGAGGCCACCGGCGCCAACATCGAAGCTCTCGGCGTGGAGCGCGGGCACCGGACGCTGACTATCACTCGCAAAGGAGGCAAGATCGTGACCATCCCGCTCGCGCCGCGCACCGCCCGGGCCATCGACCTGGCCGTCAGAGGGACGGCCTGAGGGACCGATCTTCCTCGCCGCGGACGGGCGGCGGCTGGACCGGCACGGCGCCGCCCGGATTGTCCGAAGGGTCGCTGGCCGCGCCGGTATCAGCAAGCCCGTCGGGCCGCACACGCTCCGCCACGCATTCATAACGGCAGCTCTCGATGCTGCGTCCCCTTGCGAGATGTCCAAGAAGCCGCCTCCCACGCCGATCCGAGGACCACGATTCGCTACGACCGTGCCCGCGGCAGTCTGGACCGGCACGCGACCTACATCGTGGCCGCCTACGTCGCGGGTGCATCCCGGTAGGAACTGTCTGCCCAGAGCGGCCTCCGCCTGACCGGGCCGCATAGGCCAAGGCGGAGGCCGTCACAGCTGTGAGCAGCGGCGCTTCGACGCGTCACCTGGAGCCAGCGCAAAATAGCCTGCGCGAACGCGCCTTCTGCGCGGACGTCGGCTCGGTGCTGGCCGACCGCGGGCTGTCCATATTTGGGTGTCCTGAAGGATATTTGCGCGTCCCGCGTGGTGGGAAGCTGCCAGCCTCCGGACTCCCTGGGCGCGCGCTCACTCGGCCGGGGGATGGCGCAGAACAGGTTGCCCTCTGCGTCGGCGAATACCGTCCAGCGTCCGCGCGGATTGTCCCACTGCCAGGTCGCGCCGAGGGCGATCAGCTGGCCGAGATCCTCGCTAGAGTCCATTCGCACGTCGAGGTGGGACACGGCCGGGCACCGGCGGCAGGTTAGGTACCGGCGTCAGCCACACATGGAGGCTGTCTCGGCTCCCAGCAGGACCGATTCGTCCTTGCCCAGCGTTCCGGCCATAATGGCGGCGGCGTCTTCCGGGCTGATCGCAAGGCCGAGAAGCTCGGCATGGAAGCTCGCGAGAGTTGCGGGTTCCCGGCAGTTGATGACAATGGCTTCCAATCGTGGCACCGGTTCCTCCTCGCCTGCGGATTGCCCGTCAGCGTGCACAGTCTCGCACCGCTCAGCAGCAAGCTCGCGGGCGAGCGCGATACAGGTAGCCAGAGGGCAAACAGTCCTAGCGCTGCAGCGCAGGTTGCTGGTCTGCGCGATCGACGGCACTGTCATGGCTGTCGCTGACAGCGCGACGAACCAAAGGGAGTTCACCAAGCAGTGGGACGGCAGCGGGGCCTGTGCGCCAGGATGCGGCCGACAGCCAAGAGAGGCCGATCGCGTGACTGAGGCAGGGCGGCCCGGAACGGGGGCAATCTGCGCCGGCGACAGGCGTCCGGAACCCGCCAGCCGGCTTCCGGCTCTGCCGATCAGAGGCCTTACCTAAACACCCGCTGGATAAGTCGGGCGGCGGAGGGTAGCTGGTGGCCATGGCTAGAGCGAGAACTGTAGCCGGGTATGCCGTTCCCGGCATCGTCGTGTTCTTCTTCTGGGTGGTCGTCGTAATCCTGGCCATCATCCTGCTGGCGTTCATTGTGCACTGGGCCGGCGGCGGAGTACTCAACCTGAGGCTCGGGCACTTCGCCTTGAACATCGGCTTCACCT
>DATFWQ010000368.1:0-2590 GCA_035259145.1 Candidatus Dormiibacterota bacterium | reverse complement strand
CACTGATCGCCACAATCGCTCCGGCCTGACCAGTGGGGGAACCGGCCAGGCGGCTCGGCCGGTATGCTCCGCTCGGCGGGCGATCGGCCTCCGCTCGCGTGCGCGGCTCTGGATTTGGAACTAGCCGGCCTTGGCCGCGCGGGAGGCAACGGCAACCGAGGAGCGCTTACTGGAGGCGCGATATGAGCGGGCCGACGAACGGGTCCGTCCCCTCAGCAGGCTTCGGGAGAGAGTGGTCCCGACGTGAGTTCCTGCGTCTCATGGGCAGGACGGCTGGCTTCGCCACTCTTGCCGCTGGCCCGCTCGAGATCGCCGACGCCTGCGCGATGTCCGGTCCGGGCAGAGCAGAAGCTGCGCGGCCAAGGATCGGCGGCCATTTGACCGAGGGCGCCCCGACCGACGTCAGCCAGCTGACGCCGTACCTGGCCGCCGACACCTTCAGCGTGTTGGTCGCCGGTCTGCTGTTCGAGCCGCTCCTCTCCAGCACGGCGAACGGGAACTTCATCCCGCAGCTCGCGGCCGAGGTGCCCCGGCCCTCGGCCGACGGGCTGACGTATACGTTCAAGCTGCGGAAGAACCTGAAGTGGTCCGACGGGGTGCCGCTCACGTCGGACGACGTGCTCTTCACCTACTCGCTTCATTGGGACCCAAAGTACCGCGCTGTCAACTCGCCGCATCGGCAGGAGTTCGAGACCCATGTGCAGAGCATGGCCGCGCCGGACCCGGATACCTTCGTGGTCAGGACGACGAACTCCTACGCACCGTTCCTGACCAACCTTGGTGGGCCGGGCGCCCTGGGCATCGTGCCCAAACATGTCCTCGGCAGCGTCGATCCGAAGGCGATAAACACACACGACTTCAACCACAACCCCAGCGTCGTCAATGGTGTGTTCAGATTCGTGAGGTGGGACAAAGGCCAGCAGATCGTTCTGGCTCGCAATCCAAGCTACTGGGCGGGCAGGTCGAACCTGGACCAGTACGTATACAAAGTGCTGCCCGACGCTGTGACTGTGGCCACCCAACTCAAGACCGGCGAAGTCGACATGGGGACCATCGTCGAGTCCCTTGTCGATGATGTGAGCGCGCATCGCGACACGTTGTCCGTGTCCCAGTTCGACGTCCCTTCGATCGATCTCTACGCCTATCAGATGGATCAGTCGAAGCCTGCCGCGAGGTTCTTCTCGGATCGGGCCGTGCGCCAGGCGTTGGTGTACGCGCTCGACCGCCAGCAGATGGTCGACGCGCTCTACTTCAAGCACGCCACCGTCGCCACAGGCCCCATACCCCCAATCCAGTCGTGGGCGTACAACAAGGACGCCAAGCCCAGATATGACCACGACAGGGCCCGCGCCGAGAGAATGCTGGACGCTGCAGGCTGGAGAATGGGTCCCTCGGGCGTCCGTGAGAAGGATGGTGTGCCGATTGCCTTCGAGGTCCTCGCCGCGGCAGGCAGCACGGTGCGCGAAGGCATGATTCAGGTCATGCAGCAGCAGTGGGCCGAGATCGGAGTGAAGTGCACACCGCGGCCGATCCAGGTCCCACAGCTCATAAACCAGGTCACCAATCTGCGTACGTTCGACATGTTCGTGCTCGGCTTGACGTTCAGCCAGGACCCCGATCAGTCCGTTTTCTGGCACTCGCGCAACACTGCGCCAGGTGGATTCAACGGCTTCATGTACAGGAGTAGAACCGTTGACAAGCTCCTGGATGACGCCGTCGCGACTCTGGACCGGGAGCAGCGGCGACGCCTCTATTACGAGTTCCAGGATGCCATCAATGAAGATGTCCCGGCCCCAATCCTCACGTCGCGAAAGGGCTTCTGGGGAATCAACAATCGGGTCAGAGGAGTGACCGGCGGCGAGCGAGGCCTCGGTCCGTACACTCAGTGGTACACACGACCCTGGATGAAGGACGTGTTTGTCATCGACGGGAAGTAGCCAGCGGACCGGCTCACCTCGTGAGGTGAGCCGGTCATAGACGAGAGGAGGGCCTGCCGCAGCACTGCCAGGTGGGGCGCGTTCACGTTCGGCACACAGCGCTCCACTGCGAAAGTCCTCACGCCACCGCCGTCTTGTGGGCTACGTGGCAGTGGCCGTACTGTGCGTAGTCGCGCCAGCGGAAGAGCATCGCCGCCAGCATCCCGACCCACATCAGCAGGCCGACCACCGTCGAGTCCACCGCAGTGTGCGGAAGCAGCCCCGCGAGCGAGGCGACGGCGGCCACCACGGTCGAAGCGGCCATGCCGGCCGACATCTCCACCGTGTGCCGCCAGGGGTGCCGGCGAATGGCCATCCAGGCGGCCATCCCGATGACCATCTCCGTGGTCATCAGCAGCGCCGACGCCTCGGGCGACCGCAAGTACGGGCCGAGACCGAACGCCGACAGCAGCAGGCCCAGAGGGAGCAGCATGCCCACGAGCATGGCGATGCTCATCTGGACGTAATGGCCCGCGAAGCGCGCCACCTGCATCGCGGGCGCGTTGGACCGGAGGATCAGCCGCGCGGTCGTCGCCGCGGCGGCGGCCCGAACTCGCAGCGCACCTCGCTTCTCTGCGGTTACCGAAACATCTGTGACCATGAGGGCAGCGTGA
>DATFWQ010000367.1:0-5032 GCA_035259145.1 Candidatus Dormiibacterota bacterium | reverse complement strand
CCAGAGCCCCCTCTTCGTACGCCAACCGACCCTCGACCACTGGAAGCAGCTGCTGTTCCACACCAACTTCCTGCACTGGACTTTCAACACCACCATCGTGGCGGTGGTGTCCACCGCGATCTCGCTCTTCTGCAGCGTGCTGGCGGGCTACTCGCTCGCGAGGCTCAGGTATCGCGGCTCCAACGCGATGGGCTGGGCAATCTTCGTGACATACCTTGTGCCGCCGACGCTGCTGTTCCTCCCGCTGGCCATCGTCATCCGCAACCTGCACCTGTTCAACAACCTGCTGGCGCTGATCCTTACCTATCCGACGTTTCTGATCCCGTTCTGCACCTGGCTGCTGATCGGCTACTTCAGGAGCATCCCGCGCGAGCTTGAGGAGTCCGCGATGGTAGACGGGGCGACCCGCATCCAGGCGATGGTGCGCGTCGTCATCCCGCTGGCCCTGCCAGGCATCCTGTCTGCCGGCATGTTCGCCTTCACCCTGAGCTGGAACGAGTTCCTCTACGCGCTGATCTTTATGAACGACAGCCTGGCTAAGACGATCCCGGTCGGTGTGGTGCAGGAGTTCATCCACGGTGACGACTTCTACTGGGGCCAGCTGATGGCGGGGGCACTGATGGGGTCCATTCCCGTGGCGCTCCTCTATTCGTTCTTCGTCGACTACTTCGTCGCCGGGATGACGGCGGGCGCTGTCAAGGGGTGAGCAGTCTCAGCGACCGCCGATGAGCCCGGCGCGACAGCGTCTGCTGGGTCTGCTGCTGCTGGCACCGGCGCTCGTCTTCGTGCTGGGTGTTGTGGCCTACCCGCTGGCGCAGGCAGTCTGGCTCAGCTTCACCAACGCGCAGGTTGGTGAGACCGGGCGATTCATCGGGCCGGCCAACTACCGCTACCTGCTCGACCAGGGCACCTACCACGACGCCTTTCGCAACACGCTCGTGTACACGCTGGCGGGCACCGTCCTGAAGGCGGCGGTTGGCCTCGGCACCGCGCTCGCGCTGGTCCGGCCCTTCCTGGGCCGTCGCCTGGTCTACGCAGCGCTTTTCATGCCGTTCGTGTTCCCGACGGTGATCGGCACCATCGCGTGGTACTACCTGTTCAGCAACGTCCACGGCGGCCTTAACTACGTCCTGCTCAGCCTTCACCTGGTCAGGGAATCCGTGCCGTTCCTCGGAACTGGAGCATCGGCCATGGCGGGTCTGGTCACTGTCAACGTCTGGCACGGCGGCGCTCTGTTCGCGGTGCTGATCCTGGCCGGGTTGAGGACGGTCCCGCGCGACGTACTGGACGTGGCGACCACCGACGGTGCCACGAGCCTTCAGCGCTTTGGCCATGTGGTCCTGCCGGCGCTCGTCCCCGCCATCGCGCTGGGCGCGATGCTGTCAATCGCCGGGACCTTCGGCGACTTCGCCATCGTCCACCTGCTGACAGGCGGTGGGCCCGCCAACAGCACGACCATTCTCAGCACCATGGCGTTCCAGACGGCCCTACGCGACGGCGACCTCGGCACGGCGGCCGCCGTAGCGCTGTCGGTGCTGCCGATCTACGCAGCCGGGCTCGCCTACATGCTGACGCTGGTGCGAAGGTGAGCGGTGCCGCGCGCATCGCGGGTAGGTCGCTAATCCTGGCCGCGCTGGTGGTGTTCGCGCTGCTCCCGTTCCAGTGGATGCTGGTGGCGTCCCTCAAGCCGGGGGACGAGCAACTGCTTCGCGGGAATCCCTGGTGGGTGGGCGCGCCGGACTGGAACAACTATCTGAGCCTGGCAAACCCCACAGGCCCGTTCGGTCGCTGGCTCCTGAACACGTTGCTCGTGATGTCGGCAACGCTGGGCATCAGTCTGGCGGCTAGCTTGCTGGCGGCCTTCGCTCTCGCGTACATGAGGGTGCCACTCGGTAGAGGCCTTGCGGTGGCGCTGTTCGCAACCTATCTGCTGCCGCAGGGCGTCCTGTTCCTGCCGCTCGTGAACATGTTGAGCCGGGTCCACCTGCTCAACTCGCCGCTAACTCTGGTATTGACCTATCCTGGCCTGGTCATTCCGTTCGGGACCTGGGTGCTGTGGTCGTTCTTTCGCGGCCTGCCCCGAGACCTGGTCGACCTCGCCAGGGTTGAGGGCGCTGGGACGGCTTCGCTGCTCGGCAGGGTCGTCCTGCCTCTGGCACTCCCTGCCCTGGCCGCGATCACACTTTTTGGAGTGGCGATCGTGTTCAACGACTATCTGTACGCGTTCGCGTTCATCTCTGACGAACGGAGCCAGACGATCGTCGCAGCTCTGGGCAGCACGAGCACGGACATCAACGACGGTGGGACGCTGTTTGCCGGCGTGCTGGTAGGCGTTACTCCGCTCGCGATCCTGTGCGCACTGTTCGCGGACACCTACGCCCGGGGGCTGGGCTCGGGCATTATCGAGGGGTAAGGCTGGCAAAAAGGGCGCGAATCTGGGCCGCCGTTTGCGAATCGGGTCGTCCGGTACACCAAGCGAGCCCATCTGTTGTTAGCATTTGAGCCGCTATGGCGTCTGTCTTATACGACCACGTAACGAAGAGGTACACCTCGGACGTGGCTGCGGTGAACGACCTGAACCTTCAGGTTCGGGACACTGAGTTCATGGTCCTGGTGGGGCCGTCAGGTTGTGGTAAGTCCACGGCGCTGCGGATGCTGGCCGGTCTGGAGGAGATCACCGAAGGCGAGATCAAGATCGGTGAACGGACCGTGAACGACGTCCCGGCCCGCGAGCGAGACATCGCCATGGTTTTCCAGTCCTACGCGCTCTACCCCCATATGAGCGTCTACGACAACATGGCGTTCGGGCTCAAGATGCGGGGTACGCCGAAACCAGAGATCCAGTCCAAGGTCCAGCAGGCGGCGAAGATGTTGGGCCTGGATCAGTTCCTTCAGCGCAAGCCCCGCCAGCTGTCCGGCGGCCAGCGCCAGCGCGTCGCGTTGGGCCGGGCGATCGTCCGCAACCCGCAGGTCTTCCTCCTCGATGAGCCGCTCTCCAACCTGGACGCACAGCTCAGGGTGGAGACGCGCATCAACCTGCAGAAGCTGCACAGAGACCTCGGTTCGACCTTCATCTACGTCACCCATGACCAGGTCGAGGCGATGACCATGGGTGATCGCATCGCGGTCCTCAAGGACGGCCTGCTGCAGCAGGTCGCATCGCCGCGCGAGATCTACGACCAGCCCGCCAACATGTACGTGGCCGGGTTCATCGGCAGCCCCAAGATGAACTTCATCCCCGTAACCGTGCAGGGGCAGACCGCGAGGGCGTCAGGCTTCGAGGTACAACTTCCACGTGCGCCCGGCATCGCTCGGGGCGTGCTGGGACTCCGGCCCGAGGACCTGAGCGAAGACATCAGGGACGGCACGCCTCAGGTCGACATGAAGGTGGACGTGCTGGAGGTGCTCGGCTCTGACCAGTATCTGTACGGCAGGGTCGGCGCGGATGACGCGATCGCGCGGGTCGACCCCCACTTCCAGGTCTTCGTCGGAGACCAGGTCAGGTTGGGGATCAACATGCGCCGGTTGCATCTGTTCGACGCGGAGACCGAGAAAGCCATCCAGTAGCGCGCGATGACCACCGTCGCGGTCGGCCTGGCGCTGGGCGCGGCGGTGCTGCACGCGGCCTGGAACATCCGGCTGAAGTCCGCGGCGGATCCGCTGCGGGTGGCCGCCGTTGCCGTCCCGCTGGGTACGCTGCTGCTGACCCCGTTCATTGGAGCGGCCTGGCTGGCGACCGGACGGCCAGGGTTGCCCTGGCAGGCGTGGGCTCTCGCCGGCCTCGCGGGCTTCGTGGAGCTGATGTACTTCCACGCGTTGTCGAACGCATATCAACGTGGTGAAATCTCGGCCGTTTACCCTGTCGCCCGCGGAACCGCCCCCCTGCTGGCCGCATTCGTCGGCCTCGTGGCGCTGAACGAGCACCTGGCGACCATCCAGGCGGTGGGCGTTGTTGTTTTGATCGCCGGCGTCTGGCTGGCTCGACCACCTGTGCTGGGGAGGGAGCTCCCGGCGGGCAGCCGCTCCGCGCTGCTGCCGGCGCTGCTGACGGGCATCCTGATCGCGACGTACACGACCATCGATCGCCTCGGCGTGCGCCTGGGGCCGTTCTGGCTGTACGCCTGGGGGCACTTCGCGGCAATGTCGCTGTGGCTGCTGCCGTGGGCACGCACCGGGTTGGTCAGCGAAGCGCTGCCGGTCGGAGTGCTCTCGGTCGGGGCGTACGGGCTGGCGCTGACCGCGCTCAGCCTCGCCCCCCTGGCTCTCATCGCGCCCCTCCGGGAGTCCGGCGTCGTCCTGGTCGCCCTCTGGGGTGTCCTCCGGATGGGTGAGCGCGACAAGGCGCCGCTGAAGCTGACTGGCGCCGCGGCCGTGTTGACAGGCGCCGCCCTGCTCGCGGTGGGTTAGCCGCGCCCGGCCCTTGGACGAACACGTCGATCCGAAGGTGGTCGTCGAAGCCGGCTACGATCTGATCGGCGACCGCTACGGGAACCTGTACCAGGCCCATCCCACCCCGTCGCTCCGGGAGGAGTACCTGGCGCTCCTTCTCGATCGCCTCGAGCCGGGGTCGAATGTCCTCGAGATCGGCGCCGGCAACGGAATACCAGTGACCCGCGAGCTCGCCCGGAGGCATCGCGTGACAGGCGTCGACATCTCCGGAGGCCAGGTGGAGAGGGCGCGGCGCCAGGTGCCGGCCGCTACGTTCATCAAGGGCGACATCATGGGACTGGACTTTCCTGTCGCCACCTTCGATGCGGTCGTCAGCTTCTACGTCATCCTGCACATCCCGCGCGACGAGCATCGTGAGCTGTTGGAGCGGGTCTTCCACTGGATCCGGCCCTTCGGCTGGCTGCTGGTGAACCTCGCGGCCGGTGACGATCCGGGCACGGTGTATGCGGCCGAGGGCGGCTTCTTCGGGGTGTCGATGTACTTCAGCCATTTCAACGCCGATCACAACGAGGCCCTGGTCCGCAACGCGGGCTTCGAGATTGTGCGAGCGGACCTGCGTGAGCAGCTGACGTGGGAGGAGGGT
>DATFWQ010000366.1:0-30708 GCA_035259145.1 Candidatus Dormiibacterota bacterium | reverse complement strand
CGACGTGGTCGAGCTGTTGCGCGACGACCGCTTCTCGGCTGACCGCACCCTGAGCGAGCGCTTCCGGCCTCCGCCTCCGCACCGCCGGCGTCCGGGCAAGTCGATGCTCGTCGTCGACCCGCCGGACCACACCAGGCTCCGCAACCTGGTCAACAAGGCGTTCACGCCGCGGATGGTGGAGCGGCTGCGCCCTCGCATCGAGTCGATCACGACCGAGATCCTCGACCGCGCCGCGGGCGCCGACGGGTTCGATCTCGTCACCGACTTCGCCTATCCGCTGCCGGTGATCGTCATCGCGGAGATGCTCGGCGTGCCTCCGAAGGACCGCGTCGCGTTCCAGCGGTGGTCGGCCATCCTGGTCCGGGGCCTCGACCCCATGATCGGCGACGAGGAGCAGGAGGCCGTCTTCGACGCACGGGACGCGCTGCTCGACTATCTGCGCGGTGTCCTGGCGGAGCGCCGGCGCGAGCCGCAGGAGGACATGCTCACCAACCTCATCGCGGCCGAGGAGAGCGGCGACATGTTCAGCGAGGGGGAGCTCCTGGCCATGTGCAACCTGCTGCTGGTCGCGGGCCACGAAACGACAGTCAACCTGATGGGCAACGGAGTCCTGGCGCTGTTCGAGAAGCCGGACCAGCTCGACCGCCTCCGCCGCGACCCCGACTTGATCAGGACCGGCGCCGATGAGCTCCTCCGCTACACGTCCCCCGTTCAGTGGACAGGGCGCGTCGCGACAGCGGAGATCGGGATTGGTGGACGGACGATCCAGCCCCTGCAGTCGGTAACCGGCATCCTGGCCGCCGCCAACCGCGATCCCGACGTCTTCTCGGACCCTGATTGCCTTGATCTCGGCCGCCACCCCAACCCGCACCTCGCGTTCGGCCGTGGTATTCACTTCTGCCTGGGCGCCCCCCTGGCGGTCCTGGAAGCGCAGGTCGCGATACCTATGCTCCTGGAGCGGTTCCCTCGCCTTCGCCTGGCGGGCGAACCCGAGCTGCGGCCGACCTGGGTGCTGCGGGGACTGCGCCGCCTACCCGTAGCCGCGGCCTGAGGACTCTCCCCCTCCCCCGGCTTCGCCGGGTACCCCCCCGACTTCGCGGCCCACTTCGCAGGGGAGAGTCAGCGACGCCCCGGGCCTACGCCGCTTCAAACCGGCCGCCCAGGTGCTGCGCCAGGAAGCGCTCAGCCGTGGCATAGAAGCGCAGCCGGTTCTCGGGCTTGGCGAAGCCATGGCCCTCATCAGGGAAGAGCATGTACTCGTGGGGAATCCCTTTCTCGCGCAGGGAGGCCACGATCTGCTCCGACTCGGCCTGCTTGACGCGTGGGTCGTTGGCGCCCTGAGCGATCAGCAGTGGGATGCGGATCTGGTCGACGCGCGACAGGGGCGACCGAGACCAGAGAAACTGAGCCTCGGTCTCGGGGTTGCCGACGCGTGCGTGGAACTGCGCGATCAGCGGCTTCCAGTAGGGCGGCGTGGACTCGATGAGCGTCTTCAGGTTTGACGGGCCGACCACGTCGACGGCGCACCGGAAGACGTCGGGCGTGAACGTGGCGCCCACCAGCGCCGCGTAGCCCCCGTAGGAACCCCCATAGATCCCGACGCGCGAGGGATCCGCATGACCACGGTCGACCACCCAGCGCACGGCGTCCACCAGGTCGTCGTGCATCTTCGCTCCCCACTCTCGGTCGCCCGCACTGACGAACCGCTTGCCGTATCCGGTCGAGCCGCGAAAGTTGACCTGGATGCAGAGGTAGCCGCGATTGGCCAGCCACTGCGCCTCCGGGTTGAAGCCCCAGGCGTCGCGCGCCCAGGGGCCGCCGTGGACGTTCAGGACTGCGGGCAGCCCACGTCGCTCTGGTCCTGCCGGAAAGCTGAGGTAACCGCGGACGGACAGCCCGTCGCGAGCCCTGAACGAGAAGGGCTCCATACGGGCCAGCGTGCAGCCCTCGAGCTCCGGCCGGTGCGTGAAGAGGAACCGGCTATGCCCCGTGCGGCGGTCAAAGGCGAAGTAGGAGATGGGCCCATCGTCCGCCGTGAAGGCCGCCAGCCAGATGAGGTTGCCATGGTCACGGCCGATCAGCGCCATGTCTCCGGGGTGGAGCGACCGGACGCGCTCCACGTCCGTAGCGATCGCCGGGTTGAGCACCCCCACCTCCGACCGCTCACGCAGCACGGTAACGAGGTCCGGCTCCCGAGTGTCCGGGTCGGTGACCACCCCGACCACGTCGTACTGCGGGTCCTCGAACAGCACTTCGCCCGCGCCGCTGTCCAGGCGCAGCCTGAGCAGCCGGCCGGTGTCGGCGTCGCGCGAGGAGATCATCAGCAGCGACGCGCCGTCGGTCGTGAATCCGATCGGATTGGTGGTCAGCGCATCTTCGAGGCCGACGGCATGAACGGCGCGCCAGTCGCCGTCCTGAGTGTCGCGGACCAGCGTCACCATCCCGCCGTCAGGCGTGGGCTGGACCGCGGCCCGAACCTGGAGCTGGCGGTCGGCCACCCAGGCCGCGTAGCCGGGATTCTCCGCGACCAGCGTGAGCTCTCCGCTCGGCAGGTCGAGGCGGTAGACATCGTGAAGCTCGGCCGTGCGGCGGTTGATGCCCAGCAGGAGGGTGTCAGGAAAGTGCTTGTCCATGGCCACGAATCGAGCCTGGATGCCCTGGAACGGCGTCAGATCCCGGGTCCCGCCCGCCACCACGTCGGTTGCGTAGACGTGCCAGTCCTCGTCGCCACCGCGGTCCTGGATGTGCAGCAGGTGCCCGTTGTCGTGCGCCCAGGCGAAGAAGCGGACACCGCGGTCGCGATCCGCTGTGACGGGCTGGAAGTCGTCGCCACCCAGGGAGCCGACCCAGACGTTGAGCACGCCATCGACAGGGGCGATGTAGGCCAGGCGGCTGCCGTCAGGTGAGACGGCCGGGCTGATGCGGGTAGGGTTGCCGAACAGGACCTTACGGGGGATCAGGTCAGGCAGCTGCACGGAGGCAGATCCTACGAGACCTGGTCGGGAGTAAGCCCGCACGCGGTCAAGACGGCGCACGTCACGCCAGCGACTCCAACCATGCACGGTGCAGGGCCCCGTAGTGCCCGCCGGATCCCACCAGTACCGCGGGCGGCCCGTCTTCGACGATGCGCCCAGCGTCAACGACCAGCACCCTGTCCGCGATCTCAACGGTCGAGAGCCTGTGGGCGATGATGATGGCCGTCCGGTCCGCCAGCAGGGTCCGCAACGCCCTCTGGACCAGCCGTTCGGTGGGCAGGTCCAGCGAGGAGGTCGCCTCGTCCAGGATCAGCACCCTTGGGTCGGCCAGAAAGGCGCGGGCGAAGGCGACCAGCTGCCGCTGGCCCGACGAGAGCCTCACGCCGCGGCGCCTGACCTCCGTGTCGTATCCCTCTGGCAGCGCTGCGATGAAGTCGTGCGCTCCTATGGCCCGTGCCGCCGACTCGATCTCGGCCGTCGAGGCGCTGGGGCGGCCGAAGCCGATGTTGTCGGCCACCGTGCCGCTGAAGAGAAAGCTCTCCTGGGTGACCATCACGATCGCGCGGCGCAGGTCGCGCGGGTCGACATCCCGGAGGTCCACGCCATCGAGACGGATCACGCCTTCGGTCGGGTCGTAGAAACGGGCGACGAGGCGGGCGATGGTCGACTTGCCGGCACCGGTCTCGCCGACCAGCGCCACCGTCTGCCCGGCAGGGATCGAGAAGGACAGACTGTGCAGCACGGGCTGCTCGCGATAGGCGAACGTCACTTCGGCGAACTCGATCGCCCCCGCCGCCTGCAGCCGCGTGGGGTGCTCCGGCTCCGGGACCGCGGAGGTCTCTTCCAGAACCCCGGAGAGCTTTTCCATCGCGGCCGCCGCAGCCTGAAACAGCGTGTAGAACTGGGACAGATCCTGCATCGGTTCGAAGAACTGCCGAACGTAGAGGATGAATGCCGTCAGCACGCCCAGCGTGAGCGAGCCCCGCATGACCAGCAGGCCGCCGACGGCGAGTACCCCGACAGTGGTCAGCCGGCCCAGGAACGAGATGCCTGGCCCGTAGGTCGACGAAAGCCGCACCGACCAGGCGTTGGCGTCGCGGTAGCGGCCGTTCAGATCCTCGAAGATCTCCTGATTCCGCGGCTCGCGGCCGTAGGCCTGCACCGCGCGGATCCCGCTCAGCGACTCGGTGTAGTGGACGATGACCAGCGCGATCGCCTGCCGAACGGCGCGGTAGGCGCGCGACGAGTTGTGCCGGAACCACTGCGTCAGCAGCAGGATCACCGGGAACGCAAGGAGCGTCACGGCGCCCAGCCGGATGTCGAGCAGCAGCAGGATGACGCTGATGGCCACGATCGAGACGGAGGAGGTCGCGAGCGACGTCAGGCCAGTCGCCAGGAGGTCGGTCAGGGTATCGATGTCGTTGGTCAGCCGCGAGATGATGCGGCCGGAGGTGTAGCGCTCATAGAACGACAGTGAGAGGCGCTGCATGTGGGTGTAGACGCGCACCCGCAGGTCGTAGAGCACGTCCTGCCCGACCCCACCGGAGACACGAAGGAAGCCCCAGTTGCCCAGCGCCGCGGCGACGGCCGCGACCCCGATCAATCCCACATAGAGCTCGAGCAGCCCTGCGTTGCCGCGCCCGATGCCGCGGTCGATCGCCTGGCCGACGAGGTAGGGGATGCACAGAGCGCCCCCGGTTCGGAGGGTGATCAGCGCCACGGCCGCCAGCAGCCGCCAGCGATAGGGCGCGACCAGGCGGCCCAGAAGCCGCCGCGAGCGCCGGCGAAGGAGGGCGCTGACGTCCGCGGGGAGCTCGTCCACGTCCTCCGCCGCCACACCGCGCCAGGCGTCGCGCTGGACCGGTTTTGCGGTCTCCACCGCCATCCGCTATGCCACCTCTGCGCGTTCCGCCAGCAGAGAGCGGTATCTGCCCGAGGTGCGCAGCAGCTCCGAGTGGGTGCCCACCGCCGCGATCCGACCACCGTCAAGGAGGGCCACCCTGTCAGCCAGGGCAAGAGTCGACGGGCGGTGCACCACCAGCAGCGCCGTGACCCCATCCAGCACTTCGGCCAGCGCCCCCTCGATCTCCCGTTCGGTGTGCACGTCCACCGCCGAGAGCGGGTCGTCGAGAACCAGCACACGCGGAGAGCCGAGGACTGCCCTGGCCAGGGCCAACCGCTGCCGCTGCCCGCCAGACAAGGAGTATCCCTGCTCGCCAACGCGGGTTTCCAGGCCCCAGGGCAGGTCCCAGACAAAATCAGCCCTGGCGATCCGGAGGGCTCGCTTGAGATCGTCGTCGGAGCTGATCGGCCGGCCCATCACCAGGTTCTCGTGCACGGAGGCCGAGAACAGGATGGGGTCCTCGAACGCCATGCCGATGTGCGCCCGGAGCGAGCGGAGCTGTATATCCCGTATGTCGACACCGTCGAGCGTCACCCTTCCTTCGGTGACGTCGTAAAGGCGCGGGACCAGCGTCACCACTGTGGTCTTTCCGCTGCCGGTGGCGCCGACCAGAGCCAGAGTCTCTCCAGGCTCCAGCTCCATGTCCAGGTCACGCAGCACCCAGCCGCCCCCACCGGGGTACCGGAAGCTGACGCTCTCGAGCCGGACGTGGCCTCGCGCCCGGCTGAGGGCACGTGCCCTGGGTCTGTCCACGACCTCGGGCCGAGAGTCCAGAACCTCGGCCAGGCGGGTCGAGGCGGTGGTCGCCTCCTCCCCCATGGCCAGGATCCACCCCAGGGCGTCAAGCGGCCAGATGAGCATGAACAGGTAGGTCATGAAGGCGACCAGGCCGCCGATTGTCAGCTCGTGCTGTGTCACCGCCAGGCCGCCCAGGAGCAGCACGATCGCGAGATCGGCGTTCAGCACCAGGGTGAAGGTCGTCCACGTCGACGATCGGACGCGGACCGCGTCCAGGTTGGTGCCGCGCAGGCGGCCGGCCTCGCGCTCGAAGCGCTCGAGCAGCAGCCGGTCCCGGCCGAACGCCTTGATGATGCGCACGCCGGTCGCCATCTCCTCGATCACGGTGGTCATGTCGCCCTGCTGATCCTGCACGCGGCGGGCGATGACCGCGTAACGGCGGAAGAAGCGGCGGCTGATCAGACCGATGGGCAGGACGACGAGGCCGCTGATGATGGCCAGGCGCCAGTCGAGGCGGATCAAGATGATCAGGACGACGATCCACTGGGCGCCGAAGAAGCCCGCGAAGATGACGCCGAAGCCGACGAAGCGGCGCACGGTCTGGATGTCGGCAACCGCGCGCGACAGCAGTTGCCCCGATTGCCAGTTATCGTGAAATGCGACCTGGAGCCCTTGAAGGTGGGCGTAGAAGTCGTCGCGGAGGTCCGTCTCCATGCGTAGTGAAGCCAGCACCGAGTAGTTGCGCCGGGTGAAGTTGGCGGCGCCTTCGAGGGCGGCCAGACCCAGGAGCGCAAGGCCGAAGGGCAGCAGCTCGCCGGGCTGGCGGTGCGCAACCGGGCCGTCGATCACCGCTTTGATCAGGAGGGGGATGGCCGTCGCCGCCGCCAGGGACACCAGGGCCGCCACCACGGTGAGCACGAGCAGGTGCCTGTGCGGCCGCAGGTAGGGCAGGAAGCGTCGCAACGCAGGCGAGAGCACGGCAACCTCCAAGCGTGGGCCGGGGGGAACCACCTAGGGTAACGCAATCGCCGATTCGGCGTGTTGTCAGGTTGGCTGGGCGGGCGCTTCCGGCGGTGGGGGCGTGAGCCACCAGGTCCTGACCCAGTCGCGGAGGGCTCGCTCCGCTGTCGACCTGGCCCTCGCGGCGAGGACCTCGTCCATGGCCTGGACTTCGCGGACGCGCCGTTGGGCGTCGACCACGCTGGGTGGCGGCGCGAGATTCTCCAGCGCCGCCGAATCGACTCCCAGCCATCTCAGCAGTGCCCGGCCGTCAGGCTGGCTGAACATGGCGAGCACGAGGTGGTCCAGGCGCACGTTCAGCGCCTCTTCCTGCTGGGCTCTTCCCATCGCCTCGTGTAGGACCGCGTCGACATCTGGCGCATTTGGCGTCTCGAGCTCGAGTGGTTGATCCGGCAACCTGGCCGTGATCGGCCCTCCAGCAGGCGGCAGGGTCCTCAATACGCGGATCATGCGCCTGACGCGCTCTGAGGAGACACCGAGCGTGCCCAGTGCCCTGGCGCCGTGAGAGGTCCCCTCGGTGATGACCCCGAGCAGGAGGTGTTCGGTCCCGACTTCTCGGTGACGTAGGAGGACCGCCTCTTCGAAGGCAAGCTCGATGACGCGTCCCACGCCGGCAGCCGGGGCACCCCGAGAACCGTCGGCGGTCGTCTGCGGCCTTACTCCGACCTGCCGGTCGATCTCTTCGGGACTAACGCCAAGGCGAGTCAGAATCCTGGCGCCCAGCCCGTTCCGCTCGCGAGCGATGCCAACCAGCAGGTGCTCCGCCTCGATGTCCGCGCCCGCGTCCTGAGCCGCTTCATGGGCGAGGGCCAGAGCCTTCTTCGCACCTCGGGTGAATCTCTCGAATGGGACCATCTCAATTCCTCCAGCGCCTGCCTTGTCGACAGGTGGGGCCTCGGCCTCCCTTGCCGCGGAGCGCTGGCGTGCACTTCACCGTCGAGTCTGCCATGCGTCAACTCCATGGTATGCTTGAGCGAGTGCTCAAAGCGCGCGCTCAAGAGGCTTTGGAGACCAGGCAGCGCATCGTGGAAGCGGCTTTCGAGACGCTCCGCGCCAACGGCTACGCGGGCACGAGCGCTCGGAGCATCGCACGTACCGGGGGGTTCAACCAGGCCCTGATCTTCTACCACTTCGGCAGCGTCAACGACCTCCTGCTGGCAGCCCTCGACGTCAGCAGCGATCGGCGTATGACCCGCTACCGGCAGGCACTCGGGGACATCGACGAACTGCCCCGCCTGCTGGACGCGGCGGCGGCACTCTACCGGGAGGACGCGGAGTGCGGACACACGACGGTCCTCGCCGAGCTGTTCGCCGCCAGCCTGGCGGTACCGGCGCTCGCAGCTGAGCTCACGGCTCGCATGGAGCCGTGGATCTTGTTCACGGAGGAGCTCATGCGGGGGTTCCTGCACCGCCTTCCGGTGGGCGGCGCCGTCAACCTTCGAGTTGCGGCGCAGGCCACGCTCGCCATGTACCTGGGCATCGACCTCCTCGTCCACGCGGACGGTGACCGGTCCCGCGTGGACGCCATGCTCGAGGAGGCTCGTCGTCTGGGGGCCGCATTTCCGTTTGGGGAGGCCTCATGATCACCATCCTGGTCACCGGCGCGAGCGGCTTCGTCGGCGGCAGCGTGTCTCGGCGCCTCGCCGATCGGCCCGACCTTCATCTGCGAGGCCTCGTCAGGAGCGCACGTCCCGGTTCGCTCCCGGCATCTATGGAGTGTGTGCAGGGCGACCTGACCCAGGCCGCCACGCTGGACGCCGCGCTGCAAGGCGTCCAGCACGTGATCCACGCAGCCGCCATCACGGCCGACCACAAGGAACCGTCTCCGGGCGCCTACGAGCTCGTCAACCGAGCAGGGACCGAGAACCTGATGAAAGCAGCCACCAGGGCCGGGATCGAGCGCGTGGTGTTGATGTCTGGGCTCGGCACTCGTCCCGCCCCACGGGGGACCTACATGGCGACCCGCTGGGGTATGGAGGAGGCGGTGCGACAGAGCGGGATCCCGTACGTGATCCTCCAGCCTTCAGTGCTCTTTGGGCGCGGCGCGCCTTTCGTGACGGCACTGGCACGGCTCGCCAGGAGCTGGCCGGTGCTGCCATTGCTAGGCGGAGGGCGGGTGCGACTCCAGCCCCTCTGGATCGAGGACCTCGTGACCTGCGTCCAGATGTGTCTGGGGGATCAAGCCCCCCTGGGCCGCGGGCTGCCGGTCGGTGGGGCGGAGCATGTGACGTTTCAGGATGTGCTTGTCGAGATCTGTGCCGCCCTGCACGTCCGGCGCCTTCTCGTCCCGATGCCCCTCGCCGTGGCGAGCGCGCAGGCGAGCATCATGACGGCGCTCCTGCAGCGGCCACCGCTGACTCCCGCCGCGCTCGAGCTCTTCAACTTCGACAACGCCACCGAGCTGGATTCGGTGGAGCGGGCCTTCGGGTTTACGCCGCGGGGCTTCCGCGAGCACGTGAGGCAGCAAGGGCTCGACTAGCGCGGGACCGGCAGGCTACGTCTCGATGACAACCTGGTCGCCTACTCGCAGCGTGCCGCCTTCGAGCACCCGTGCACAGATGCCACCGCGAGTGGCCATCGCCAGCCTGGCCCCAGGCCCGATCGTCCGCTCCATGTTCGCGCACGGGTCGCAGAGATCGGTGACCTCGACAACGACCTGGCCCAGGCGAACGTTCTTGCCCAGCGTCGCGTTGAGTGAGACGCCGCGCACCACAACCTGGCGGCGGCTGGCGCCAGGGGGGATCGTCAGCCCCAGCCGGCTGCCGGAAGCGAGCAGGCCCTCCTCTTCGATGAGCGTCAACTGACGCGTGTTTCGAGGGTGCGACCGCCAATCGCCTGCGATGCCGTAGTCTGTCACGACTTCAGCCTCCGCCAGCGCCTGAGCCGGCCCGCTGCGCTCACTCGCAGTGTGGATGGAAACGACTTCGGCCATCTTTCGACCATTGTCCGGCATCTATCACCGCCGCTCCCGCACCGCGACGCTCGTCACGACGTGCAGGGCAAGGAGGATCGCGGCGCCGGCGGCAAGGCAGAGAGGCAGCAGTCCCGGTCCCTTTCCCTGCAGCACCACTCCGACGGCGGCTGGGCCAAGCGAGCCTCCGGCACTCGCTACCGCCACCTGGAGACCGACAATCCGTGACGCGGCGGCCTCACCGACCCTGATCGGGGTCAGGGCGACGAGGGATGGGAAGATGGGTCCGAGGCCGACGCCGGTGGCAGCCAGCGCGGCCATTGCTGCCAGCGGAGAGCGTGCCGACCAGTAAATCGCGACAGCCGCCACAGACACTGCCACCGAGACGTGGAGCAGTCGCAGTGGCCCGAGGCGTTCGCCCGTGGCGTAGCCAGCCAGCCTGCCGATGGTCAGGCCCGCCCAGTAACCGGACACGGCCAGACCGGCGGCGGGGCCGGGGACGGCTCGGGCCGCAGTCAGGAAGGTGTAA
This sequence comes from Candidatus Dormiibacterota bacterium, assembly GCA_035259145.1. Taxonomy (GTDB): domain Bacteria; phylum Chloroflexota; class Dormibacteria; order Dormibacterales; family Dormibacteraceae; genus CF-161. The sequence goes on along the minus strand of DATFWQ010000366.1, from coordinate 20,632 downwards.
GACCACTGGCCGGCGCCCATCTCGACTCCCGTGTAGACGAAGAACATGGCCAGGCTGGCCGCCACGAGGGCGAGCGGCACAGCAACCCCGGGCTTGCTGCTGAGTGCCGGCCTACGGCGGGTCACAGACCATGACCGCCACGTGCTGCCGACCGCCACGAGCAGGGCCAGCTCCACTGCGACCATGCCCGCGTAGGCAAGACGCCACACCAGCCCGGCGGCCAGCAAGACCGTCATGACTGCGGGTCCGAGCGCCGCACCGAGCCCGTAGCCGGCGTGGAGAAGGTTCAGCGGAGCGACCCCGTGCTCGAGCGCCACGTAGGCGTTGGCACCAGCGTCCACCGACCCGGCGCCCAGGCCGAGGAAGAAAGCGGCCAGCACCAGCAGGGGCCAGCTGGGGGCCGTCGCGAACGCCAGCGTCCCCACAGCCGAGGCTGCCAGGCCGGCCATCAAGACGGCGGCGGTCCCGAGGCGTACCTCCACAAAGCCACTCGCCGCGCTGGCCGCCAGGTAGCCGCACGTGAGCCCCAGCAGCACCAGGCCGAGAGCAGCCAGCGGCTGGCCGAACGTGCCGCGCATTGATGGCCACGCCACGCCGAGCATGCCGTCCGGCAGGCCAAGCGCCACGAACGCGGCGAGCGCGATGACGACCGTGTGCCCGCTGCGAAGCGCGTCAGGCCGAGCCACGGCAGGCCACGGCACCGAACGCGGAATCAGCGGCCGGCGACCCGCCGGGCGGCGTTTTCAGCTGATGTGGGAACCGCGTCCGCGCCATCCGAGTCTGTGCTGTCTGCCCTGTGTACGATTGACCCCCTTGAAGATCGGCCTCCAGATCCCGAGCTTCACCTGGCAGGGCGGACCGGAGCATCTTGGTGCAGATCTGGCCACGATCGCGCGCACCGCCGACCAGGCGGGGTTCGACTCCGTCAGCGTCATGGACCACCTCTTCCAGATCCGTGGCTTCGGCCCGCCAGAGCGCGAGATGCTGGAGGCATACACAGCCCTGGCCTTCATCGCCGCGCACACCTCGCGGGTCAAGGTCATGGCGATGGTCACCGGGGTGACCTACCGGCACCCCGGCATCCTCGCCAAGGCTGTGACGACACTGGACGTCCTCTCGGGTGGTCGGGCCTGGCTCGGCATCGGCGCCGCCTGGAACGAACAGGAGCACCGGGGTCTCGGCGTGCCTTTTCCGCCGCTGTCCGAGCGTTTCGAGCGGCTCGAGGAAGCGATCCAGATCTGCCTGCGCATGTGGAGCGACGACGATGCCCCGTTCAGAGGCCGGCACTACACGCTGGAGCGCCCCCTCAACTCCCCGCAGAGCCTGAGCCGGCCGCACCCACCGATCCTGATCGGCGGCGGCGGCGAGCGCAAGACGCTGAGGCTGGTCGCCCGTTACGCCGACGCATGCAACCTGTTCCCGTCGCCTCGGGTGCCACACAAGCTGGAAGTGCTCAAGCGTCACTGCGAGGCGGAAGGGCGAGACTACGGCACTATCGAGAAGACCAGCCTGTTTTCGTTCGACGTGGGTGAGGGCGGCGCCAGGGTCGGCAAGCTGATCGGCCAGCTGCGCTGGCTGTCCCGGATGGGCATCGAGACGGTGATCGGATCGGTCAGGGACATCGAGCGGATCGAGCCTCTAGAGATCATCGGTCGGGATGTGATCCCCGTGGCTCGTGACCTCTGAGAGTGTTGGTAACCGTCGTCGCCGAGGCAGTTCCAGCTGCTATGTCAGAACTGACCCCACTCGGCAGCACTGACCCTTAACGAGCGGCCTTGCCTGGTGGCGTGCAGATGCAAAACAATTGTTCGGCCTGGTGATGAGTAGAAACGATGTCCAGAACCGGCCGGTTGGGGAGCGCTCCAACTCGAGCGGTTGGGAGGAGGTGAACATCTCGATGGCACCACCCTCGAAATTCAGCGCGGAGACGTTTGACCGGCCGACGCGCCTGCTCGCCGGCCCCGGCGCCGGGAAGACGCAGGCGCTGGTGGACCTCTATGTGGAGCTGGTCGAGAGCCGCAGGGCAGCACGGGGGCAGATCCTGGTGCTGACGTTCTCGACGGCCGCCGCCGGCGAGATTGCGCTCCGCCTCGACGAGCGCCTGCGCGACTCATACGACGAAGCACCGATCAGCACCTTCCACAGCTTCTGCGGCCGCCTGCTGCGTGACCACCGCCCGGACCCTGGGCGGTTGCTGATGAGCGGCTTCCAGGAGTGGCTGGCCATGCGCCGGACGCTTCTCGAGCTTGACGGCTCGGGCTTGGGCACCCTCGCGAGGGTTGCCCGGACCGACAGCTTCGCTCAAGATGCCCTGGCCTTTGTGGCTCTGCTCAAGCAGAATCGCGTGCACCAGGCCGAGCTTTCGCTGCTCGCCCAGACCTCGGGCACCCAGCGCTTGAAGGCGCTGGCGTACGTGTACAGCGCCTACCAGTCGCGGCTCGACGCCGCGGGGCTGCGCGACTTTCGAGATCTGATCTCTGACGCTATCGCGCTGCTCGAGGCGCGTCCGGACGTTCTCGAGAGCCTGCAGCGGAGATTCCTTTACGTCCTCGTCGACGAGTTCCAGGATGTCGATCCCGCGCAGTTTCACCTGCTGCGGACGCTGGCTCCGCCCGCAAGTTCACCACGACTGCTGGTGGCCGGCGACGCGGACCAGTCGATCTACGGTTTCCGTGGCACGGTGCCGCGTCTGCTGGCGCAGGACTTTGCGCGCGTATACGGTGGCCCGTCGATCGAACTCGCGGTCAGCCACCGCTGCCCCCCGTCTGTGCTGGCCGTGGGTCGGAGCCTGCTCGCGGCAACGCAGGCAGACGCGCATGCGACCACCTTCGCAAGCGGACGCGCAGAGCCCGACGAGGGCGGCCCCTCCGTGCGAGTCGCGAGAGAGGCCACCGCGGTCGACGAGGCGTTCTTCGTGGCCCGCGAAATCCGCCGCCTGATGCTCGAAGACCCGGACCTGCGACCCCGCGACTTCGCCGTCCTGCTGCGCTCGACGACCACGCTCTCGGCCCCGTTCGAGGAGGCGATCAGGGCTCTGGATCTGCCCTACGAGGTGCGAGGGGTGGGCGCCATCGCCCGCAACGAGGTCGTGCGCTTCCTGCTCACTTACCTGCGCGCCGTGTACCTACCGCAGGAGCCGGAGTCGCTGGAGCGCGTCCTCGCCTCGGGCCTGAGCGGCGTCGGTCACCGCGCCGTGGGCAGGCTCCGCCGCCACGCGATCGAGGAGGGCCGAGCCTTCGCCAGGGTCCTGCGCCGGCTGATCTACTGGCTGCACGGAACCGACCCCGAGGCCTGGCCGCTTCCCTGGGGCGAACCCGACACCCAGACCGACGCCAGCCCCACGAAGCCCCCCGACTTCGCGGAATTCCTCTCGGCGGAGGAGCTGCGGGCGCTGCACGCGGCCGTCAGCGCCTACTACGAGGTGGTCCGCCAGTCACGACGCCTGCCGCTGGCGGCGCTTGCCTACACCATCCTGATCGAGGCCGGGGTCATGGAGCGGGTGCTGGCGCTGCCGGTGCCCGAGGAGGAGCGAGAGCAGAGTCTTGCCAGTCTGAGGGCGGCACTCGAAGCGTTCAACCAGCTCGACGAGGTCTGGAGACGGCTCCACGGCACTCCGCCCGTGCTGGGCGACGTGGCCGCTCGTCTCGATTCGCTGATCGCGCGCGCCGTGGACGATGCCGACCCGGCCGCGGCTGCTCAGCGCGAGGCCGTTCAGGTGATGACCGTCCACCAGGCCAAGGGCCTGGAGTACAAGGTGGTCTTTCTGAGCGGCTTTGCCCAGGGACTCTTTCCACTCGCCGCCCGCCCGCACCCGCTCCTCGACGACAGCGACCAGCGCTGGCTCGAGCAAACCCTGGACGGGTTTCGCCCGTCATGGCCCTCGAATCCGCAAGAGCACGCAGCAGAGGAGGGTCGCCTGGCTTACGTGGGCATCACCCGGGCGCGCCAGCGCCTATACGTGACGTACGCGGATGAGTACGACGGTCTGGCCGGGCCCTCGCCATTCCTCGACCCGGCGTTCGAGGGCGTGCACCGAAGCGAGCTGACGCGGTCGGAGGCACGCGTGGATGCCGGTTCTGTTCTCACATTGTCAGAAGCCGAGACGGTGCTGGCCGGCGTGCGGCTCGCCGAGACGAGCCGGGCCAGGCTCGCCGCGCTGGGTGCGGACCTGGGTTTCATAACCGACCCCGAAGCGGGGCGCTCGTTCGAGCCGTACCTGACGAGGCCGGAAGGGGTGACCCCCGGTCACTTCAGCCCGACTTCGCTCAATGACTACCTGAAGTGCCCGCGCCTCTACTGGTACAACCACCACCCCGGCCTGGTCGCGCCGCCCCGCGGTGTGGAGATGGAGCGCGGGAGCTTCCTGCATCGTGTGCTCGAGGACTTCCACAGCCGTGAGGCCGAGTGGCGCCAGCTCCCGCACGAGCTGCAGCAGGAATGGCTGGAGAAGGCGCTGCTCCAGCATCTTGAGAGCTACTTGAACCGCGTCGACTCGGTCCTGGATCGCCGTGCGGAGGAGCAAGAGGTGCGGCGCATCCTTGACAACTACATTCGATTCGCGACCAGCCTGCAGCCCATCCGGCGGCTCGGCACGATGATGGTCGAGCGCAAGTTCACGCTGTGGCTCGACGGTGCCGAGATTCACGGAAAGATCGACCGCGTAAACGACACCGGGGAGGGCACATGCGAGGTCGTGGACTACAAGACCGGCCGCGGCCGCAGCGCACAGCACGCGTACGACGACTACTTCGGCCCCGAGCTGGCTGACGTCCAGCTCCTCATGTACTACCTGGCGTGTCGCGATGGTGTCGACGAGGAGGGGCGGCCGATCGCGCTTCGGCCGCGGTTCCTCTCCCTCTGGTATCCGAAGGACACCGTGTTCGGGAGCATGCGCCAGGTCCTGTTCACGCTCGGTGAGCCCGCGCTGGGCGTGCGGGAGTGGATGCAGCGCACGGTGGGCGACGAGGACCTCGAGCGTGGTCGCACAGCGGCGGTGGACGCAATCCGGAGAATCCGGGCCGGAGACTTTGCGCCCGCGCCCAGGGCTTCGATCGGCACCTGCTTGAGCTGGTTCGGCTGCCCCCACGCCCAGGTCTGTCCTTATGGAGGCCACCCTCCGGAGTGAGCACGGAGGCCCCGACCGCAGAGCAGCTTGCCGCCATCCAGGCCGGCCCCGACGGCGCCTTCTTGATCGCCGCCGGCCCGGGCACGGGCAAGACCTACACGATGGTCCAGCGCTTTCGATGGCTGGTCGAGCGGCATGCGGTGCAGCCTGAGGCCATCCTGGCCGTCACCTTCACCGAAGCGGCGGCAACCGAGCTCAGGGTCCGGCTCACACGCCAGCTCGAACGGCCCCTCGACGACGCCTGGATAGGGACCTTCCACGGCGTCTGCGCCAGGCTGCTGCGCGACGACGCCTACATGGTCGGGATCCCACGCGAGATCCGGGTGCTTGACGAGATCGGCCAGCGCTTGCTTGTAGAGCGCCTCCAGGCCCGGCTGCGGAGCGGCGCAGAACCAGGCTTGGACCCCGACTTCGAAGCCCTCAACCCCGACGAGGTAAACGACCTGATCAAGCACGGCCCGACGTTCGCGCTCAAACTCAAAGGCAGAGGCATCAGAGCAGACGAGTTCCGGCGCCGCGCGCTGGAGATCCACAGCACGCTGGTTCCGACCCACCCTGATACCCCCCTTCCGGCGCGCGCAGAGCTCGAAGCCATCGAGGTGCTGCACACGATCTACAGCACCTACGAGGCCTGGCTGGGACAGGCCGGCAGGATGGACTTCGACGATCTGATCCTTGTCGTCATCCAGGCGCTGAGGAGCGTTCCCGAGTTTCAGAAGCAGTGCCGTCAGCGGTTTCGGTACGTGCTGGTCGACGAGTTTCAGGACACCAACCGCATACAGCTGGAGCTGATCCGGCTCCTGGCCGCTCCCGACTTCGCCAACGTGACCGCGGTAGGTGACGCGAAGCAGTCGATCTACGGCTGGCGAGACGCCGAGATCGAGAACATCCGCAGCCGCTTTCCAGGCCGGCTGCAGCCGCTGACGGTCAACCGGCGCTCTGTTCAGGAGATCCTCGATGCCGCCACGGCGTTCATCCAGCGCGATCAAGACTTCGCCGCAGAGCCTGACCTGACCGCGGAACGAGGTCGAGGGGGCGCGGCTGTGGCGCTGGTCATGGCAGGTGATGCCCGGGGCGAGGCTCGTCTGGTGGCCGCTGAGATCCGGCGGCTGATCGAGTCCGGCCGGCAGCCGGGTCAGATCGCGGTGCTCTCGCATTCCGTCAAGCTGCTGCCCCGCGAGTTCGAAGAGGAGCTGCGTGCCCAGGGCATCCCGTACGTGACCACCGGCGGGTCGGGCTTCTTCGACCGGGAGGAGGTCAAGGACGTGCTCGCCCTGGTGCGGCTGGTCACGGACCCGATGGATGACGGCGCCCTGGTGCGCGTGCTGCAGGGCCCGATCGTTCGCCTGGGCGACGCCGAGGTCTACCGGCTGGCTTCACGCAGGTTCGATCGGCATGGCATGCGACTCCGTGACTGCCTCGATGCCGCCGCCGCCGAGGGCTGGCCGGAGCTGACCGCAGATGCCGCCCGGCGGGTCGAGAAGGCACTGGGGGTAACAGACGAGCTGGGTGCTGCCAGAGACGGGCTCACGGTCGCGGACGTGCTAAACCGTCTCCTGGACCGGACCGGCTACCTCCGCCACTGCCAGCTCCGTGCCAGACGCGAGGGTCCCCGGCCCATTCTGAACCTGCGCAAAGTCCTCCAGATGGCCACGCGTTTCGAAGGCGAAGCCAGTCTCGCCGGCATCGCCGATTTCGTAACTCATCTGGACCGGATCATGGAGGCGGTAATACCGATCGGCGAGGCCGAGGTCGAAGCCGCCGACGCGGTGCGCGTGCTCACCATCCACGGCGCCAAGGGATTGGAGTTCGACGTCGTCTTCCTGGTCAACCTGCGCCGCCCCAATCCGCGTGACCTCGAGCGGCTCTTTTTCGACCCCGACCACATGGGATTCGTGATGAAGTACTGGCATCAGGGGAAGCACCCCCGCTTCAAGGAGCATGCACCCGGGGCACGCTCAGTGGAGCTGGCGCGGCAGGAGCGCCGGCGCGCGGTCTATGTGGCGCTTACGCGTGCTCGTGATCTGCTCTACGTAAGCGCCACCCGCCCGGAGGAGGCGCCGGCTGACGTGAGCGCTGAGGCCGACGACCATTTTGCCGAGCTTCTGCAGTGGGCGCTTGCGCACCACGAGGCGGCGATCGTGGTGAAGGCGGAACAGCTGCAGCTGTCGGTCGGCCGAGCGGCAAGCGACGGCAATGGTGAGCCGGCGGCGGCGGTCGACGAGGTGATCGAACGCCTGGACCGCCTGGAGCGGCTCCGAGAACGAATCCCCTCCAGCCACCGAGGCGGCTTGCGCGGGGAACCCGGGGGGGAGGGGGGACGGCGTGGCGAGTCGCAGGTCCGGCTGAGCTTCTCCCAGCTGCACCAGTTCGAGGTCTGCCCCGCGCGGTATCGCTTCCAGCAGGTCTGGCGCGTGCCCGTGCCGCCAGACGAGCTGCTGCCGCAGGCTGCACGGCGAGGAGAAGGCGCCTCGGAGCTCGGCGCCGCCGTTCACCGCGCGCTGGACGCCTGGCACACTCGCGCCGGTGACCTGCTCGAGCTGTACCAGGGGCCTGAGCCGGGCCAGGAGATGCTCCGCGGGTACCTGGCGCACCCGCTTGCCCGTGCTCGTACGCTGGGCACCGAAGTCGAGTTCAACCTGCGCCTGGGCGACTCTGTCCGGCTGAAGGGCTTCGTCGACCGGGTCTGCGTGGTCGACGGCAGAGCCACGCTTGTCGACTACAAGACGAACGCACGCCTTGACGAGCGGCTCAGGGAGGCGTACGCGACCCAGCTCCGGATGTACGGTCTGGCGGCACGGCGAGGCCTTCTCCCTGGTGGCAGCGGGCAGCCGGGGCTGGTTCTTTTCGATCTCCGCCGCGGTGAAGCCATCGACGTCGCTCCAGACGCTGCTGCAGCGGAAGCCAGGGTGCTCGAGGGAGCGAGGCGCATCTCAGAAGGCGACTTCACGCTGGGCCCCGAGCACCGCGACCGGCCGTGCTTCCTGTGCTCCTACCGGCCACTTTGTCCGAACAGGCGCTGAACGCCGGGGCAACCGCCGTTCCCCCTCGGGAGCGCTACTTCGAGCGGCGCCAGATCCGCGAAGCGATCGCCTTTGCAGAGCAGGGCGGCATTGCCGTTCACCGGAACTTCGACACCTATGACGGCCGCCTCTCCCCGCGCGGTCTTGTGATGCACAAGCCGTTCGTCCACGTGATCGGCCTGCGGCCCCTCCTCACCGACTGGGGCCGAAGGCACGGGCTGCGGCCGGAATGGATCCAGCCTGAGAAGCGGCGGCGGGTGGCTCATTACGACGTCTTCGGAAGCTTTGCCCAATCGCTGATAGACAGGCTCCTGGGTGCTTGACGCGCCGCGTCAGCCGCGTTATAATGACGCGTGGCGTCAGTAAAATAACCAAGGAGTGATCCATATGCCGACAATTCAGGAGGCGGCCAGGGAGACCGCGAAGAGCAGCCTTCGGTTCGTGAAGAGCCAGGCCAAGCGTCGAGACATGGTTGGCGACGCGACTTACAAGGCCCTCGAGCTCGCCCACAGCGGAACCGGTGCTGCCGCGCGCGCGCTGGGCCGGCTTCAGGAGGCCATCCAGCCTCCGACCCGCTATGCGAGCTCTCGCACTCCGGCGCCTCGCCGAAAGCCGTAGTAGAACTCGACATCCAACCCCTCCCCAAGTGCAGGGGCGCCCATCCCGGGCGCCCCTCTCTCACTTTCGAGTAGCCTCAGCACCGCCATGACAGTCGTCGCGACGGGTTCTGTCGCATACGACTACATCTTCACGTTCAAGGGTCGGTTCGGTGACCAGATCGTCCCCGATAAGACCCACGTCATCAACCTCAGCTTTCTGGTCGACAGCATGGAGAAAAGGCGCGGCGGGGTGGCGCCGAATTACGCCTACACACTGGTGTTGCTTGGGCACCCCGCCGCGATCCTCGCCACTGCCGGCGCCGACGGAGCCGACTACAAGGCCTGGCTGGAGAGCCTGGGCGTCGATTGCAGGGGCCTGCGCATCCTGGACGATGAGCTCACCGCGACCGGCTTCACGACAACCGATCTGAACCACAATCAGATCACCGGCTACTACGGAGGCGCCATGCTGCGAGCCGGCACACTCGGCCTCGGCGACACTGTGCCCGAGCCGGAAGCAGTCATCGTCGGGCCCAACGCCCCGAACGCGATGTTCCGGCTGGTCCGCGAGTGTCGAGAGGCCGGTGTCCGGTGGGTGTTCGATCCCGCGCATCAGCTCCCACACATGAGCGCCGCGGACCTGGAGGAGGGCAGTCGCGGCGCCTGGATCGTGATCGGCAACGACTACGAGCTCGAGCTGATCCGGCGGCGCACCGGTCGCGATGCGGGGGGGCTGCTCCAGCTGGCAGAGATGATCGTGACGACGCTGGGCCGCGAGGGGTCACGGATCTCGACCCGGGATGGAGACTTCACGATCCCGCCTGCCCTCCCACGGGTCGAGGCGGATCCCGTAGGGGCCGGCGACGCCTATCGGGCCGGGTTGGTTTACGGCCTCCTGAGCGGGTTCGACATCGGCCGGGCCGGTCGGATCGCGTCCCTGGCGGCAACGTATGTCGTCGAACAGACGGGAACCATCGAGCACCGGTACACCCGGACTGAGTTCGCCAACCGCTACCACGAGGCATTCGGCGAGCGACCCTGGTGAGAAGGAACGGGGGAGAAAGGGCCTGATGGACGTCCTGGAAGCGATTCGCACAACCCGGTCGATGCGGAGGCTGGACCCTGCCCGCGACGTGTCCGATGAAGACCTGGTCACGATCATCGACGCCGCGACCCGGGCGCCCACCGGAGGCAACTCGCAGCCGGTTCGCTGGCTGGTGGTGCGAGATCTCGAGCTCAAGCGCCGGGTGGGGGAGGTCTACCGCGCGCAGGCTCGCCTACGGCTGGTGACGTACGAGCAGGATGCGAAGAGCAACCCCGATGTCGCCCGCATGCTCAGGAGCGCCCGCCACCTCGCCGATCACATGGGCGAGGCGCCGGCGCTGCTGATACCGTGCGCGAGGGCCGAGCGGGGCCGTGCCGGATCCAGCGTCTTTCCGGCGGTGCAGAACCTGATGCTCGCCGCACGCGCCCTCGGCCTCGGCACGACCTTGACGACTATCCACCTCGGCGACGAAGACGGGGTGCGCGAGATCCTGAGCATTCCCAGGGAGGTCCAGACCTTCGCCATAATCCCGGTCGGCCACCCCCTCGGCCGCTGGGCGGAGGCTCGGCGCCGGCCGGTCTCCGAGGTCACGTACTGGGACGGCTGGCTCCAGTCCCGCCCGCTCTAATAAGGTCGCACTGCCGGCACAACGACCTATGGGCGGCGAGCGAATGGGCCCACCGACGGCAGTTCGCCCTTGTGGGCTCTAACTGAACTTGCGGGACTCGTCCAGCCGGTAGATTCGCACCGCGAGGCCGATCAGGACGACGGCCCATCCGGCCAGCCACAGCAGGGCTCTTACCGCGCTCTCGTCGGCCACGCCGGGGCCGAGGACGTTCCACCCGAGCTCGGCGTAGTGGTAGGTCGGTAGGGTCTGACCGATCTTCTGGAGAAAGTCGGGCATCAGCCTGAGTGGAAAGAAGATGCCCGAGAGAAAGGCCATCGGCAGGTAGACGGCATTCACGACGGCCGGCGCCGTGTTGGCGCCGACCCCGTAGCCGATCGCCATGCCGAGGCCGATCATGGGGAATGCGCCGATGATCAGCCTCCACAACAGGTCGAGCCAGGTCCCGGCGCCGAGTCGGACGCCGCCGACCAGGAAGGCGTACGCAAACAGGATCAGCAGTGCTATGAGCGCAAACAGCATGGCGGCGACCACCTGCGCGACTGCGGCCACAACCGGCGGAAGGGGCATTGCGCGCTGAAGCAGGTCCAGCTTCCGGCCACGCTCGTTGGCGATACCCATCCCGAAGTTGAAGACCATGACATTGGCGACCGCGTAGGTCGCGTAAGAGACCAGGATGAACTCGCTGCCGGTGACACCGTTGAGCTTCGTACTCCCGTAAATCGCGTTGAAGAGCGCGTAGAACATCACCGGCAACCCAAGCGACAGCACCGAGAAGGCCGGTATGCGAAGCCGCGTCAGCAGCTGGAACCTCGTCTGTGTGACCAGCATTCGTCCGAGCGGGGCCACGTCGGCGGAGGCTGCGGCGCTCATGCGACCGTCTCCTTTTCAGCCTCGGCGGTGAGGGCCAGGAAGGCCTCTTCCAGGTCCGCTCCTACCACCTCGAGGTCGTGGACGTCGACGCCGCGACGGAACAGCTCGCGAAGCAGGATCTCCGGGGCGTTGGTGAACAGGCGGACCCGGTCCCTGTCGATTTCCAGCCGGGAGTACCGCAGGCCGGTGAGGTCACCCTCCCTCAGCGGCTGCGTCGTCGTGAAGCTCACCCGCTTGCCGACCACGCTTGACTTGATCTCGGCCGGGGTGGCGTCGGCGATGACCAGGCCGCGGTCGATCACGATGACCCGCTCGGCAAGCTGATCCGCCTCTTCGAGATAGTGGGTGGTCAGCACGATGGTCTTGCCCTCTCGGCCGAACTCCCGGATTGTCTGCAGGAAGGCACGCCGGGCCTCCACGTCCATGCCCACGGTCGGCTCGTCGAAGAAGATCACCTCGGGGTCTCCGCACACAGCCAGCGCGAAATAGAGGCGCTGGCGCTGACCGCCCGACAGCTTGCCGGCCTGCTGCTTGGCCTGTTCTTCGAGTCCGGCCAGGGCGATGGCGCGCTCGGGCGCCATGGGGTGGGGGTAGTACGAGCCGAAGAGCTCGAGCAGCTCGCGCACCGTCAGCGTGTCGGGCACGCCCGACTCCTGGAGCATGACGCCGCACCTGCTGCGTGCGCGCCGGTCGGCGGGGTCGAGACCGAAGAGCCTTGCCCTGCCCGAGGTCGGCTTCCGCAGCCCGAGCATGAGATTGATCGATGTCGTCTTGCCGGCGCCGTTCGGCCCCAGCATGGCGACCAGGTCACCTCGATGGATGGCGAGGCTCACGCCCCGCACGGCCTCGATGTGGCCATAGCGCTTGTGAGCGTCGATGAGCTCGACCGCAGCGGCTTGCATGTCGCGGTCCAGCCTACATGCGACTGGCCGAAACGTGCTGGCTGCGTCGAGGTCAGGCGCCGGCGCCTGCTCGACGCCCGCAATCGAGCCGAAGCCGACCTCAGCTCTGGGGACATCGGCTGGCTCTGATCGGCCGCGATGCCGTCCGCCCCGGCTGGAGTACCATCGACTGGCATCTTGGCTGCCGCACCACGTGCTTTTCGAGGTCGGGTGAACCAGATCGATCGTGACCCGACGCGCGGCTCTCCCCGTCTCTGCGAAATGGCCAGCCGCTGCGAGGCAGGCTGATGGTCAGCGTCGAACAACACCGACCGGCCCATCTCGCACAGCTCGAGCGCCTCATCAACCGTCACCTGGCGGGAGTCGTGCCAGGCTGGCGGCTGCCTGCGGGTGTGATCGCGGGCAGCCTGGGCTCTCCCAGGGAAGACGGCGGGCCTGACCCATGGATCGACAAGCGGCGGACGCTGTGTGCCGTAGAGGACGATCGCTTGCTGGGCGCAGCTCACGTAATCCACTACGGCTCCGGGCCGGAGGTCGGTGCCGCGTACCGCGACGCAGCCGAGCTCGCCTGGCTTCTGTTCTGGCCCGACGCTGAGCCGGCCGCTCAAGCCCTCGTCGACGTGGCACGCGATGTGGTTGCAGCGTGGGGTGCCAGGCGCCTGTATGCCTGTGACACGTCGTTGCCTGTACCGGTGGTCAGCGGAGTGCCCGATAGCTGGCCGCACGTCTCTACGGCGCTGAACCGCGCTGGTTTCGAACCGGTCAGGGGCGGCGAGGAGGTGCTGTACGTGGGCGGACTGCCGGACCGCGGAGCCGTTCAGCCGCCGATCACCGGCCTGGAGGTGCACGCCGCGACGGAAGAGCCAGGCCACCGTTTCCTCGCGGAGTTTGCGGGCACCGAGGTCGGATTCCTTGACTGGACCCCGGACCTGTCGTTTGGAGGCACCCTGCCCGCACTCTCCGGTTGGGCGCAGCTGACGAGCCTTGGCGTACGCGAGGGTTGGCGTGGTAAGGGAGTGGGGCCATGGCTCGTGAGCAGCACGGTCCCCTTCCTGCGAATGGTGGGCGTTCGGCGAGTGGTGGTCGCCTTGACGGCACAAGAGGAGGCGTCCGGCGCCGGCAGCATGTGCCGGCGGCTCGGTTGGATGCCCCTCGTCCGGTTGGAGCAGGGCTGGTCTGAGGTTGCGCCGTAGGCCGCCGAAGTGTCTCGCAGCTGTGCCACAAGTGAACCAAGTGCCGGGAAATGGCCCAATCCGAGGGGTTGGCAGAGGGCCCAGTCTCTGCACTCGGTCCAATCCCGAGATGCCGCCGGCGAGGGGCGGCCGGATTCAACAGAATAGCTTCCATGTGCTACACGGACGACGCCAGACCACCGCTGCCGCCGATCGGTGGCTCTGCCGCAGAGCAGGGCGACATGCATCTGACCGCCGCCGACGGCAATCGCTTCATGGCTTACTTCGCACGAGCCGCCAGGCCGACCGGCGCCGGGATGGTCGTGATGCCCGACGTGCGTGGCCTGCACAGCTTCTACAAGGAGCTCGCCCAGCGCTTCGCGGAGGCCGGCATCGACGCCGTGGCCATCGATTACTTCGGCCGCACGGCGGGCGACGGTTCGCGCGACGAGAGCTTCGAATTTCGGGCCCACGTCGAGAAGACGACGCCAGAGGGCATCGCGGCGGACACCCGCGCGGCGGTCGGATTCCTGCGCTCCGGCCAGATGGGAGACGTGCGCTCGGTGTTCACGGTGGGGTTCTGCTTCGGAGGCGCTCAGTCCTGGCGACAGTCTGCCGCCGGCCACGGCCTCGCCGGCTGCGTCGGCTTTTACGGCGTTCCTTCGCGCGTGCGCGACGTCATCCCTCAGATGCAGGCGCCGCTCCTACTCCTGGTGGCCGGAGCCGATTTCACGCCACAGGAGGAATTCCAGAAGTTTGACGGCGAACTGACCGAGGCAGGCGTGCCGCACAGGATGGTCGTCTACGAGGGCGCCCCGCACTCGTTCTTCGATAGGACCTTCGACGAGCACAAGGACGCCTGCGAGGACTCATGGAGGCAGATCCTGAGCTTCGTGAAGGACCACACGGAGGCAGCTGTCACCGCCTGATTGTCGACCCGATGGCGAAAGCCACCAGGTGCCGTTATATAGTCCGGTCATGGCGGACATGGCCACCAGGTCCAGTCTCGCCCTCCCCGCCTCCCTGATCGAGGAGATTGAGCGGCGCCGGCCCGGCCTGGCACGTCACATGACCCGGGCCGTGGTGACCCTGGTCCGGTGGGACGACTCGGCCGGCGCGGCGCCGCAGCGGGAAGCGATTGAGCGGGCCTGCGAGGCGGGGATCGACCTCTTCCTGGCGACCGCGCGCCAGGCACGCCCGGCGACCCAGCGGGAGCTTCGGGAGGTCGCTCAGCTTGGGATCCTGCAGGCCCGGACCTCCCAGTCTGTCGAGCCCGTGCTTGCCGCCTACCGGATGGCGGCACGCGTGGCCTGGGATGCGATCTTGCGGGCCTGGCGAGACCACCCGGACGCCAGCCCGGAGGCTCTCGTCGTGACGGCCAACTACGTCTTCACCGCGCTCGACCAGGTGGCGGCGCAGGTGACCCGCACTTACGTGCACGCACGCGAGCAGCACATGCTGCGCGGCACCCGAGCCCGCACGCGACTTGTCCACTCGCTTATCAGCGACACGTTCGACAACGAGCTGGCGATCCAGAAGCAGGCGCTGGCGATCGGGGTCAAGCTGGCCCCTGGCTACCTGGCGCTCATCGTCAAGACCGACGACGACCACGCTCAGGATCTGCTTGCCGCGTCCGAGCTGCCAACCGGCTCGCTGGCCGACGTCACTGATCCGAGCACGCTCGTGGTTCTCTGGCCCAGCCAGCGTTCGGACGTCGCGGACGACATTCACTCGCTGCTGTCAGACCTCCGGCGCCGCGTGAGGCCGCGATTCAGGGCCGGCCTGGGCGGCGAATACCCCGGCCTGCGCGGCATCTCCCGCTCATATCTCGAGGCCCAACAGGCGGTGGAGGTCGGCCGGAAGCTCCGTCCTGAGGCGGTCCTGCACCACCACGACGAGATGGCGCCGTACCTGGTCCTGGCCCAGAACCCGCTGGTCGCCGACCGGTATGTGAAGCACGTCCTGGGTGCGCTCCAGTCTGCTCGTCGCCGGCCACTGCTGGAGACGCTGGAAGTGGTGCTCTCATGCGCGACGGTCAAAGAGGCGGCGGCTGAGCTGGGCCTGCACCGCCACACGGTGCTGTATCGAATAGAGAAGCTGCGCGAGCTGCTGGGGGGTGACCTGGACGTTCCCGCGCTGCGGCACCGGCTGCAGCTGGCGCTGGACCTGCAGAAGCTGCTGCTTTAGCGCCTGCGCTCTGCACGCGGGATGCGCCTGTGTCATGGTTGTGTAAGGCTCTGCAATAGGGAGGGAGGTTCAGTGCGTCCACGGCGGAAGCGCTGATCTATGGTGAAGGAGGCGATGGGACCGGCTGACATCAGCGCGCAGTCGCGCAGGCGACGGGTTGGGAGTCCACGTGCAGCCGGTCAGAGCTGAGTCTCTCCCCCGCCATGTCGGGGGAGCACCCGGCGAAGCCGGGGGAGGGGGGCCTCGAAGCGCGGCGCCCGACCACGGTCCAGAGCCGGCCCAGCAGGAAACCCCGTTCGTCCGGCTGACGGGGGTCAGCCGCCGCTATGAGCGCCTGATCGCCATCAAAGAAGTCAGCCTGTCCATCACCCCCGGCGAGTTCGTTTTCGTAACCGGGCCCAGCGAAGCCGGCAAGACCACCCTCCTCAAGCTCATTCATGGCGACCTGAGGCCCAGCGCGGGCACCATCCGCGTGGACGGCTTCCGCCTCGAACGCCGGTGGCGCCGCTTTCTGCCGCGTCTCCGGCGCAGTGTGGCAGCTGTCTTTCAAGATCACCGGCTCCTCCAGGACATGAGCGCGCGTGGCAACGTGGCGTTCGCGCTGCAGGTTTCCGACCTCTGGCTGCCCCGACGCGAGGTCCGTGCCCGCGCCCAGCTCCGGCTCGACGAGGTCGGACTCGGAAAGCGGCCGGGCGCATATCCGCACCAGCTGTCTGGCGGGCAGCAGCGCCGCCTCGCAATTGCAAGGGCACTGGTGCCCGGGCCGGTACTCCTGCTCGCCGACGAACCGACCGCGGGCCTCGACCGCCGCAACGCGGAGCTTGTCATCGAGCTGCTGGAGCGCTGCTGCGAGGCCGGTACCACTGTCGTGGTCGCCACGCACGACGTCGGATTCGTCGAGAGCCGCGGACGCCGCGTGATCGAGCTGAGAGAGGGCCAGGTTGTCGGCGATCGGCCTGCCACGGCGCCGATCAGTTCGAACGGAGCCGCCAACCGCCGCGTCATGGAGCGCCAGCGGCGGCGAGGCGAGCTGCGTCGGCGGTTCAGCAAGGTGGCTCAGTTTGCGCTGGGCTACGTTCCTCCACCTCGTCCTGCGACCAGGCCGGAGCGACCGCGGCTCGGACTCAGAGCGCGCGCAGCCAGGGTGGCGCAGGTGGCTCTCGGCTACCAGCCGCCAACGGCGGTCACACACCCCAACGGGGCGTGGAGGGCACCGAGGGTGGTTGTCGAGAGGCTGGCTCCAAACGGCGGCGGCTCATCGAGATCGCCGGAGCCGCCGCTGCAGAGATCACCGGTAGCGACCAATGGCGGTGCGTGGCAGCCGCCGCGTTCGGTTGCGGCGCTGACCGCTGTCAGGCCCAACCTGACCAATGGCAAGTCCGGCGGCGCCGCATCGGGAAACGGTGCGGCGCGGCACCTGCAGGTTCGTGCTCGCGTGGTACAGCTGACGCGAACGGCGCTGGGCTACCGGCCGCCGCCGGCAGCTGCGAATGGTGAGTCGCGGCCTCAGGGGTTCCGGGCCGGCGCAGCCCGGATGGCTCAGTTCGTGCTCGGCTACAAACCACCACCCACGACGCCAGGATCTGAGGCAGGCTTCGGGCGGCCCCCGGCGGCGAGGGGGCACCGACGCCCCTGGGTCCCGGTGCTCAATCTGGGCCGGCTCTGCGTCGGCGGAGCCATCGCAAGCTGGACGCGGAACCTTCGCACGGTCGCCCCTGCGCTGGGCTCGATCACGATGCTCCTGGCGGTGGCAGGAGGTCTGGCGGTTGGAGGGTTCGCCCTGCGCACGCTGCTCGTAACTCAGTCGCAGGAGGCGGCCGTACTGCACGTGTATCTGAGTGACGACGCCACGAGCGAGCAGGTCGATCAGGCTCACCGGGAGCTGGCCGCGCTGCCTCACGTACGCTCGGTGCGTTACATCGACAAGGACCAGGCATTGCAGCTGGCTCGCCGGCGGCCCGGACTCGGCCAGCTGGCGTCCGACTCCGACTCGAACCCGTTCCCGGCCAGCCTCGAAGTCCAGGCGGATCAGCCCTCGAACGTGGCTGCCGTTGCCGGGGTCGCCGCCAAGGAGCCGGGTGTCGACTCACGGCGGCCGACCTCATACGACGCCGGCACGTACGACAGGCTCCGCCAGTTCATCGTGGCGGCGACCGCGATCGCCGGTGCATTTGCGCTGTTGATGCTGGCGATCACCTATGCCATAAGCTCCAACTCCATTCGCACAGCGGTCCTGGCCAGGCGAGACGAGCTGCTGACGATGCAGCTCGTCGGAGCCTCGCGCTGGTTGATCAGGACACGGCTGGGAGTTGAGGGCGCGCTCACCGGAGGCCTTGCCGGCCTGATCGCGGCCGCGGCGGTGGTGGGAGCGAGCGCGGCTTGCTTCTATGCCGCCCACCACCTGTTCGTGCAGCTGCTGCCGGGCGTCACCTCATTCACGGTGGCAGGCGTGGTCGTCGCGGTCACGGCAGCGGGAATCGCGCTTGGTTCTGTGTCAGCGCTGTTCGCGTTTCGGCGGCTGCGCACGTGAGGCGGGCCTTGATGGCGCCCGTGATCGTGGCGTTCGTCCTGGCCATGCTTCCACTTTCGGCAGTAGCGGCCAACGCAGCCTCGCCCACGGCGCCGGGTGCTCCGATTGGGGTCTCGGCGATGGCGGGCAACGGGCAGGCGACGGTCAGCTGGACGCCGCCGGCCACGGACGGGGGGAGCGGCATCACGGGCTACACCATTACGGCCTCGCCGGGCGCTCAGACAGCCACCGCCACCGGGAGCACGACGTCCGCGACGGTCAGCGGTCTGACCAACGGGACTGCCTACACCTTCACGGTTGTTGCGACCAATTCGGTGGGTAATGGTCCCTCATCGGCGCCGTCGAACCCCGTGACACCTGGGACACCTCTGGCGCCGGCGGCGGTGACGGCGACGGCAGGGGATGGTCAGGCGACAGTGGCCTGGACGGCGCCCGCCGTCAACGGCGTCAGCGCCATCACGGGCTACACTGTGACGTCGTCGCCTGGTGGCCGGACGGTCACAGTCAACGGCAGCACGACCACCGCCACGGTGACGGGGCTGACCAACGGCACGAGCTACACCTTCACGGTGACGGCAACCAACGCAGTGGGCACAGGTCCGCCATCGCCGCCCTCCAATGCAATTGTGCCCGCGTCGACTCCCCCACCCACCCCGACGCCGACGCCCACCACGGACCCAGCGACCCAGAGGCTGATCGACCAGGCTAGGCAGCAGATCGGCAGCGGTGTCGCCGACACTCTGGCCGCCGCACAGCGGCTGGCTGATGCACTGAACGTGAACGCCTCCGACCAGAGCCAGGTCCAGCAGCAGGTGGACGCCACCCAGTCGCGCATCGACGCACTCACCCAGGAGATCCAGCGTCTCGATGACGACATCGCGGCCACCCAGCGTCGCATCGACGACGAGAGGGCGCAGATCGCGCTCATGGCTCGTGAGCTCTACCAGGCGCCGGACTCGCTCCTCATCAGGCTGGTGCAGGCCGGCAGCGTCCGCGACATGGTGACCCAGACCAGCGACCTCACCGCTGCAGCGCTTCGCGCCGACTTCCTGAGGAGGAAGCTGTCAGACGACCTGGCCAGGCTCAAGCAGGATGAGGCTCAACGCACCAAGGACCGCGAAGAGGAGCAGCAGCTGTCGGTGCAGCTGTCAGACGCACTCTTCCAGTTCTCGGACATCGCCGGCCAGATGCAGCAGACCGCCACCGATCTCCAGGCGGCGATCCAGGACAGCCAGGACGCGCTGGCCGGCGTCAATCAGCAGGCTGCCGACCTGGTCCAGCGGCTGGCCTCGATGCTGCAGCAGAGGGAGCAGCAGCTGATCGCCACCGCCGAGCAGCAGGTCTGGAAACAAGCGCAGCTCTGGGCTACCGTGAACAGGTCGCTGATCCCCGCGTCCACGGCCACGACGGTGTTCAGCCCCACAGGGGGCACCGCAAGATTCGGATGGCCGATCCAGGGAGCCGTGCTGACCCAGGGCTTCGGTCCGAGCGTGCTCTGGCTCGAGCCGGCGATGTTCGGCTTCGCGCACTTTCACACCGGCCTCGACCTGGCCTCCACCAGAACAACCGTAACCGCGGCTGCCGACGGGGTGGTGGCAGTCGCTGGCTCGGGGATGACAGGCTACGGTAACTACGTCATCATCGTGCACAGCGACGGTTTCGTGACGCTGTACGGGCACCTGGCGCAAACGAGCGTCACCGTAGGTCAGAAGGTCGCGCAGGGACAGCCGATCGGGATCGAGGGCTCGACGGGCGCGTCCACCGGGACCCACCTGCACTTCGAGGTCCGCCTGCACGGACAGCCCGTGGACCCGGCCCCGTATCTGCCAAAGGGCGCCGGCGCCTAGTCGTTGCAGGGGGAGGCAGGCCTCCCCCTCCTGACCCCCTCCGTGCTGCCGCGGACAGTAGCCACCTTCCCACCTGTCAACGATCTGTCGCAATCGCCAGGTTGAATGGCGAGATGTCTACGCGCACGGCCGCAGTTCTGGCCATCCCCTTCGCCGTCTTCGGAGTGCTGGGAGGAGCCTTCGGCCTGTGGAAGCCGGGCATCATCCTTTCCACCCTCGGGAGTCCGCAGGCGCTGGCCATCAGCGCCGGGGCCGTCGTACTCACGGCGGCTGCCGTCTTCGGCTCATGGCGGCTGAGCGGCCGCCCGTGGGCAGGTGCGGCGGCAGGGCTTCTACCCGTCCTCGGATTCCTGGCGGTCACCGCCGGACCGGCGTTTCGCGAGACCCAGGTGGATGAGCGGCTGCCGGCTGTGGCAGCGACCTCTGCGAGCACACCGGCGTCATCTGCTTCGCCGGCAGCCGTCGCAGGTCCCACCGTTCTGCGTTGGGGGAGGCTGTCGGGCGTCGACCATCGGGCTTCTGGCACTGCGCTGCTCGTGCGGCTGCCCGATGGCCAGCTCGTCGTTCGTCTCGAGGATCTCGACGTCGAGCCTGGGCCCGACTATCAGGTCCACCTGGTGCCAGGTAGGGGCACCACGCGGACGGACGGAGGTGCCTGGTTGGGCGGGCTGAGGGCGAACAAGGGAAGCCAGAACTACTCTCTC
>DATFWQ010000365.1:0-4148 GCA_035259145.1 Candidatus Dormiibacterota bacterium | reverse complement strand
CATCTCCTGCCGGGTGCCGAACCCGCCCGGAATCAGGAACGCGTCCATCGCCGGGCGGTCCTGGAAGCTGTAGTTGGGGAGAATGGTGAACCCCGCCTGAGCCTGGACTGGACGCATCGCGTCCGCGATCAGGAAGGTGTCCAGCTCCGGGTCGAAGCGTCGCGCCACGGAGAACACGCCGTAGGGAGCCGCGAAGTCGACGATCTCCGCGTCCTTGAACACGTAGATGCCGAGTCGGAAGCCAGGTGTCGTCATTGGTCCCCTCCTCCCATGATCGACCGTCTGCAGCCGAGGCATCCCCGTGGCCGTGGTGACCATGTCACGGACATGGCCTTGTGACCCTGCCCGGTCAAGCCTTGGGGCCGAGTCAGGCCACACCCTCCTCCGCGGGCGGCCCCGTCTGCACGATTACGCAGCAGCGGCCATCGGCGCGTTCGAGCCTCGCGGTCGTTCCTTTGACGTGCAGTTTCCCGACGAACCCCTCGAGAATCGCCAGATTCATTTCGCACACCACCTTGGGGTGCTCGCGCGCCACAGCCTCGAAGGGACAGTTCCCGAGCACGATCTCGCCACGCTGGTGGCGGGGCTCGAAGCCCCTACGCCAGAGCACATCCATCGCCGCCTGCAGCAGGCGCCGCCGGTTGGACCGGCGACCCGCCAGGTGTCGGGCCTCATCTGCCATGAGAGAGCCCGCGTTGCGACCCTCCTCCCGAAGCTTTAGCGACACCGCCGGTGGCATCTGCTGGTCGAGGGCGCGGACCATCAGCCGTGAGAGCGTCTCGTAGTCCCGCTGAGGCAGCGTGACGCTCACCTGGCTGCGCGAGCGCCGGTACACCTTGGCGGGCCTTCCGGCGCCTGGGCCGACGCGGCCCGGCGGCCTCTTGTAAGCGACCTCGAGCAGGCCGTCGGCAGCGAGCTTGTCCAGGTGGAACGCCGCCAGGCCCCTGGCGATGCCGACCGCAGCCGCGGCCTGGTCGCGGCTCACGTAGTCTGCCCGTCGGGTGACGTACGTGTAGAGGGCCCTTCGGGCGGGATCGGCGAGCAGGGCGACGCGCTCGATGTCACGGTCTATGTCCTGCCCGGCAGCGGGCTCGGCGTGTTGACCAGTCGTACCTCCTGGTTCGTTAACCGGCACTGCTTGAAAGGTACTCGGTTCAGGGCGTGGCGCTAGGTCCTGGTTGACTTCACGGGCAGACTGCTCCAGGCTTCTAAGGCTAATGGCCATTCGCCATACGGACGCGGCGGTCGATCTTCGAGCCATCTCGCGGGCCTTCGGAGCGGCGCCCGCGGTGAGCCGGATCACGTTTCGGGTGGAACGCGGGGAGACGGTCTTCGTGCGCGGTCCGAACGGCGCCGGCAAGAGCACACTGCTCAGGATCATCGCCACGGCGATCTCCCCCACGGCCGGCACGGGCCAGGTGCTCGGCTTCGACCTGCTGGCGGGGAGGGAAGAAATCCGCCGGAGGACCGAGCTGGTCAGTCACCGCACACGCCTCTACGAGGACCTCTCCGCCCTCGAGAACCTGCGCTTTGCTGCGGTGATCCACGGCGTCGATCCCAGGCGGGCCTTAAAAGCCCTGGGGGAGGTCGGCCTGGCGCACGTGGCGTCGGAGCGCGTGAGGGGTTTCTCACAGGGCATGCGGCAGCGGCTGGCCGTCGCACGGGCCACGCTGCGCGCTCCCGAGCTGTTCCTGCTCGATGAGCCCTATGCGGGGCTGGACGGGCAGGCCAAGGAGCTGGTGGATCTGCTGGTACTGGGAGCTCAACGTGATGACCGGACCGTCCTGGTCGTCACCCACGACGCCACCCGCACACACCTGGCAACGCGCATCGTGGTTATGCGAGCGGGCCGCCTCTACTCGCCGGCACCGGTCGTGGACGCCGAGGCCGCTCAGCCATGACCTTCGCGCTGCAGGCGCTGGCCGTTGCCGCAAAGGACCTGCGCATCGAGGTCCGTGGGCGGCACGCGCTGGGCGTGGTGCTCCCGTTCGCCTGCACACAGCTCATCGCCTTTGGGCTCTCGTTCGGCCCCGACCGCTCTCTTGTGGCGCAAACCGCGCCCGCCCTGCTCTGGCTGGCCATCTTCTTCGCCTCTGTGCTCACGTTTCGCGGCGCCTACGAAGCAGAGGGCGAGGACGGTGCCCTGGAGGGGCTGCTCCTGGCCCCGGTGGACAAAGGGGCGGTGTTCATCGGGAAGGCGGGGGCGGTGATCGCTCAGCTGCTTGCGCTGGAGGTAGCGATCGTCGTCCTGACCGGCGCCCTGTTCGGTGTGGTGATGACCGGCGATCTCCCCAGGCTGGTCGCGACGCTGATGCTGGGGACCGTGGGGCTCGCATCGGTGGGCAGCCTGTTCGGCGTCCTCACCGAGGCCGCCCGAGCTCGAGAAGCGGTGTTCCCACTCCTGGTCCTTCCCCTCACCACGCCGGTGCTGATCGCATCGATCAGGGCCACAGCGCTGGTCCAGGCCGGCCATCCAGCCGACGCCGCCTCCTGGCTGGGTCTGCTGGCCGCCTTCGACTCCGTCTTCCTGCTGGCGGGCGTGACGCTGTTCGGCCACCTGCTCGAGGACTGAGCGACGGTGGGGAGACGGACGCGATCGGCCCTTGACAACCGGGGTGGCGGAGCGGCCTAATTTAGCAAGTACGGATTAGTCGTAGACCGGGCGGCAAATGGAGGGGAGTTGGCCCATGAGGTTGCGACAGAGGGTTTCGCGGAAGGCTGTGCTGCTCGCGGCCCTGGTGACCGGCGCCATGGTCATCGTTGGCGCCGGCTCGTCGGCCGCCACGGTGGTACTGAAACAGAGGCAGGCGCCCTTCGACAGCACCATCGACCAGAACGCCGAGAACATGATGGCACAGGGGCGGCAGACCTTCCGCTTCGACACCTTCGGGGACGAGGTCTTCTGGGGCGACACCATCCAGCTCCACAAGGCGATCGAGGGCCAGAAGTTCGGGGGCGTCGGCCCCGGCGTCAGCCCCAGGACCGCGCTAGCTGTGGGCCTCAAGGTCGACGTCGACGCACTGCCGGATGAGCTTCAGCAGCAGATCCAGGCGGGCCAGGTCAACCTGGACGACCCCGCCACGACGCTGGCGCTGCTCAAGCTGAACGCTGTCGTCGGACTGACCGGCTTGTTCAACCCTGACGGTTCGCTTCGATCGATGGGCATCCAGTGCGCGCTGTGCCACTCGACAGTCGACAACTCCTTCGCGCCCGGTATCGGCCGCCGCCGCGACGGCTGGCCCAACCGCGACCTGAACGTGGGCGCCATCGTCTCGCTCGCCCCCCATCTTGACCCCGTCGCTCAGCTACTCGGCGTGGACGTCCCCACTCTGCGGGCGGTTCTCGCCACCTGGGGACCCGGCAAGTTCGACGCCGAGGTTTTCATGGACGGCAAGGCTGTTCACACGGACGCGAGCGGGGTCAACCGCTCACCGACCCTGATCCCGCCTGCCTTCGGCATGGCGGGGGTGAACGCGCACACCTGGACCGGCTGGGGCTCGGTGACCTACTGGAACGCCTTCGTCGCCAACCTGGAGATGCATGGCGTCGGTACGTTCTTCGACGAACGGCTCGACAACGCGCAGCAGTTCCCGATCGCGGCCAGGAACAGGTTCGGGCACGTCTCGAACCCCGGCAACGACCAGATCACGTCCAAGCTGGCGGCACTGCAGTTCTACCAGCTCTCCATCCCCGCCCCGGCGCCACCCGCCGGCTCATTCGATCCGGTGGCTGCTGCGCGCGGCAAGGCACTCTTCAGCGGCAAGGCGCAGTGCGCGACCTGTCACGTGCCGCCGCTCTTTACGGAGCCGGGCTGGAACGTCCACACACCGGCCGAGATCAAGATCGACGACTTCCAGGCCAACCGCGCGCCTGCCTTCGTCATCGGCGACGCGCAGGGGAACCCGGTGGTCGTCCACGGCTACCGAACAGCACCGCTCAAGGGCCTGTGGGCCCACCAGAAGGGTGGGTTCTTCCACGACGGCCGCTTCGCCACGCTCGACGACGTCGTCAACCACTACGACAGCGGGTTCAACCTCGCCCTGACGCCCCAGGAGAAGCACGACCTGGTGCAGTACTTGCTCTCAATTTGAAAGGAGGGGTTCCCACCTTCCCCCCGGGGGGAGCCGCAAGGCTAGCGGCTCCCCCCG
>DATFWQ010000364.1:0-9233 GCA_035259145.1 Candidatus Dormiibacterota bacterium | reverse complement strand
AAGGAGAGAAATCATGACTGATCACAAGATCGGCACACGTGAAGAATGGCTTGCGGCACGGCTCGAACTGCTGGACGCCGAGAAGGCGCTGACGCGGCGCAGCGACGAACTGGCGCGGTGGCGACAGGACCTGCCCTGGGTTCGAATCGACAAGGAGTACCGTTTCGAGACCGACGAGGGCACGGCATCTCTCGCCGACCTCTTCAGAGGCCGCTCGCAGCTGCTCATCTATCACTTCATGTTCGGGCCCGATTACACGGCAGGGTGTCCGTCCTGCTCGGCGATCGCGGACGGGTTCGACGGCTCCGTCGTCCACCTCGCGAATCACGACGTCACGCTCTGCGCGGTGTCCCGGGCTCCGCTCGCGAAGCTCCAGGCGTTCAAGCGGCGGATGGGCTGGAGCTTCCCCTGGGCGTCTTCGTTCGACAGTGACTTCAACCACGACTTCCAGGCGGCGCACACCAGGGAGCAGCAGAAGTCGGGGGTCGGCGAGTACAACTTCCGCGAGACGGACATCCGGCCGGACCTGCCGGCCGGCGAGGAGAATTCCTGGGTCTCCGCGCTCCTGTCAGGCGTTGGAACGGACTGGGCGACGTACACGCGAGAACGACCCGGCATGAGCGTGTTCGTGCTCGAGGACGGCGTCGTATACCACACTTACTCGGCGTACGCTCGCGGGCTGGACGGCCTGTGGGGCATGTACCAGTGGCTTGACCGCGCACCACGCGGGCGCAACGAGACCACCGTCTGGTGGCGCCACCACGACGATTACGCGAGCTCGCAACGCATCTGAACGGAGGCGTCCAGCATCTGCGTCACCTGGGGCCTGAACTCGTCGCCGGCTACGGACGTCAGCCCAGCCCGAAGACGCGTCACGACTGGACAGCGCGACCACTCCGCCGGTGTTGCCGCTATGCCTCAGCGCCGAACAGACGCCGGGTGCAACGCCGCGGCCAGGGTTCGCCACTCGTCTCTGGGCAGGCGGTCCTCGGTTGCAACCTGGACACTCACATGGTCGGCGCCCGCGCGGTAGTGCTCCGCGATGCGGTTGCGGATCGCGTCGGTGGTACCCCAGGCCACGAGGCCGTCGATCAGGCGGTCGCTGCCGGCGCTGGCCAGGTCGTCGGCGGTGAAGCCCAACCGGAGCCAATTGTTCGTGTTGTTGGGCAGCTGGAGATACGGGGCAACGTGCTGACGGCCGATCATCCGGGCCCGGACCGGGTCGGCCTCCAGCACGACGGCCTGCTCCACCAGGGTATCGATCAGCACCGACCATGGCCTCCGGCCCAGGAGGTCCTCCCCACCGTGGGCCCGGTGGAGCGCCGTGATCGCCTCGGCGGCCTAATCCACGAGTACCGCCGGGCCGCCTGAGAGGGCGCTGCCCCGCCGCTCAACGCTACAGGCGCGGTCTTCGCACAAGATGCAACCTGGGCTAAGCCGCGTCGGTCAGTGCTCCCGGCCCGGCCAGGGATGCCGAGACCGCTCGCACATCAGCATGGCGATTCGTGCGCACCCGGGCGGGAGAAACCATGTGATCTCGCACGGCGCACTCATCGACGGCGAGCTCGTCCGGTCGCGAATCCGCCTCGTCATCCACCAGAAGCGCGCCGACGCAGGTGTAACGGCACAGGCGCCGCAGCAAGTCGTTGCCCGACATGCGAAGCCCAACGCTGAGCGCGCGGCCACGAGGCGACCTTCCTCGGAGCCCATGGTGCCAGAGGCGCCGACACCGATCAAGGACGTGCTGCCCGCGATCGCCGAACGCCTGGGGATCCCCTCTTGACAACCCCGTCGTCCTTAGGAGATCACACGCTCGCGGTGTGGAGGGCAGCGGGGCGGCTTATCGTATCGTCGTGGCGCCAAAGCGCGAAGAGCGGACTCACCCCGAGCGCGAGATCTCGCTCCTCTTCGACCTCTTCGTGCTCAACCAGCACATTCGCCGTCTCATCGCCACCGGACTCGCCGACGCGCCTCTGCGGGGGGACGAGTACGCGGTCTACAGCCTCCTGTTCGACCAGGGCCCGTTGACCGCGACCGAGATGACGCGGCGCCTGGGCACACCGCTGAGCACCCTGCTCGACTATCTGAAGACCATGGATGGACGCGGTCATCTGCGCCGCAGCCCGCACCCCCGCGACGGCCGTGCACAGCACCTTGGCTTGACCGTCGACGGGGTTACTGCGCAGCGTCAGACAAATGCTCACTGGGAGACAATGCGAGTGCAGCTGGAGGAGGCCCTCCCGATGCACCATGATGAGATCCGGCGTGCTCTTCAGGCCCTGGACGACGCCGCCCTGGCGGCGCTCGAGAATCTCGATCGGGCCACCGCCCGCTCAACGGCCTAGACGCAATTAGCACGACACCGTGGCACTTTGCCACGGATCCGTGCTATTTTTCGCGAGTGAGGAAGGCTGCCGCCGCGATCGTTGCGCTCCTCTGCGCCGCGGCATGCGCGACGGGCGCTTCGCCAGTCGGGGCAAGGCCGCAGCCCGCCCAGTCAACGCCCAGCCTTCCGGCGCAGGGTGCGTTCGACCGTTTCTACGGCAGCTATCGCACTGAGGCCGGCGACATCCTTGTCGTCACGCGCCTGGGCTGGTTCGCTGACCTCGCTGACAGCACATACAGGAGCCTTTACTCGGGCACCGGTTCGAGCCGCTTCGCCTTTGGTCCTGGTTTCAGGACACCGGCGCCGATCGCAGCGAGCCTGGAGTTTGGCGACGGACGCCTGACGGTGCGGCGCGCCGGCCGCGCCACCACCGCACGGCGCCTCGCGCTCGAGCAGACCGACGTCAGCATCCCGGCCGATGGCGCGACGCTCGCGGGCAGCATCACAGAGCCAGCGGGACCCGGGCCCCACCCGGCGATTGTGATCGTGCACGGTTCGGAGCCGGGCCAGCGCTACTACTACGACTTCTGGGTTGGCCTATACACGAGCCTGGGTCTGACGGTACTGACATACGATAAGCGGGGCCAGGGTGCCTCGAGCGGCCGCTATCCGGGCGAATACCCATCCGAGGACTCGCTCACCGTGTACGCCGATGACGCCTCGGCTGCCCTCGGCTTCCTCTCAGGGTGGCCAGGTGTCGACTCGAAGCGCGTCGGCTTTCATGGCGGCAGCCAGGGCGGGTGGACGGTCCCCCTAGCGATGATGCGGCACGGCAAGGCTGCATTCGCTATCTTGGTCTCGGCGCCCGCGGTCACGGTCGGGCAGCAGGTGACCTGGAGTGACTTCAGCTCCGGCGGAGCAAGGTTGCCCTCGCAGTCAGTGGAGCAGATGGACGCCGGGGTGCGCGCCGACCACTCAGGCTACGACCCTGCTCCAGCCCTCGCCGCGCTGAGCGCACCGGCCCTTTGGCTGCTGGGGCGCAACGACCGTACGGTTCCGACGGACCTCTGCGTCGAGAGACTGAACGCCCTCCGGAAGCGCAACATCCGTATTCAGCTCGTCGACAGCGGCCATGGGCTGCTCCTCAACCGGTCGGGTCTCACCGCGGACGACGACAAAGCTCCGGGTCTGGCGCCCGGCGTGATCAGCTCGATCAGTGATTGGATCAGAGCGGCGGTCGGGTGATGCGCCCGCCTGTTTGATGACCAGGCCTGCATGGTCAACCCCTGCGAAACCGTTATACCCGCAAGCGTATCGTGCAGTTCAGGACGGGCCAGGAAAGCACCTCCCCGTCGGGCTGGCGAGGGGTCGAGGTCAGGCAACTTCGTCCGAACGCACGGTCTGCGGCGTCGGCTGGCGCTCAACGCGACCGCTTGCTGACCTCCGCCTCGTGGCCAGTAACAATCCGAGGACGATGAGCAGGAAGCCAACGGCGGCGCCGACGGTGAACGGCTCACCGAGCAGCGCAACGCCGAGCGCGAGGGCGACGGCAGGGTTGACGTATGTGATCGCCTGGGCGCGCAGCGGCCCAACCTCGGCGATCAGGGCAAAGAAGAACAGGAAGGCAACCGCTGTGCAGACGGCGCCCAGGATGGCGACGGAGACGAGCACCTGCGTCGAGGGCATCGAGTGAGGCAGCTGGATGAGGCCGACCGGCGCGTAGATCAGCGCGGTTAAGACCAGAGACGCCGCCACCACGCCCAGAGCGGGAACACCGGACAGCCGTCTGGCGATGATCATCGGGCCGATCGCGTAGCCGAGGGTGACCAGCCCTACCTGTCCGACAGCCCACGAGTCAATTACCGAAAAGTCGAGGCCCAGGAGTGCGGCCACACCCGCGAAGCCAATGAGAAGGCCGGCCGCTCGGCGGAGGTCGAGCCGGTCCTCGGCCGCGATGATCAGGCCCAGCACGGCGCCGATGAGCGGAACAGCCGCAATCAGCAGCCCGGTCAGGGAGCTGGTCAGGTGCGTCTCCGCGTTGGACAGGAGAAGCCATGGCACCGCAACTTCGACGAGCGTGTAGACAACGACTGCTCGCCAGTGGGCCAGCACCGGCGTCAGGCTGCCTCGGACCGCCGCAAGTGGCACCAGGAGCAAAGCACCCTCTGCGGTTCGCAGCAGGACGAGGGTAGTCGGGCTGAGGTCCGAAACTGCGACCTTTATCAGCAGGTAGGGGATGCCCCAGATGACTCCGAGGGCCACGAAGAGGGCCCATCCCTTGCGAGTCATGCGTCTACGTCCAGAGTGGTCACATCCTCTTAAACATGGTGTGAGGCCAAAGTTGTTCAGAAACTGCCGGGACGCGGCGGCTGGCCGGACTGGTCGCGCCAGCCGCCTTCCTGACATCGCTCGCCGTCGGGCGTGGCAGGCGCGGTGGCACGATCGCTGTAGAAGATGAGGCGGCGTAGCGTGGACGCTAATGTCGTTGTTGGAGGCACATGAGATGAACCCTGAGAACTTCCCGGCGCCGGAGCAGGGCCCTGACGGCTTCGTCCTCACTCATTTCCTGGTGGTCTCCGACCAGGATCGTTCGCGGGACTTTTACGTGTCGGTGTTCGGAGGCCAGGTGGCCCTCGAGCGAGATCCCGTCATCATCAAGGTCGCGAACTCGTGGCTCATCCTCAACGTCGGTGGCGGGCCCACCGACGACAAGCCAGAGGTCACCCTGACGACGCCGCCGGACCCCAACCACACCAGCGCGTTTCTCAACGTGCGCGTCGCGGATATCGCCAAGGTCTACCGGGAGTGGTCAGCCAGGGGCGCGACCTTCCTGACTGAGCCGAAGGACCACGGACGAGAGATCCGAGCCTACATCCGCGACCCCGACGGCCACCTCATCGAGGTGGGCCAGACGCGCCTTTAGCCGCTCGCGCAGGTCGGAGGGCGGGGATCGCCGCCGACATCACCCTCAAGAAGCGCTGGGCCGAGCGGGAGTGCGCAAGCGGCCAGCTGCTCAGGCGCGGCCGAGCCCACATCGGCGCCAGATCACGACCGGCGCCGCTCCACCCGCCCGTCGCCGTCGGCCACCGCACCGACACGCACGCCCTCCAGGGCGGCGCGGAGTCGGTTGCCGGCCGGGGACGTGGCCGCGACATCCATCAGCGCCTTGCCGAGTTCGTCCGTCAGGATTGACGCCACCGCCTGGATCAGCAGGAGCCGATCACGGCGCAGCAGTGGCGTCACCTCGTCGCTTCGACCCGAATCGACCGCAGGCATCCACACTCCTGTCACGAACTGGCCCGCGACCATCTCGGCCAGCCCGCGCAGCCGCCGGCGCACGTCCCCGGCCGCCTCGAGGGCGTCGGCCAGCGGTACGCCCGAGGTCACGATGTCCGCGATGAGGGCGAGTAAAGCCGGACTTCGAACGGCAAACCGGCCGTCCGGCTGGGCGTCCACCAGGCCGACCTCCTGAGCCTGGTTCAGACAGGGCCCATCGAGGCCATTGAGGCGGCCGGTAACCTCGGCAGCGGTCAGCAGAGTCGGGGTCTCGTCCAGTGCTATGGGCCCGAGCTCCACCCCCAGCACGCCCGGGAGGGTTCTTCCGGCAGCCCAGGCGTCGAGCAGGTCGCGGATGCCGGCCAGCGAATAGCCGCGGTCCTGCAGACGGGCGATCAGCCGCAGGCGCCGCAGGTGGCCGTCGTCATAGGTGCCGACACGTCCACGCCGCTGGGGCGGTGCGAGTAGGCCGAGCGTCTGGTATTCGCGAATTGTCCGTACCGGAACGTCGGCCGACCGTGCCAGCTCATCGACTGTCATGCCTTGGCCTCGACAATTACAGCAATGACCGTTACAGTCATGACCGTGAGTATCTCAAGGGCAGGAGTCCATGTCAACCGTTCACCGCTCCCGGTGGGCACCTCGGGCGGGATCCTCAACGTGCTCCGGACTCGCACGGACCGACCCGATCTCGAATATGCAGTGCCGCCCGTCTCCCTGAGTGGTGGGTTCTGGGCGGAGATATTCTCGATTCGCCTCGCCGACCCGCCCCCCGAGCTCGCCGGCGACCTCGTCGTTCGCGTGATGCCGGACGCGCTCCTGGCTCGGAAGGAGATCACTGTGCAGTCCGGGGTCGTCGCTCAGGGGTTTCCGGCTCCGGCGGTTCGTTTCACGGCCGACGCCGACAACGCTATTGGCCGCGCCTTCATGGTGATGGAGCTCGCCCCGGGCACGCCCCTTCTGGGCGGCCTGTCCGCGACGTCCATCCTCGCCCACCTTCCTCAGCTGGCACGGCGCCTCCCGGTAGTGCTCGCTGACGCTGCCGTCAGGCTCCACTCCATCGACCCCGCGCCGGTCAGCAGGCAGCTCGACGCCATCGGCCCACGGAGGGCGGCGACCAGCGTATCCGAGTTCCTTCAGGCGCTGTCCGCGGCCGCCGACGACCTCGGCCGCCCCGACCTGGCAGGAGCCGGCCAGCGTTTGGCCGAGCTCCGCCCGCCGTCGGTCACTGAGGTCGTCTGCCACGGTGACCTTCACCCCTTCAACGTGCTCGTCGACCGCGACCGGGTCACCGTCATCGACTGGACGGCGTCGCTGATCGCCGACCCGGCTTACGACGTGGCCTTGACGTGGCTGCTGCTGGCCGACCCACCTCTCCACCTCCCGAAGCCGCTTCGCTCTCCGATGCGCGTCGCAACCGGGCTGGTCGCCCGTTCCTTCCTGCGACACTATCGGCGCCGTGCGCCCATCCTGGTCTCCGACGTCTCGCTGCGCTGGCACGTGGGCCTGCACTGTCTGCGCGCGTTCGTGCAGGTCGCGGGCTGGGCCCGAGCCCGGGAGCTGGCAAGCCACCTGGGCCACCGCTGGCTGACGAGCGGCGCCGCGTTCGCCGCCCGGCTCAGCCGGCTCACCGGGATCGCGGTCGGCGGACGCGGACGCCCTGACATCACAGGCTGAGCGGGAAGCGCAGGCTGCTCCCCAGAACAGCTCTGCCTTCGGCGGCGCACTGCCTGGGCGCGCGCCGCGTCGGAATTACGTGGGTCTGAGAAAGCGCACAGGCTCGAAGGTGCCGCCCAGGATCTCCCGCGGATCGGTCCCGAAGTGGACGTCGAGGATCTCCTGGTACACGGACCGGAAGTCGACAGTGTGGGTCAGATTGCCGTCGCCATCGAGCCGGCCCAGATCCGGCTCGCGTCCGTAGCGGCCACCTCGAATGGGATCGCCGATCAGGAGCAGCGGCGCCGCCGAGCCGTGATCTGTGCCGCCCGTGACGTTCTCCCCCGGCCGGCGTCCGAACTCCGACCACGTCGCCAGCAGCACCTTCGAGGCCATGCCGTGCTGCGCCAGCTCCGCGTAGAAGCCGCTGATCGACTCGTCCAGGAAACCCATGAGCTGGTCGTGGGCGTCTCGCTCTGCGTAGTGGGTGTCGAAGCCGTCGAGCGTGACGTGGAGCAGGCGCACGCCGGTTCCCGCGATGATGAGCTGCGCGCCCAGTTTGAGCGCCTGGGCGAGCTGGTTCTCAGCGCTCTGGGAGTACGAGGACTGGGTGTCCGAGCCGTCCTGAGACTGCGGCAGGGCGTGGTCAAGTTCGGCGATCGTGTGGCGCAGGGTGGCGACGGTCGTGTCGAACAGCGCGCCATAGATGCCAGGCGTCTCGCGATAGACCGAGCCGACGACTGCCTCCAGGTCGTCCTCGGCGAACCCATAGGACTGACGGTCCTGGATCACCGCAACCGTGCTGCCGACGTCGCGCATCATCCCGGGGGTGGAGGTGGTGCCACAGGCGCAGCCCGTGAGCGGGTGGCCGGCGGAATCATAGCCGCGGGTCAGCATGCGTCCGATCCATCCGTCCACCTGCCGGCGGCTGGGATCGCCCGTCTCCCACACCCGGATCGACTCGAAGTGGCTGTAGCTGGGATCTGGATAGCCGACGCCGTGCACGATCGCGACCCGGCCCTGGTCCCACAGCGCCTTGATGCCGGTCAGTGCTGAGTGCAATCCGACCTCAGTGTCCAGCGCCAGCGCGCCCGACACCGAGGCGCCGGCGAGCGTGGGCCGCAGGTCGTGAAGCCGGTTGTCCCGGAGCGGGACTACCGTACGCAGCCCGTCGTTGCCGCCGGCCAGCTGGATCATGACCAGCACCTGGTCGCGGTGCAGGCCCTCACGGTTGGCTGCGTAAACGCCACGAGCGAAGGCGTCGGGCACTGCCGCGTAGCCTGCCTTGAGGGCCTCGCCTCCTGCAGCGAGCACGAGGCCGGCCTTGAGAACGTCGCGTCGCGCAAGCTGGCGGAGCCTGCGGTTTTGCTTGCTCATACCTCGCTCCTACTTGAGGTTGAACTCGGGAGAGGTAAGGACGACCAACCAGCACTGGCGGTCCGAGTCGGCCGCACGCAGCCTCTGCGCAGTGGATGCGCTGAGCACACCGTCGAGGTGGAGGTCGGCAGCGTGGGCCGCCGGCGGGAGTGTCGCGACCTGGTCCAGCAGCGCGCTGACGAAGTTGAACCGGGCCAGCATCTCCGCCGGCGAGATCCAGCTGGCGCCACCTGGCCAGCCACCGACGTTCGGAGGTTGAAACAGCGCCTGACCGGCCGGGTCCGCGTAGTCGGCGATCAGCCCGGCAGCCGCGTCCGGCTCCGCGCCCAGCGCCAGCGCGGCGGCCACCATGAACTCGACCGGCGATCGCACCAGCGCCCGGTAGCTGTCGGGTGCGACGGACTCGGGGCTCTTCAGCAATGAGCGCATCAGTGCCCGGACGTCATAGCCCGTGGTTCGAAACGCACCCGCCAGCCGGCGCACGGCGTCGGCGGCGGGCGCGGGGGATAGGAAGTGGCGCCACAGCTTGCGGACGATGAATGGCGCCGTGGCCGGCTGGGCCAGGATCTGGTCGATCACCTTGTCGAGGCCGAGCCGG
>DATFWQ010000363.1:0-10167 GCA_035259145.1 Candidatus Dormiibacterota bacterium | reverse complement strand
TTGCCCTGCTGGTCAACCGTGACCTGATGGTCCGCGTACCCGACCGGCTCAGGCGCCCCCTCATCGCCGCCGGGCTCGTGGCGCTGGCCGCCAGCTGGGCCCTCAAGCTGACGGTATTGCCGAACTAGGGCGGCGGGGGGGGTCATGCGGCCCGGCGTCGAGATCGGATAAACGACTGGCGGCACTCGCATCGCGGCTCCGTACGATTGACTGACCGTTGGACTTTGAGCTGACAGAAGAGCAGCGCGCTGTCCGCGACCTCTGTCGCGAGTTTGCACAGGACGTGGTGGCGCCCGCCGCCCCGGCTCTCGACCGTGAGCATCGTTTCCCATACGAGATCGTCCGGCAGATGGGTGAGCTAGGGCTGTTCGGTCTGCCGTTTCCCCAGGAGTGGGGGGGAGCGGGCGGGGACTTCCTCTCCTACTGCATCGCCATCGAGGAAATCTCGCGCGCCGACGCTGGAGTTGGCATCACGCTCGAGGCAGCGGTGTCGCTTGGCGCGGCCCTTATCCACGACTTCGGCACCAGGGCGCAGAAGGAGCGCTGGTTACCCGACTTACTGGCTGGCCGGAAGCTCTGGGCCTTCGGGTTGACCGAGCCTCAGGCGGGGTCCGATGCCGGCGCCACGCAGACACACGCTGAGCAGGAAGGCGGTTGCTGGGTGATCAGCGGCGCCAAGCAGTTCATCACCAACTCGGGCACCGATATATCGGCCGGGGTGACGATCACAGCCGTCACCGCCAGGCGACCGAGCGCAGCCCGGGGCGAGATCAGCGCGCTGCTGGTGCCGCGGGACACACCTGGCTACGTCGTTCAGCCCGCCTACCACA
Organism: Candidatus Dormiibacterota bacterium; assembly: GCA_035259145.1. Taxonomy (GTDB): domain Bacteria; phylum Chloroflexota; class Dormibacteria; order Dormibacterales; family Dormibacteraceae; genus CF-161. Next base: position 9,337 of record DATFWQ010000363.1, on the reverse strand, counting down.
AGCTGGGCTGGCATTCCTCGGACACCCACCCCCTCGCCTTCGATGCCTGCCGGGTACCCCAGGAGAATCTGCTGGGTCGCCGGGGCGGGGGTCTGCGGCAGTTCCTGCACACGCTGACAGGCGGTCGGGTGGCGATCGCGGCCCTCTCAGTCGGTCTGGCGCAGGCCTGCCTCGACGCCTCGTTGACTTACGCAAAGGAGCGGACCGCATTTGGGCGTCCGATCTCAGCTTTCCAGGCGATCCAGTTCAAGCTCGCGGACATGGCAACCGAGGTCGAGCTGGCGCGCCTCATCACGTACCGAGCGGCGGTCGCGTACCAGAACAGCCGGCGGACGACCGGCGAGGTCCAGCGGCTGGCCGCGATGGCCAAGCTGTACGCGTCCGAGGCCTCCAAGCGGGCCGCGGACCAGGCGGTCCAGATCCACGGTGGCTACGGTTTCATCGAGGAATACCCGGTCGCCCGCTACTGGCGCGACGTGAAGGTCAACGAGATCGGCGAGGGGACCTCCGAGATCCAGCGCATGCTGATCGCGAGAGAGCTTGGGTGTTAGTGATTGGCACCTAGCCGCCGGCCTCGATCGGGGGCCGGCCGGTTCCGCGGCTACTCGTCCGGGACGTCTTCCAGCTTCGGAGTCAGTTCGCACACCCAGCGCCCGTCGTCGAGACGCCGGATGAACCGCGAGTAGCCGACGTTCCGTGCGACGTTGAGGAACTGCTCCTGCGTGATCAGCGTCCGCAGGCGGGCCAGGTCCGGGAACGACGGATCGCGCATGATCCCGCCAACCACGCCAGACAGCTCGCGCCATTGCCCTTCACTGAGCGGCTCCCCGTAGCCGGCAATCGTCACCAGGAGGGCGGCGGTGGGGCCGGTGATTGTGTCAGGCAGGATCTTTTCCTGCTTGGCGCGTGCAATGATCTCGCGACCCTGTTCGATGATGGCTGCAATTCGATCTCTGCGCACACCGATGATGTCGCGACCGCTGCCAACAGTCGTTCCTTCCAGGTACCGGGGGCCTGCTTCCATCGAGTGGACAGTTATTTTAGGTGCCCATGAGATTGCAACCTGACTCGCAGTACGGACATCTGCGCGATGTGGTACGCGAGTTCGCACAGTCGACTGTAAAGCGCTACGCAGAAGACGTCGATCGCGATCATCGTTTTCCACGCGAGGCCATCGAAAGTGCGCGGGAGCTCGATCTCATGGGCATCCTGATTCCACCTGAGTATGGGGGTGCCGGACTCGACCACCTGGCTTTCACGATCTGCGTCGAGGAGCTGGCCCGGGCGTGCGCAAGCACGTCTGTCATCGTGGACGTACACAACTCAGTCGCCAGCGAGCCGATCCTTCTCTACGGAACCGACGAGCAGAAGCGCGCCTGGCTGCCTCGCCTGGCCAGCGGAGAAGTGCTGGGGGCGTTTGCGCTGACCGAGCCCGCGTCGGGCTCCGACGCTTCCGCGCTCAAGACCACCGCCAGGCGCGCGGGCGCCGAGTGGGTGCTCAGCGGGACCAAGGTCTTCATAACCAACGTCGGCGAGGCCGGGATGTACCTTGTGTTCGCTCGCACCGGTCCGGAGCCTCGAGCGGCTGGAGTGAGTGCCTTCATCGTGCCCGCCGACTGCGAGGGGCTTCGAGTGGGCCAGGTGTTCAGGAAGATGGGATTGAACGGCTCGCCCACCGGGGAGCTGGTGCTGGAAGAGGTCCGGGTTCCGGCTGCAAGTCTGCTCCACCGCGAGGGTGGCGGCTTCACGGTGGCGATGCGCGCCCTGGACTCGGGGCGGATCGGCATATCCGGTCAGGCGCTCGGGATCGCGGACGCGGCGCTGTCCGAGGCGATCGAGTACACCCGAAATCGGGAGCCCGACGGCTTGCCGATGCATGCCACCCAGGGCGTCGCGTTCATGCTTGCCGACATGGCCACGAGGCTCACGGCTGCACGGCAGATGGCCTACCATGCCGCCGTTCTATGCAGTCAGAAACGGCCGTTCACCCGGGAGGCGTCGATGGCCAAGCTGTTCTGTACTGACGCGGCCATGGACATCGCCATCGACGGAGTGCAGGTCGCCGGGTCATACGGCTACGTCGCCGACCTGCCATTCGAGCGCCACTTCCGCGACGCCAAGGCGCTCCAGATTTACGAGGGATCGAATCAGGTGCAGCGAATCGTCATTTCCAGGCATCTGCTGTCATCCCACTCCGGGACGTCTCGGGTCATAGCAGGGACCCAGGGGTGACGGCGACAGAGCGGATACCAGCGGTCTCAGTCGACCGCGATGCGCTTCGGGAGCGCTCCCGCGGACTGGCTACCGGGCTGATGGCCCTGGCCCTGGCCGCCAGCCCCGCCTACGTGGAGCGCCCTCATCTCGGGCCGCTGCCGACCACCCTGCTAGAGATCCCGCTGGTGATCGCGATCGCGGTCGGCCTCTACGCCTACCGCGACGAGCTTCCCTGGCGGTCGCCGTACCTCTGGCCGGCTGCTCTGCTCCTCGTCGCCGCGACCATCGACACTCTGGTGGCGCCAGACCGGAGAGCAGCTGCCGGGCTCTGGAAGGCTTATTTCGTCGAGCCGGCGCTGGCGGGCCTGGTGATCGCCGCGATGGCGCGCAGTCGGGCCCGGGCTCGCCTTCTCCTTGCTGGGCTGGCGGTGGCCGGCTCATATGCGGCCGTGCTCAACAGCGCCACGGTCCTGTGGGCAATTGGCCACCACGCCTTCAACGTGGTGACACCACCGGTCGCCATATACAACAGCGCCAACGCGGTACCGCTCTACCTCGAGCCGCTGACGGCTTTCGGGCTGGCCATAACGTTCTTCAGCGACGACCTGCGCGAACGGATCGTCGCGACGGTCTTCAGCCTCCTGGCCGCCGTGGCGATCTTTCTCAGTTACTCGCGAGCCGGTTGGGCCACCCTTGCTGCGCTCGTCCTCTTCGTGGCGCTGTTTAGCCGCTGGCGCTGGCAGGCGGTCACCGGCACGGTAGCCGCCGGCGGCCTCCTGTTCGCCGCCTCGGGCAGCGTGCGGCGCCGGATCCTGGTCGAGTTCGACCCCTCCAGCACGCAGAACACGATCGGCCTGCGGTTGTCGCTCTGGAAGTCCAGCCTGAACATGCTCGCCCACAAGCCGCTCTTCGGCGGTGGACTTTCGGGATTCAAGGCGTCGATCTTGCCTTACAGGGATCCGGGTTACCACGAGGACCTCATCTACCCGCACAACGTCCTCCTTAACTTCTGGTCGGAGACGGGCCTGCTCGGGCTGGCAGCCTTCGTGTGGCTGATGTTCCAGTGCGTGCGAACGGCGCTTCGCGGCCTCGCCCTGGATCCCTGGCCGCGGGCGATGGCCATCGGCCTGCTGGGCCTGGCGGTGGCGTTCGGCCTGCACGGCCTTGTCGACCTGCCCTACTTCAAGAACGATCAGGCCCTGGCCTTCTGGGCACTGGTTGGGGTCCAGCTCGGCTCGCTGCATCGCTACCCCCGCTGAGAGCCGGCCGGCGATGCGCGTGCGGCCCCATGTGTCGTGATAATGGCCCTATGGACTTCAGCCTCTCGGAGGAGCAGCTCGCCATTCGGGACACGATTCGTGAGCTCGTGCAAGACAAAGTCGTGCCGCGAGCCGCCGAAATCGACGAAAAGGCCGAGTACCCCAGGGACATCGAGAAGCTGTTCGCCGAGAACGGCGTTCTCGCGATTCCCATCCCGGAGGAGTACGGCGGCATCAGCGGCTCCAGTGTCACGATCTGCATGGCAACCGAGGAGATCGCGAAGGCGTGCGCCTCTTCCTCGCTGATTCTGGGGGTCCAGTCCCTGGGCGCATACCCGCTTCTGGTCGCGGGGACCGAGGAGCAGAAAAAACGGATCTGCCCGCCGCTCGCCCAGGGTCGCATTGCGGCGTACGCGCTGTCGGAGCCTGGCTCTGGCTCAGACGCGGCCGCAATGAAGACCAGCGCACGGCGCTACGGCGACGAGTACGTACTCAACGGAAGCAAGGTCTTCATCACGCATGGCAACATCGCCGACACGCTTGTGGTGTTCGCGCGGACTGACCCGGACGGCGGCGCGCGCGGCATCAGCGCGTTCGTGCTCGAGCGTGAGAAGAGCCCATGGACGGTGGTGAAGCTGGAGAAGAAGCTCGGTATCAGGGGATCTCCGACTGCGATGCTGGCCTTCGACGAGGTACGAGTCCCAGCGGCCAACCGGCTGGGAGACGAGGGCTACGGCTTCAAGATCGCACTCTCAGTGCTCGACCGCTCCCGGCCTGGCATTGGCGCCCAGGCTCTCGGCATCGCCGAGGGGGCACTGGAGTACGCGATCGGTTACGCCAAAGAGCGGCAGCAGTTCGGTCAGCCCATAGCTTCCTTCCAGGGCCTGCAGTTCATGCTCGCCGACATGGCCACGCAGATCGAAGCGGCCCGACACCTGGTGTACCTGTCCGCGACCAAGGTGGACGAGAAGGCACCCGACCTCACCAAAGTGGCCGCCATGGCCAAGCTGTTCGCTTCTGACATGGCAATGAAGGTGACCACGGACGCTGTTCAGATCCTGGGGGGTTACGGTTACATCCAGGACTATCCGGTCGAGCGCATGATGCGCGACGCCAAGATCACGCAGATCTATGAGGGCACCAACCAGATCCAGCGAGTGGTGATCTCACGTCAGCTGCTGCGTTAGGCAGGACCGTTTCTCCCCTGCGTTGGTATTCGCGCCGCTCGATCTTTATAGTTCCGGGGCGTGAACGAGCTCTCTGACAGCATCGCCTGGCCCTCGCGCGACCCAGAGTGGGTGACCAAGGTTCTGCTGATCGGCCTCATCGGGGTGATCCCTATCGTCGGTCAGATGAACCTGCTGGGCTGGATGCTCACTGCGCTCGACAACCTGCGTGGTGGTCGTGCCGACTTACCCCCGGCCGGCTTTCACTACATCGGTCGCGGCGTCGATCTGTTCCTCGTCACCCTGGTCTACGGCCTGCTCATCGGTTTGACCTTCGGGATCTTGTTCGGTCTCGGTCTGGGCATCTCCGTCGGCACCGATGGCCGAGCCAGCGCGATCGGCGTGCCCCTGATCCTGCTCGCTTACACGCTGGCTTTGCTCGGCGGATTGGCGTGGTATCTGTTCCTTCCGGCAGTCATCGTTGCGACAGAGCGTGGAGGGATCGGTGGTGGACTGAACGTGCCGAGCCTGGCCGCGATGATCGGCGCCGACGTCAACGAGGCGCTCCAGCACGGCCTGTTTGCCCTCATCGCCTATCTCATCGGCGGCCTTGGTGTCATCCTGTGCTTCATCGGAGTGATTTTCACCACCCCCTACGGGTATGCGGTGCTCGCGGGCGTCGTGAACCACTACGAACAATCCACCGGGCCTCGGGCGACGTCAGTCGCGTAGTCGCAGAAGGAGAACTGGACATTGAGCGACAACCCGCCACCACCCGAGGGCACTCCCCCAGGCGGAGGCTGGAAGCCCCCCGCGCGGCCCAGGGAACCCGTCCCGCCTCCGGGTCCGGTTCCGCCGCCCGCGCCGCCGCCACAGCCTGAGGGACCTGCCGGGCCGCCGTCTCCGGAGCCGCCATCGTACGCGCCGCCTCCGCCGCAAGCTCCGCCTCCGGGACCGCCACGTCCGCCTCCGCCGCCTCCAGGACCGCCAGGACCGCCTCCGCCGCCGCCCTCGTATACACCTCCGCCAGCACCTCCAGGTCCGCCGCCACCACCGCGGCCAGGTCCGCCGCCGCCTCCGCCTCCAGGTGTTCCGCCGCCTCCGCCGGGTCCGCCCCCGTTCGCGCCTCGACCCTCGCCGCCACCCGGCGTGGGGCCACCAGCCTACCCACCTCCGACACCTCCCTACATGCCACCGCCGCCCCCGCCAGGCGGTGGCTACCCTCCGGTAATGGCGCCGCCCACCGACAGCCAGGCCACGGTGGCGCTGGTGCTGGGCATCCTCAGCCTGCTCCCCTGCTGCTGGGTGCTGGGGCCGGTGGCCTTCTTCCTGGGCAACGCCGCGCGTGGGCGCATCGAGGCGTCAGGAGGTACGGTCGCAGGGGGAGGGATGGCCACCGCCGGCATGATCCTGGGCATAATCGGGAGCGCTTTCCTGGCCCTGATCATCCTTTATGTGATCGCCGTGTTCATCGGAGTAGCAAGCGGGTTTCGGCCGGCCGCCTGATCCGATCGAGTGAGTTCGCCCAGGATCGCCTGTGGGCGGCTCAGCTCTCTGATACCCCGAGCCGGCCGTTTCCGGGAAGGCTCCTGATGCGTTGTAACAAAGCAGAAGCCCCCGTAATGCGCATAGTCAGCCAATCCGCCCTTACAGATGACTTACGGGCACCATTCGTAGAATCTCAGCCCGGATGAGCACGCCGGGCCTGGGAAGGTTGAACACGCGGCCCCGGCGGTCGCGCTACCGAGGGCGCCGCGCACGTTCGGTGGCTCTGGTGATCGGCGCCGTATTCCTCTGCCTGCTCCTCGCTGCCGGCGGCGTGGCTGCATATCGTGTCTACGGCTTTCTGGGCAAGGTCGCCAACCTGAGCAACCCGATTCAGCTGATCCAGCGCCAGGTGGAGCCGCCGGCCGGCTCAATTGCGTGGAAGCTCAAGCACGGCCAGCGCGTAAACATCCTCGCGCTTGGCTACGGCGGCCCCGAGAACGACGCCCCATGGCTGACCGACTCGATAATGGTGGTCAGCATCGACCCTGCAAGCGGGCGGATCCTGGAGGCGTCCATTCCGCGCGACCTCTACGTCCGAATCGACGCATGGCAGGACGGACGCGACTACACGGAGAAGCTCAATGCTGCTTTCGAGGTTCCCCACGAGTCCAGGCTCTTCGCGCCTGGGCCGCTGAAGGCCGACTTCCAGGGCAAGGACGGTGCCGGCCGCCTGTCTGAGGCGACGGTCGGCCGGATCACAGGGATCACGTTCGACAAGTACGTTGCTGTCGACTTCAAGGCCTTCCGCGACGTCGTCGACGCGCTCGGGGGAATCGAGGTCCATATGGACGGCCCGCTGGACGACTGCCACTACCCGGACTACCACGACGGGTACGTGAACCATGGCGTGCCTATTGGGTGGCGCTGTCCTCCGGGCGCCGGCATCCACTTCCAGGCCGGGGATTACGTGGTCAACGGCGAGCAGGCGCTGGAGCTTGCCCGCTCACGCGACGCGACTCAGGCCGAGCAGGCCACCGACTTCGGCCGGGCGAAGCGCCAGCAGATGATCCTTTCCGCGGTGAAGAAGAAGGCGGCTTCGATTAGCGCCGTGACCAAAGCGCCCCAGCTCATGGATGCGCTGCAGGCCAACTTCGTCACGGACATGGACCTGACCGACATCAAGGCGCTGTATGACTTTGCCGCCAAGCTCCCTGACAGCGCGATCCACCACTTCGCGGTCACCGACGAGGACCTGGCCGTCAACTTCACCGGCACACGCGCGAGCTGCGGTCCGTCCGGCGTCTACGTCCTCTGCCCGATCGATCCCACGTATCGAATGTGGCAGACCGTCTTCTCGCACGCGCTCGTGGACACGCGGACGCTGGGGGAGCAGGCGCCCCTCCAGCTCGTGAACGCCAGCAGCTCATATGATCTGCAGGCGCGCGCAACCAAAGTGCTGCGCGCGTTCGGCTTCCAGCTCACCGACGGCGTCCGGCATTCGGCGACGCCGAGAACGGTGATCTACGACTATTCGGGCGGCAAATACCCACAGACAACCGCCTGGCTACAGGACTTCTTCGGCGGCGCTCAAGTCGAGCCGGCGACGCCTCCGTCGCCCGGAGTGAGATCGACCTTCGTACCGTCGCCGGGCGAAAAGACCGAGGGGCTCGTCGTGGTCATGGGCACCGACTTCTACCGGCACTGGTCCGGGATCGCATAGGAGACTCGCCCTGAGCGGCGGGACATCGCGACGTGACCTGGTAGGCGAATTCAGGGCCGGCAAGGTCCGTGGCCTGGCCAGGGCGATCACTCTGGTTGAGCAGCGCGACCCATCGGTGCGGCATCTGCTCGAGTCGCTGGGAGAGCTGGTGAAGCCGCCCTATGTCGTCGGTCTCACCGGGGCACCAGGGACCGGTAAGTCGACACTGGCCGACGGCCTGGTCGCGCTCCTGCGGTCACGGGACCAGGCGGTGGCGGTGATCGCGGTCGACCCCAACTCGCCGTACACCGGCGGTGCCATCCTCGGCGACCGCATCCGTATGCAGCGTCATGCTCTAGACCCCAAGGTCTACATCCGCTCGATGGGGGCCAGGGGCCACATGGGCGGGCTATCAGTGGCGACGAGGGAGGCGATCCGCCTGATGGGCGCCTTTGGCTTCGACTGGGTCCTGCTGGAGACGGTCGGTGTAGGCCAATCCGAACTGGAAATCGCCGCCATCGCCGACACCACGCTGGTGGTGCTGACTCCAGGGATGGGCGACGGCGTGCAGATGATCAAGGCCGGGATCATGGAGATCGGCGACGTGTTTGTGGTCAACAAGGCCGACCTCCCCGGCGCGGAGAAGACCGTCCAGGAGATCCGAAGCATGCTCAGCATGGGGACTCTTCTCCCGCCCCGCTCGACGGGGAGGGCCGGGGTCGGGGCGAAGGCCTGGCAGCCACCCATCGTGACCGCGATGGCCCTCAAAGGAGAGGGGACCGAGGACGTGATGGATGCCGTTGAGAAGCACCGGCAGTTTCAAAAGGCCAGCGGTGAGGCCCGCGAGCGCACCGAGGCCCGGCTCAAAGACGAGGCGGCGGACCTCGTCGGCGAGTGGGCCAGAGCGGAAGCCCGCCGGCTGCTGGACGCCGAACCCGCGCTGTCGCATCGCTTGCTCCGGGACCGTATACCGTACGCCGCCGCCGAAGAGATCCTGACCCGCCAGGGCCGAGAGCTGGTGCCGAAAGCGGCCCGGAGCCGGGACGCCACCTCGGAGGCCGAATCCGGCCCGGCCACTGCCGCCGGGGCGTCCAGGGCCGAACCATAATGAGAACGGCATGAGGGTGCGATACCGGCAAGAGAAGGTGGCTGAACTCAGCGGGGCGTGGGCGAGCGAGTTCGAGGCTGCGCCGAAGCGCGACGACGGCCTTGAAACGACCACGCTCTCGGGCAAGGACGTCAGACCGCTGTATACGTCCCGGGACCTTTCGACGCAACCGGAAGAGATGCCCGGGCAGTTCCCGTACACACGCGGAATCCACCCCGGAGGCTATCGCAGCCGGCTCTGGACGATGCGCCAGTTCTCGGGCTTCGCGACGGCCGAGCAGACCAACCAGCGGTACAAATACCTGCTGGCCAGCGGACAGACCGGGCTCTCGGTGGCCTTCGACATGCCGACGCTGATGGGCCAGGATTCGGACGCACCGACGAGCCGCGGCGAGATCGGGCAC
>DATFWQ010000362.1:0-7012 GCA_035259145.1 Candidatus Dormiibacterota bacterium | reverse complement strand
TGGTCACGCCCTCCACCGACTCCCTCGGCCTGCTCCCGCTGGCGCTCATCCCAACCACGGCCGTGCCACTGGCGATCACGCTGCACGTAGTGTCCCTGGGCCGGCTCCTGCCGAGGCCCGCGCCCGAGCCGGCGCTCCAGGCGCCAGGCTCGGCTTGACGGCGATGCAGTGCGCCAGGGCCGGCACGCCGGCCTGCCCGACAAGGGCGACCTCGTGTACGCGCGGATCGCGAGCCGGCCGGTCCGGAGCTTCGAGCTCCAGGTCGCACAAGACGTACCGGCCGGTGGGCTGACGGGTCGCTCCGCGGGTCCCCGACGTGGGCGGCGGCCCCGGACCGGTCGCGCCCCCCATCCTTTCGGACAGCCCCCGGCCGCGCGTCGGCGTCGTCGTCAGCCCAGTCGCCTGCCGGTACCCTTGCTGGCATGCCTCGTACCGGGAGCCGGGAGCCAATCGCGGCTGACCGCCGGCGCCGGGCGGACGCCGAGCGCAGCATCGCCGCCATCGTGGACGCCGCCTTCGGCTGCCTGTGCGAGGACGCTGACGTCAGCATGAGCGCCATCGCCCGGGCGGCCGGAGTCGGCCGAGTGACCCTCTACGCACACTTCCCGACGCGCGAGGCGTTGCTGAGGGCGGTGCTCCGGCACGCCGTGGCGCAGGCGCGCGCCGCCCTTGAAGCGAACGCCCCCGACGACGGCCACGCCCGGGAGGCGCTTGCGCGGCTGGTGGGTCCTGGATGGCAGGTCCTCGACCGATGCCGGCGCCTTGCCGCAGTTGCCGCTCGCGACCTGCCTCCTCCACTTCTGAACGAGGTCCAAGACCTAGTGCTGGACCGTGTCGAGCGCCTCGTCAGGCGTGGCCAGGAGGAGGGCGCATTCCGCGCCGACGTGCCCCCGTCCTGGCTGGTGACGACGATCTACAGCCTGATGCACGCGGCCGCCCAGGAGGTCGGCGCCGGACGGCTCTCCCAGAGCGATGCCAGCGCGGTCCTTGAGAGCACGCTGCTGTCCGCAATCGAACGCCCTGCAGCTGCGAGCGTGGAGCAATCATCGCCTGCTCGCTGATGCATACCGGCCAGTGAGCAGGGCCGGGCCCCCAAGCAGGGCCGGGCCCCCAAGCAGGGCCGGCCCGCCGTTGCTGCGCCGGCGACCTCTAACACCGCAATGAGCGGCGAGACGTGGTCCCCAAAAAAGGTGGCCCGGGTCGCATCTGCGGACCCGGGCCAGGTCTCTGCTAACGCTCAGAATGGGCCGGGCCCTAATGGGCCGCCCGGCGTGGTAGGGCTTGCCAGCACGCACTGGCCGACGCGCTTGCCGCCCACCGTGTTCGGCGCCGGGACTCGTGGGAACAGCGCCTCACTGGCCTCGAAGCTGTTCCACATCATGCTGTTCTCTTCACAGATCAGGTTGCCAGAGATGTTGTTCGAGAGGATCTCGATCGCGTCGGGATCCGCGAGATCATTGCTCGTGAAGATGGCGCTCCCGCCAACCCGGACGCGTGCTACCCCGAACCAGCACGAGCGTAGGCCGGTGACCGCGATGTTGCCACCCACGCTGGAGTCGTCGTAGGCGCTGAATGCCGGGCTCCCGATCTGGGTAAAGACCCCTACCGGATCGCAGGTGACGCCACCGCCGCCCCCGGTTTCGACCACGTTGCCGCGGATGGTGGTGCCGTGCACGATCACTCCGAGGGGCTCATCGGCCAGGAGGTTGCCGCTGATCGTGTCGGTTGTGGTTATGGCGCAGCCGAAACTCGGCGCACAGCCCAGGACCAGTACCGCTCGATTGCCGACCAGCACGTTGCCGCCCACTGTTATGTCGGCGTCCCCCTCTGGTGTGCCCGGCCCGAGCGCCGGGAAGTTGGCCAGGAGCAGGCTGCTCGAAGTGACCACCACATTCCGGTCGACATGCACCGAGCCGCCCGGAATCAGGCAGACGCCGGACACCGTAATCGAATCGTATGTGCCGGGGGCTATCACGCCGGGGGACTGCAGGCTGGCCCCCGAGCACGTCAGACTCTGGTGGTGTGAGTCGTCGGCGCCGGCCGTGGTGGCCCCGCCAAGCATGGTAAACAACAGCGCGCCGACGGCAAACATCGAACGTAATGCGGCCAAGTCGTACCTCCTCGCGGGTCTCTACAGCGCGTGAATTGACGCACGCGCTATTCGTCAGCAGTTGGCGCAGCAATCGGGCAGGCTGGCCCCTGTGGGTAGGCAGGCCTCCCTCATGTTGGACCGGCTGGCTTCACCACCCTGCGCCTTTCAATGGTGAGGCGTGGAACTGCACGGAACGGTGGGCGATCTCGACCAGTGCCTCAACGGCGACGTGCTCCTGGTAGGCTTCTATCCCAGGACTCATAGTGCCGCCCGGGCGGGATGATGCCGTCGGGCCGGAACGCTGTCGGGCACTTCCCGAGCCTTCAGCGATCACCATATTCCCATGAACCTCCCGATCAATCCGCCCTTCCTGCCGATGCTGGCGCGGTCGGTTTCGGGCATCCCCCGCCGCGAGGGGATGTACTACGAACCGAAGTGGGACGGATTCCGGTGTCTCTTGTTCCGTGACGGATCTGAGATCGAGCTGGCCAGTCGCAACACCAGGCCGCTCAACCGCTACTTCCCCGAGCTGATGGCCGCCGCTCGTGAGAACCTCCCGCAGCAATGTGTTCTTGACGGTGAGATCGTGGTCGGCAGGGGCGACCGGCTGGACTTCGAGGCCCTGCAGCTCCGAATCCATCCGGCGGTGTCACGCATCAACCTGCTTGCATCCGAGATGCCGGCCACTTTCGTCGTCTTCGATCTCCTCGCCCTCGAGGACGCTGACCTTCGCAAGATGCCTTACGAAGAGCGGCGGTCGCGGTTGGAGGCTGCGCTGGCTGGAGCGCGACCACCGTTCCATCTCACGCCCGTCACAACCGACCCGGCGGTTGCCGAGCGGTGGTTCAATCAGTTCGAAGGAGCCGGCCTCGACGGGCTTGTGGCCAAGCCGGCGGACCTGCCGTATGTGCCCGACAAGCGGTTGATGTTCAAGGTCAAGCATGAGCGCACAGCGGACTGTGTTGTGGCGGGGTTCAGGTGGCACAAGTCAGGCGGGGTGGTCGGATCGCTGCTGCTCGGCCTCCACGATGGAAAGGGGCATCTGCAGCACGTCGGGGTGTCCGCGTCCTTCAGTGTCGAGCGGCGGAAAGAGCTGCTGAACGAGATCGGGCCTTACCGGATGGAGGACACGAGCGGTCACCCCTGGGCGGAGTGGGCGGAGTGGACCGAGTTTTCTCGGCTGCCGGCTGTCGGGAACCGCTGGAACGCGGGCAAGGATATGTCGTGGGTGCCCCTGCGTCCGGAGCTCGTTTGCGAGGTCGCCTACGATCACCTGGAGGGAAGCCGCTTCCGGCACGTGGCGCAGTTCAGGCGCTGGCGGGCCGACCGGGATCCCGCGTCCTGTAGCTACGACCAGCTGAAGGAGCCGGTCTCCTACGATCTGGCCGCGATCCTGAGTGGCTGATTGGTTGCAGTCATGGCCACTCCCTCACAGGACGATCTCAGTGCCCACACCGCGGACGTCCACCTCAAACTGGAAGTCGCGGATGGGCGGAAGCGACGGGAACCACGTGAGCCCATTGAGCGCGGCCAAGCCGAACTCGCTTACAACATCGTCCATCGGCGAGCCCACCGCGCCGTACACGTTGATGGCGGTCGCGTCATCCCAGCTGACCCCCAGGTCGGACATCCGGCGGCCCAGCTCTTCGAGGATCGACCGCATGCGGTCGTCCGGGGATCCCTCGTTTTCCGCCTCGGTCGCGCCTGACAGTCTGAAGGCTGGGCCTGCCCGGAAGCCGCGCGGAACCGTGTAGGTGAACGCGTACAGAGAGGGCTCGGTGATCCCGGCGATCGTCGGCGCCACGTTGGTGCGCGCCGTCACGCATTCGGCCCCGCTCTTGAGACCCAGCGCCGACATCTGTTCAACATAGGGCGCGTTGAAGGCGGCAAAGCTGTCGAAGCTGAGTGGCTCCGGGATGCGAAGCTCGAACGCCGCAAGCGCAGTCGCAGGGCGGCCGGCGGACTCGACCTGCCTCCGAGCCGCGTCCAGGCCCTGGCCGAGTGGCAGAGGTCGAGAGAAGACGGCGTGAACGAGGTCGAAGCCAGGGTCGGCGAGGATCCCTGCCGAGAACGGACGTCCGATGGCGACGATGAACGCGTAATTGCCGGGATTGAAGGTGGAAAGCACCTGGACATGATGCCAACATCCGACCCACAGTGATCAGGGCCGTCCGCCCGCCTCGTAGTCGCTCTTGCCCTCTCAGGCGAGGCGAGCACGCACCGAGGGACGGCGGAGAGGAGGGAGCGTCTTCGGCGGCTGTCGCCTTGGCGGCAGGTCGCCCAGTACGTCGGCGGTGACACGGGCGATGGCGGCCACGGCGCGCTCGAATGCCTCGTCTGTCGAAGCCGTGGGGTGGGTGATGCCGCTGACTTTGCGGACGTACTGACGGGCGGCGGCTTCGATCTCTTCGGTCGTGGCGGGCGGCTCGAGTCCTCGAAGGGGGGTGATGTTGCGGCACATGTCTTCCATCATGCTGCCATGCCCTGCCAGCTTGAGCGCTCAGCTCGCGCGGGCGACCCACAGCCCCGAGAGGACCGGACATTCGGCCAGGTCGGTCATAAGGCCGCCCCAGCCGCGACCATCTCGCGGAACCGCTCCATGTAGCGGAGCAGCCCGTCGCGGTTTTGAGCGTCTTTCTGGAACGCGACATCGAAGAAGATCTCATCTACGCCCGAGTCATTCATCTTCTCCACGTCCTCCGCGATCTGCTCCCAGGTGCCATGCGCAACGGCGCGAGTAGCGTCGTCGAGGCGGCTGTCTGTGCGGTTGACGAGGCAGCGCATCACTGTGATGAGCCGTGCTGGGTCGCGCCCCCGCTGCGCCGCCGCGTTCTTCACAGCCTGCATCATCGAGATCAGTGCGCCTACAGGAGCGCAGCATCCCGTGAAGCCGTCGGCCAGCCGTCCGGCCCGGTCGAGGGCCCTGGGCACGAAGGCGCCGACGATGATGGGCGGATGCGGCTTCTGGACGGGTTTGGGACCGATGTACGCGGGCTCCAGGTTGAAGTACTCGCCGTGATACTCGACCGGGTCGGGACCCCACACTGCGAGCAGGCACTCGATCGCCTCCTCGCCGATACGGCCCCGCTGGCGGAATGAGACGTTCGCCGCGTCGCACTCGTCCTCCGACCACCCCAGGCCGACGCCGACCGTGATGCGGCCGTTGCTCAGTACATCCATTGCGGCCAGCCGCTTCGCGAGCAGGACAGGGTTGTACCAGGGGATGTTGATCACGCTCACGCCCAGCCGGACCCGCTCGGTGATCGCCGAGACGTACGTCATGCACGTCAGGTGGTCGAGGTGGTTCTTGTACTCCTCATCCAGGACGCCGGCGGCGTTGCCCGGGTAGGGCGTCTTGGCGTCGACCGGGACCAGGAGCCGCTCGTTTGTCCACAGCGAGTCGTAGCCCATGGTTTCGGCCTCAGTTGCGACCAGGCGCATGTTGTCTCTCGTAGCCACGGGGCCCTGGTGCGGCAGCGCGAAACCGATCTTCATGTGAGCCTCCTCGAGGGCTTTCTCGACTGGCCGCGCGCCTCATGCAGGTGGTGTTCGCCGAGGAAGTCCATACCAAAGTCGCCGTCGGGGTTGCGCCATACGCTGTGGGCGTGGTTGCCGGAGCGTTGCGCGTTGTCGTACTCGATCAGGAGACGTGGCCCCTGGACGCGGTAATAGTGTGGCACTCCACGGTCGGTGCCTCCTGCCCACGCGAAAGAGAGGTCGTCAAGGGCCTCTCCGCCGTACTTCGCCATCTCGAGCTCGGCCAGTTCGTCCGGGAGGCGGCCGACGTAGGCGGCGACAATTCGCCCGAGCAGCTCGCGCTGCGTGCCGCCGAGTTCCCGGCCGCTGACTCCCTTCGGCGCCGGCGTGAAGCGGACCGCCTCGAGGTGCTCGGGAAGTATCCCCAGACGGGCCTCGAGCAGTTTCTGGGCGGCCTGGGCCCGCTCGCCGATGGCGCCCTGGAACCGGCCCCGCCAGATCTGCGGCAGCTCGAGCGGCAGGTCGCCATCGGAGACTCGCGGACGGTTGGCGCTGACCAGGTCGAAGGGCGCGACCGGCGAGATGATCGCCTGCTCGCGATCGGCTCTGTCGAGCGAGGCCAGGAGCTCACGCCCGAGTTCCTCGGTGCCGCCGAGTGGCCTCAGCTCGCTGCCGCCGAGCAGAGGCGCGACCGCGGGGTCGGCGCCAAGGAATAGCGGCGTGCTCGAACGCACACGGCCGTCGGCGACGAGGTGGTGGACCGAGACGTGGTGGCCTCCGAACCGCCAGGACCAGGGCTGGCGCCCGGCCGGGTCCCCGAAGACCCGAACGTAGTAGAGGCCGGGGTCGCGGCCTCGCTCACGCTCCCAGCGCATGCTCCAGCCCTCGAGCTCATCAAGGACGTTCTCGAGGCCGACGATCGTGCAGGCCGTGACGTAGGCAGGACGCGACAGCCCGGCGGCCAGGAGCTCGAACGCGCGCTGCTGCTGAGCCGGCCGCATGCTGCCGAGGGGCAGGCCGCCATGGTCGGTCGGCGTGTAGTACCAGCGCAACCGCTCCTCGTTGGCCGGGAAGGGCCAGCCCGCCAATGGTCTCTGTTCCTCATCGAGGCTATGGAGAAAGCCGCTCGCCGCCTCCGCCATGCGGGCGGCGACGTTCTCAGTGCCCGGGCTCATTGAGGCCGAAGATCAGCTCGGGATCGCCCGGCGTCCAGTTGCAGTCGACCTGCGAACGCCGGCCGATCCGCCTCGTCCGCTCGAGCAGGTTCCGGGCGAGCCGGAGCTGGCCGGGCTCCCATGCCGCGAGCGCGCACTCGATGTCGGGCTCCGCCTCCAGCGCCCGTGCCAACTCCCAGGCATCGGCCGCGGCTTTGGCTGTTCCCGCGGCAGCGTGCGGCCGCACGACGAACGCAGCGTCGCCCACCAGGCAGACGCGCCCAAACGC
>DATFWQ010000361.1:0-4806 GCA_035259145.1 Candidatus Dormiibacterota bacterium | reverse complement strand
CCGCCAGGAGCCCGGCCTGTTCGTGCACTGGAGACGGAGCATGCAGCCGCCAGGCTGGGTGGCACGAGCCGGATGAGCCGAGAGGCTCATGTCCGGTTCTGTGAGGGGCGGGGGGTGCGACTCCCCCCGCCTACTCGGCGGATGATTGCTTCAATCGGGCCGCCACCACCGGCCGCGAACCTATCCAGTTGCATCATGAGCAGAGTCGATGTGAGCGGCGATCCTAGAGGGGTGGTGCGTGTCACGGCGACTTCCTCCACCATCCGGCAAGCAGTCGCCTACCTGGAGGCTGGGCTGGCAATCAGCCGGCCCTACTGGAGTACGCACGCGCTCATTTTTCTCGTTTACTCAGCGCCGGCCGCGGCCGCCGCCTGGTTGGAGGCATCTGCGGTGACCGCACGACCTGCCGGTTGGGCGCAGGTGGCACGGCTTGTGCTGCCCTACGTGACCGCAATCGTCGGGACGGTCGTCGTCATGGTCGCGGTCAGCCATCAGGCGCACAGGCAGAGGATTGGACTGGTCCGCGTCAGCCTGAAGGCCCTGCCGTGGGTGCCTCGCTATTTCTGGACGAACGTTCATACGTCCGCAATCTTCTGGGTGCCCATAGGTCTGCTCTTGCTGGTGCGCAGCTGGCAGGAGACGGCGATACCGCTCGCGGGCGGGCTGCGGCCGGTAGTGGCCGTGCTGTGGTGGCTCGGGATCGGCGTCGTGGCCCTGGTCATCCACACCCGGACGCTACTTGCTCCCTTCTTCGCGATCCACGGGGATCTGCCCGGAACGCTGGCCGCGCTCGAGGCGTGGCGAGCCAGCGGGCGGCACTTCAGGCTCTGCCTGGCTACGTTGGTCGTGGCTGGAGGACCGGTGGCCGTGCCGCTTGCGGTATTGGCCCTCGGTCTGATGCTCACGCTCCCCGGGCAGGCGCTGACCGTATTCGTCAGTGCGATTGGAGACCTGGTCTGGGTTGGCATCCAGGCGATCCGTCCGGTCCTCATTCCGGCCGTGTATGGGCTCTATGGCGACCTCTGGAACGCGGAACTGGCGCTCCGCCGGCAGGTGGGCGAGCCACCGATCCCGGCATTTGCGCGGCCCCTGCTGGCCCTCACAAGGCCCCTGCCCAACCTGGGGGCGGCTGAGCCGGACGCTGTACGGGGACGGCACGAAGGTTGACTGAGACCGCCGTGCGAGCCTTCTACGTCGTGGCTGCGGTGGTCGTCGTGGCGGCGCTCACGCTCACCATGCTCTGGGTCTTCCAGCGCCAGCTCATCTACTTTCCTGGCTCGGCACGGGCGGGGCGCGCGAGCGAGGTGTTGCCGGGTGGGCGTGACGTGATCCTGAAGACGAGTGATGGGCTGGAGCTGGGCGCGTGGTTCTTCGCTGCGGGGACAGCCGCTCGGGGTGTGGCCGTGCTGGTGGCCAACGGCAACGCAGGCAACCGCTCGCTGCGCGCGCCCCTCGCTGTGGCGCTCGCCCGCGCAGGGCTGTCTGCGCTGCTGTTCGACTATCGCGGCTTCGGCGGCAATCCCGGGACGCCCACCGAAGACGGACTGACGAGGGACGCGCGGGCGGCGCAGCGATTCCTCGTTGACGAGGCGGGCGTGCGCCGGTCTCGACTCCTCTACTACGGCGAAAGTCTTGGCGCCGCCGTGGTCACCAGGCTCGCCACCGAGGTCGCCCCGGGTGGCCTCGTGCTGCGCTCACCTTTCATCGACCTGGCCTCGGCAGGCAGCGTCCACTACCCCTTTCTTCCGGTCCGGGCCCTGCTGAAGGACCGGTATCCAGTGGCCGAACTGCTGGCGCACGTCCGGGTGCGGACAGTCGTGGTGTATGGCACGAGGGACTCGATCGTGCCGCCCGAGCAAAGCCGTGCGGTGGCGGCGGCTGCGGCCGGACCGACACGCGTCGTGGTGATCGAGGGCGCCGACCACAACGACCGGGCCCTCCTCGACGGGCCAGAGCTGATCGATTCGATCGTCGAGCTTGCGGACCGGGTGCGGCAGGCGTCTTGACCGAGGCAGGGCGGCATGAGCGCTCTTAAGACCCCCATGGTGCAGCCTTAACCGGCCGATAAGCGGCCACGGGGGATGATTCTTGCGGTGGATCTCGCTCCCCATCGCAGCTCAGGTCTCAGAAGGGGTCGTCGTATGCCGCAGCCAGCCGCTTTCCCGGTCGGACCGACACTCGATTTGCCGATCGTTCACTCCATCCCCGGGCGGGTAAGGCTGCGGTTCGATCGCCAACAAAGTACCTACGCCCACGCACTGGCGTGCCGGTTGCGGGCCCACCCCGCCGTCAGCTCCGCGTCCCGGAATGCGAACGGGCGTTCCTTGATCGTCCAGTACGACGCCGCCCACGAGTTCACTGACCTCATCCGGACCCTTCCCCCGCATGGAAGATCGCTGGACGACCGGGAGCCTCAACCCCGGCGGATCGATTGGGGAAAGGTCGCCTTCTCCTGCCTGCTCAGCATGCTTCCGCTAGGCTTGTTTGGGAGCGTCGCGCTCACCCTGGTCACGTCACTCGTCGAGCAGTCGGCCGGCTCCAGTGTCCGGGGCGCGGAGCGAGTCCTCGTCGAGCCCGCGGAGGCCCCCAGCGGACACAGGATGGCGCGCTCTCCTTAAGGCGGTGAGGTGGGCAGGCGCCTACCAGTCCTCCCCATCCAGGTCGTCGTTCTCGGCCGAGTCGCCACCGTAACCCTCCTCTCCGCCGAAGTCGTCGTCATCGGAGCCGTCGTGGCGACCGGTGGTGGCGAAGGTCGAGACCATGCGCCGCAGCCGCTTCTCACCGCAGTGGGGGCAACCAGGGTCGGGTGAGTCCCAGCTGCCCAGGAGCGCCGACGAGCGCTTGCCGCACGCCTCGCACTGGTACTCGTAGATAGGCACAGTACCTCGATTATGCCCTTGCGCCGTGCGCGAATGAAGCTGACTCCCGCCGGGCACCGCTAGAGACTGGGCGCACGGTCACGAGGGAGCGCTCGCCGGCAGGTCGATGGGCAGGCCTCGCCCGCGAATGGGCGATGACTGGATGATGGATGTGGTCGTCAGTCCATACCGCGTGAAGCGGTCGATCACCTCCTCGAGATGCTCGACGTCGCGCACATAGAGCTTCATCAGATAACAGTCCTCTCCGGTGATGCGGTGACACTCGACGACCTCGGGCGATCCTCGCGCGCAGTCAGCGACGATGCGGAGGTGGCGGGCCTCCGGCCTGATGCGCAGCACCACGCCCATCGGGTAGCCGAGCGCCCGCGGGTCGACGTCTGCGTGGTAGCCGCGCACGACCCCACCTTCCTGGAGCCGGTGAAGCCGCTCGGCGACGGCGGGGGCCGAGAGGCCGACCCGGCGCCCCAGCTCCGCGAGACTGAGCCGTGCGTCAGCCAGGAGCTCGGCCAGCAGGTGCCGACTTACCGCATCGAGAAAACCACCATCGGCATTTTGAGAGTTTTTCCTTTGATTCGCAGGCATCAGCGCATGAGTTCCTTTGAGTCATCCTTCACCGGCGGGAGTTTGCATGACATTCTGCGCCTCAGTGGCAAACTCTTCAACATCCCAGGCCGTGCGCGGGCGATCGCGCTGCGCACCCTCCGTGCCACCGCACCTCTACTTCGTCGTCAGCGCTGTCTTCCACTATCTCGGGCCTGCGTTCGCCGTGCTGCTGTTCCGGCGTGTGGACGTGCTGGGAGTTGCGTGGCTTCGGATCGTGTCGGCCGCCGTCATCTTTGCGCTGTGGCGCCGCCCGTGGCGGGCGCTCCTGCACCAGGACCGCCCCGCACGGCTCACGACCATGGCCTGGGGCGTGGTACTGGCTGTCATGAACTGCTGCTTCTACCTCGCCATCGCGCGGCTGCCGCTGGGCACCGTCGCCGCTATCGAGTTTTTGCCGGTCATCGTCCTGGCCGCACTCGAGGCGCGGGTGCCCCGCAACGTGCTGGCGCTGGCGCTGGCGGCGCCCGGAGTGTACCTGCTTACCCACGTCGAGCTGCGTGGCGCGCCGGTGGGGGTAGCGTTCGCTTTCGCCAACGCCGCGCTGTTCGCGCTCTACATCGTCCTCGGCCACCGGGTGGCGCGGCGGAGCCCGGCAACCGGCCTCAGCGGCATCGACGGGCTGGCGGCCTCGATGCTGATCGCGGCTGTCGTGGTCACGCCCATTGCCGGGCGCATGGCGGTGCCGGCGTTTGCCGACCCCGTGGCACTGGCCGCCGGCGTGGGAGTGGGAGTCGCCTCGTCGGTCATACCCTACGTGTTCGATCAGCTGGCCATGGCGCGCCTGCCTCGGGCCACCTACGCGCTGATGGTGTCCCTGCTGCCGGCGACGGCGACCGTCATCGGCGTCGTCGTTCTGGCGCAGGTGCCTTCATACGCGGACATGGCCGGCGTGGCGCTCGTAGTCGCCGGCGTCGCGCTCCACCGCCAGCAGGGGGACGCCTGACCCTGAAGGAGTGGTCGCCCCGTTGTCAGCTCGCTCGCCGTTCCAGGACGACGACCGGGATCTGACGTCCCGCCCGCTCCTGGTGCTCGGGGAAGGGGAAGAGTTGCCACAGCCGTTCACGTTCATCGCCGATGGTGATCAGGGCGATGACCTCGGACGTCTCCCGGCCCACCTCGACGGTCGCTTCAGGATGCGCGACCAGATTTCGGAACCAGCCGGGATGCGCACGTGCGCCGGCGTTGGAGGCGAATACGACGAAGCGATCCCCGTCGCGGCGGTACATCATCGGCGCCGTGTGGCGCCGGCCGGTTCGGGAACCAGTTGTGGTGAGCAGCAGCATGCCGTCGGGGCCCCCGAACGGCTCACCGATGTAACCGCCGC
>DATFWQ010000360.1:0-9524 GCA_035259145.1 Candidatus Dormiibacterota bacterium | reverse complement strand
CTCCGCTGAAAGGGGAGCCCAGCTACGACCTGGTCGAGGGCGCGTCTCGTAATCCGGTCCGGCTCAGTGACGCCGGGTCGCCGCAGTGGGTCCCGCTCAGGGCGGACCCATCGGACATGCGGCTTCTCTAGAGCGCCTCCTGTCATCCGCGACTGGACAGAGTTCAGCCGAAGATTCAGGAGAGGATAAAGGACGAGAAGACGCTCCAATTTAACTTGGAGCAGGGTGATGTGGAGCGAAGCGGATTCGAACCGCCGACCTCCTCCGTGCGAGGGAGGCGCTCTCCCAGCTGAGCTATCGCCCCGCCAACAAAGCCTGGGCCAGTATACCGGCGCCGCCTAGAATGTCCGAGGTGCCTGAGCGCGCGTCCGTTCATCTGCTCGTGGCTCTCACTCTGGTCATCGCGGGATGCCAGGTGTCCTCCGACAAATCGCCACCGAGCTCGGGACCCGGACGCGTGCTGGACCGACGTGTCGCGGCGGCCGACACCAGGCTTTACAGTGCCGATTACGACGGCGCGGAGGCGGCATATGGCTCGCTGGCGAAGGCCAACGTGCTGGGCGCAGCATCACATCTGTCGACCCTGCTGGCGTATGAGACCCGCTTCAAGGAAGCGGTCGCCCAGGCCCAGGCTGGCGTCTCTGCCTCCCCCGACTCGGAGTCGCTGGCCCGTCTCTGCCGCGCCCTCGACTGGTCGGAGGACCCGAACGCAGCGATTGCAGCAGGCTCTCGGGCCATCGCCTCGAAGCCCGTCCACCCTCTTGCCCACGTCTTCTATTCCGAGGCGCTGGCCGACGCCGGCCTTTTCGACATGGCCACGCGGGAGCTGCGGGCAGCCGAGGACATGGGCGGTGGCGATGCGTACGTTCAGGCGGAGATCTACCGCGAGTGGGCCAACTACTATCGTGCGCGCGGCGACCCCCAGTCAGAGCTCAACTACACCCAGCTGGCCGTCAAGGCGCAGCCGGCGTTTCCGGAGCGGCAGCTGGACCTGATCCGGTACGAGTATGTCGCAGCCCACGGCAAGCAAAGCGCCGCCCGCCCCGCCACCGACAGACTCCTTGCGTCGCATCCCAAGAACTACACGATCCTTGTGGCCGCAGCCGACGCTGCGTTCGCCGGCGGTGACATACAGCGCGCTCCCGCGCTCTACAGCGCAGCCGCAGCCGTGCGCCCCGGCGGTGTCCAGGCAGCTCTGGGGCTGGCCGAGGTGAACGTGGCTCTGAACCGCGACTTCAGCGCCGCGCACGATGTTCTGATCAACGCGCTGAAGCAGGATCCCACCTCCAGCGGCATCTACGAGTTCCTTCGTTATCTTGACTTGCTCGTACTGAAGAGGGACCCTGCGTCCGAGCTCGGCCCGATCAGCCCACAGCGACCGGGAGATCTGGACGCTGATCGCAAAGCAGCTCTCGACCGCTTGAACAGCCTGCGCTCCTCGCTCGGCTTGCCGGCAGTCCGCGAGGACGCAGCGATGGCGGAGGCCGCCCAGGCCCACGCCTACTTCTACATGTTCAACGCCGGCCAGCAGCAGCTCAGCGGTACGGGGATCCACACGGAAGATCAATCGCTGCCCGGATTTGTCGGTGCACGCCCTCTCGACCGGGACCGGCACTTTGGGTACTCCGGCAACCGGGGGGACGAGGTCATCACGCACGTGATGACGCCATCGAGCAGTATCGCCGACTGGGTGGACGCGGTCTTCCACCGCTATCCTCTGCTGGACCGCGAGACGTCGTCAATCGGCTACGGCGAAGCGCGCATCGGGTTTCTGAGCATCGCGGTCATGGACCTTGGTTCGGACCAGCCCGGGGTCGGTGAGGCCGTCGTCTACCCGGCGGCGGACCAGGTGGATGTTCCAGCCGCTTTCGCCGACGATGAGATCCCTGACCCGCTGCCTCAAGGGGCTGCCAAGCCCGCCGGCTATCCGGTCACGCTCGCGTTTGGGGGCGCACAGAAGCTGACCGTGACCACCGGCCGTCTGCTCGGCCCCGACGGTCAGGACGTGCCAAGCTACACTCTGAGCCCCGGCAACCAGATCAGCGCCGCCGAATGGAGCCTTGTGCCCCACAGCCCGCTCAAGCCGGGGGCCAGGTACACGGCTGAGGTGATCGGCACGGTGGATGGCAAGGACTTCTCGAAGCGCTGGTCGTTCACCGTTGTCCGCCCGTAGGCTTCGGATGTGTCCTCTCACACCAACCGCACGGCAGCGCCAGATGCTGTCGAGCCAGACCGAATCCCCCCGGGACAGAGGCTGACCGCTCGTGATCGCTGGCCGCTGCTGCACTTTGGGCCGGTCCCACGAACTGACCTCGCCGCGTGGGACCTGAGGGTCTTCGGGCTGGTCCGAAACGAGCTGAGGTTGACCTATGAGGAGCTTCGAGGCCTTCCGCAGACGGAAGTCATAGCCGACATCCACTGCGTCACGGGGTGGAGCCGGCTGAGCGACACGTGGGACGGTGTAGCCATTCAGGAGATCCTGCGCAGGGGACAGCCGGAGAAAGAGGCCACGCACGTGATGGCGCATTGCGAGTTCGGCTACACCACGAGCCTACCCCTGGAGGTGCTCGACGACGACGGCGTGCTCCTGTGCTACGGATGGAACGGTCAGGATCTCAGCGACGAGCACGGCTTCCCACTGCGGCTGTTCGTGCCCAAGAAGTACTTCTGGAAGTCGGCCAAGTGGCTGCGCGGTCTGGAGTTCATGCCCCGCAACAGGCTCGGCTTCTGGGAGCAGCGCGGCTATCACGACGAGGCTGACCCGTGGCTGGAGCAGCGCTTCTGGTAGCTCGGTGAACTTGTGCGGTGCCACTGATCACGTTGACCAGCGACTTCGGCGAGGGATCGCCCTACGTCGCAGCGATGAAGGCGAAGTTGCTGGCAGGCTGCCATGACGCGACGCTGATCGACGTCAGTCACTCGGTGCCGGCATTCGACGTGGTGGCGGGGGCGTTCGTGCTGTGGGCGGGAACTCGGCATTTCGAGCCCGGGGCGGTCCACCTGGCAGTGGTGGACCCCGGCGTCGGTGGCCCGCGCCGGGCGGTTGCGTTCGCGATGAAAGGCTCCTGGTATGTCGGGCCGGACAACGGACTGTTCGGCCTGATCCTTGCCGAAGCCAAGCCCGACCACCCGATCGAGCTCGCGCGGCCACCCGGCGCTGCGCCAACGTTCGAAGGCCGCGACCTGTTCGCGCCGGCCGCCGCCAGGCTGGCTGCAGGCACCCCGCTGGAGGCTCTTGGGCTTCCGCTGTCGCGGCCCCTTATCGGGCTCGCCCCTGGACCCCCCAGCGTGCTCTGGGTGGATGGCTTAGGCAACCTCGTGACGAGCCTGAAGCCGCCCGTATCAGGACTTCGCGTCAATGGCCGTGAGGTGGGACATCTGGCCCGGACGTACGCGGAGGCTCCGCGCGACGCCCCGTTTCTCTACGTGGGCTCGATGGGTTACGTCGAGATCGGACTCCGTCAGGCGCGTGCCGACGAGCTTCTGGGCGCCAAGCCGGGGACCCCCATAGAGCCCCTGTAACAGATCAATTCGGCGTTAACAGGCAGTCTTGGCCTGGCGTCACTTTCAGCCTACGCTGGCCGGGCAATGCCACGGACGACCTCGACGTTCCTGACCCTGGCTCTCCTCCTCGCCGCTTGCACGGGACCTCAGCCGGTCGCCTACCGACCAGCGCCCTCGACACCCATGTCCGCCGGCACGACGCTCCGGCTCTGGCAGGACTCGGCCATCTTCGACGTCGTGCACCGGCTGATCGACGGGGCCGCCGACGGCCAGCCGCTGTGGGTCGAGATGTACGAGTTCGGCCGTCCCGACCTGGCGGCTGAGCTCCAGAAGGCCCGGCGAATGGGAGCCGACGTCCGCCTCATCGTCGACCCTTCAGTCTCGGTCAGCGCCCGAACCGCCCGCAGGCTCGCGGCGGCTGGCCTGGCGGTTCGCACCTATCCCGTCGACGACAAGCGCCATCAGATCGACCACGTCAAGCTGCTGCTCGCCGGCGAGACCAGCCTTGTGGGGGGCATGAACTGGGGTCGGACCAGCGCCGCCAACCATGATTACGCCCTGGAAACTGCGTCTCGCGAGGCTACGGCCCGCCTGCGGGCGATCTTCGACCAGGACTGGTCGCTTGCCGGCGGGCGGCCCGCCCCGCTGGCGGTCACGCTCGGGCCGGTGGCGCAGACCGCCCCGGGTCAGGAGGTACGCAGTGCGCTCATCAGCGCGCTCCGCGAGGCCCGGCATTCGGTGGACGCGGAGGTCTTCGTGCTGACCGATCCCGAGGTCGTGTCCGAGCTTGCCGCAGCCCACCGGCGTGGCGCCCGAGTCCGCATCCTGCTTGACCCTGGCCAGGACGTCAACCGACCAGGTGTGGACCTGCTGCGACCAGCAGGGGTCGAGGTCCGCTGGTACCACGTGGCTGCCGGCTCCAAGCTTCACGCCAAGGCGGGCCTGTTCGATGGCCGGAAGCTGCTGCTCGGGTCAGCCAACTGGAGCGAGTCTGGCCTGTCGGTGAACCACGAGCTCGACCTGGCGTCTGAGGACGCCCGAGCGGCAGCAGACTTTGCCGGTCGCTTCGAGCAGGATTGGTCGATGAGCGGGTAGAGGTGCGGCCGGAAACCCGGCCGAGGCATCTGGTGCCCAGGTGGTTCGAATGCGCCCGGGCCGCCGACTCGGGGTCCCCGCGAAACCCAAGATTTCGTGGGGTAGGAGATGGCCCGGGGAAAGGGGCCCCCACGCAGTGGGGATGCAACGGGCCGCACCCCGGGTCCCCACGAAACCTGCTTCGTGGGGTGGATAGGCGCCAGAGGTCCGGTCGGGCTTGTCGGCCGCACCTTTAGGCTGCCGTCTTGCGTGAGCGCGTGAACGCGGATCCTGGTCTACATCCAGTTCGATCAGGAGTCTTGCCGGGAGCGCGCTCGTGTACTGTGGTCGTCGGGTCAGGCGCGGTACCGCACTACGCGTGGGCCCTCCGAGCCCAACGCGTCTTCTTGAGCATCTTGCGATGCTTGTGCTTCCGCATCTTCTTCCGCCGCTTCTTGATTACCGAACCCAAGCGAACTCCTGTGCAGGCTTGACCGATGAGTTGGGAATTGCCCAACCCCCACGAGCCGGGCGCAATCATAGCGTAGTGGGCGCCGAGATGGCCGCAGGGGGGTTCGCGAGCCATATGATCCGTGCCGATGCACTTCACAGCTGCGCACGAGGAGCTCCGGCTCCAGATCCGCCGCTTCCTCGGCAACGAAGTAGTGCCTCACCTCGAGCAGTGGGAGGAGAGCCTGTTTCCCGACTCGATCATCAAGCGGTTCGGCGATCTGGGCTTCCTCGGTCTGCGCTATCCGCCTGAGTACGGTGGCCAGGGGGGCGACTACTTCTCCGCAGTGGTCCTCTCAGAGGAGATGGCGCGCGTCCACTGCGGTGGTCTCGGCATGGCAGTTGCGGTCCAGACCGAGATGGCGACGCCGCCGGTGGCGCGCTTCGGCAGCGAGGAGCAGAAGCGGCGCTTTCTGGCCCCAGCCATCAGCGGGGACGCGATCGCCGCCATCGCCATGACCGAGCCCGATGCCGGTTCCGACCTGGCCAGCATGAGGACGGCAGCCCGCCGTTATGGCAACGAGTACGTGATCAACGGCCGCAAGACGTTCATAACCAACGGCAAGCGCTGTCACTGGTGCTTGCTCGTGGCCAAGACGGACACCGACGCCGGCCACAAGGGTTTCTCCCTGTTCCTGGTGCCCAAGGAGACGCCCGGATTCAACGTCTCCCGAACCCTGAGGAAGCTGGGCATGCACTCGTCGGACACCGCGGAGCTGACCTTCGAGGACTGCCGTGTGCCTGCCGAGTACCGGCTCGGTGCCGAAGGCGAGGGCTGGACGGAGCTGATGTGGGAGCTGCAGGGAGAGCGCCTGATCGCGGCCTGCGGTCAAGTCGCGGGTGCGCAGGCGACGTTCGAGTACGCGATGCAGTACGCCAGGGACCGGCTCGCATTCGGCCGCCCGATCTCGCAGTTCCAGGTCATCAAGCACAGGCTCGTCGACATGGGCAACAAGATCGCGGCAGTGCGGGCACTCGTGTACGAGACCTGCGGCCGCTGGGACCGCGGCGAGTGCCCGGTGCGGGAGATCTCGCAGTGCAAGCTGCTGGCCTCACAGGTGGGCGTTGAGGTGGCAGACGACGCGATCCAGATCCTCGGTGGCCATGGCTACATGGCTGAGTTCCCTGTCGAACGCGCTTGGCGCGACGCTCGCCTATCCCGGATAGGTGCTGGAACAGACGAGATCATGAAGGAGATCATCGCCAAGAGCTACGGGCTGTGAGACCGCCGGCCGATCATGTGCCGTGGGTGCCGCTCAACCTCAGGCCCAGACCGCGGCAGTCATGGTTTCACGTGTCCTTGGGGCGGCTGGACGCAAAAGCCTGAGCCAGCTTCTCCCAGGTCACGTCCAGGTGTTCGTTGACGACCTTAACCTCGGCCAGGATGGGCATGAAGTTGGTGTCGGCGTTCCAGCGGGGCACCACATGCACATGGACGTGGTCCGGGAAGCCAGCGCCAGCCACGTGCCCGAGATTCACGCCCACATTGAACCCCTGTGGGTGCAGCACAGCCTCCAGCACGCCCAGAGATCGCCGGACCAGGCGCATCACAGCGGCTGTCTGCTCGTCGTCCAGCTCGGTCAGCGACCCGAGGTGCGCGCGCGGCGCAATCATCAGGTGACCGTTGTTGTAAGGGAACTTGTTCATCATCGCCAGCGCGTCGCCCGCGCGGTGCACGACCAGATTTTGCCGGTCCTCTTCCACCGGAGACTCCCAGACACGGCAGAACAGGCAGCCTGGCTCCTCCGGCCTCCCTATGTATTCCATGCGCCACGGCGCGTACAAGTTGCGCATTTGCGCCGACGCTAACATTTGAGATCCTCATGCGGGTGACGAGGCGCCGCGGCTACGTGCCGCAAGACATCGAATCGAAATGGCAGCGCATCTGGCGTGACCGAGGTGTGATGCGCGCCGACGACTCCTCGGCGCGGGCGAAGTTCTACAACCTGGTCATGTTCCCGTACCCGAGCGGGGACCTGCACATGGGCCACATGCGCAACTACGTGATCGGCGATCTCTACTCCCGCTTCCAGCGCATGCGCAACTACGAAGTGCTGAACCCGTTCGGGTGGGACGCTTTTGGCCTGCCGGCTGAGAACGCGGCGATGAAGGCAGGTTTGCACCCCGAAACCTGGACGCGCGACAACGTCGCGCGCGCCAAAGAGCAGCTCGCGATGATGGGCATCCTCTACGACTGGAGTCGCGAAGTCACCACCTGTGACCCCGACTACTACCGCTGGACGCAGTGGCTGTTCCTCCTCTTCTACGAGCGGGGGTTGGCCTACCGAGCGATGGCGCCGGTCAACTGGTGCCCCGTTGACCAGACCGTGCTTGCCAACGAGCAGGTCGTCAATGGCGCCTGCTGGCGACATCCGGACGTGCCGGTGGAAAAGCGCGACCTGGAGCAGTGGTTCCTGCGCATCACCGAGTACGCCGACCGGCTGCTGGACGACATCGGCTTGCTGGACCACTGGCCAGAGCGGGTGCGGGTGATGCAGGCCAACTGGATCGGCCGCAGCCATGGGGTCGAGGTCGACTTCTCGGTGGTCGGCCTGGACGAGACCATGCGAATCTACACGACGCGCCCGGACACCCTGTTCGGTGTGACGTTCATGGTGCTGGCGCCCGAGCATCCCCTGCTCGAGCAGGTGACGACGCCAGAGAACCGTAGCGCGGTCCGCGCCTACGTCGAGCGGGCGCGCCGCGAGACGGAGATCGCGCGGCTCTCGACCGAGGGCGCCAAGACTGGTGTCCCTACCGGGGGCTGGGCGATCAACCCGCTCACCGGCGAGCGGTTGCCGATCTGGGTCGCCGACTACGTGCTGATGACGTATGGGACGGGCGCGATCATGGCGGTTCCGGGCCACGACCAGCGCGACTTCGAGTTCGCTCGTCGATTCGGGCTGCCGGTGCGCGAGGTGATCGCGCCGCCAAGGGGCCGGCGGGATGGACTGAGTGAGGCCTACACAGCGGCCGGAGTGATGGTCAACTCGGGCCGGTTCGACGGGCTGGAGGGACAGGCCGGGTTCGACGCCGTCGCCGACTTCGTGGAGGAGCGCGGCTATGGCCGGCGGGCCATCAGATACCGCCTGCGAGATTGGCTGATCTCACGCCAGCGCTACTGGGGCTGTCCGATCCCGATTGTGCACTGCGAATCCTGCGGCGTGGTCCCCGTCCCGCTGGACGAGCTGCCGGTGCTCCTGCCCAAGACCTATCGCCGGCTGTCCGAGCTGCCCGAGTTCTACGAGACGACCTGCTCGCGATGCGGCGGCAAGGCGCGCCGCGAGACCGACACCATGGACACGTTCATAGACTCGTCCTGGTACTTCCTGCGCTACACGAGTGCCCAGGACCAGGACGCGCCCTTCGATCCCGGCCTGGCCAACCACTGGATGGCGGTAGACCAGTACACGGGCGGCATCGAGCACGCGATCCTGCACCTGCTTTACTCGCGCTTCTTCCAGAAGGTCCTTCACGATGCAGGCCTGGTCGACGCCGTCGAACCGTTCGCAAGGCTGTTCACTCAGGGCATGGTCACTCGCGGCGGCCAGGTGATGTCCAAGTCGCTTGGAAACGGCGTTGCCCCAGACGACCTCGTCGTACGCGAGGGAGCCGACGCCGGCCGGATATACGAGATGTTCATAGGACCGCCGAACGAGGACGCCGAGTGGACGGACGAAGCGGTGGCGGGCCCGGTGCGATTCCTTCAGAAGGTCTGGCGTTTGATCCTGGACCCTGACACGATCGCTGCAACGGGCACCGGCGCCGGGGCCGTGGACCTGCGCCGCAAGCTGCACCAGACCATCCGCAAGGTGACGGAAGACTACGAGAGCTTTCGCTTCAACACCGCGGTTGCGGCTTTGATGGAGCTTGCCAACGCCATGCAGGACTACCTCGCCGGGGGCGGCGAGCGCGGCGCCGAGTGGTCTGAGGCGGTCGGCACCATGATTCGACTGCTCAATCCGATGGCCCCCCACATCGCCGAGGAGCTCTGGGAGCGGACAGGCGGGCAGGGGCTCTGCGCTGACGCTGCCTGGCCCGATTACGACGCGATCACGGCGGCCGACAACGAGGTCACCCTGGTGGTGCAGGTCGCGGGCAAGGTGCGCGACCGGCTGCGCGTACCGGCCGGCCTGGACGAGCCGGCCGCAACCGAGCTGGCGCTGGCCAGCGAAGCGGCTCGGCGTGCCCTTGGGAACGGTGGCCGCCCCAGCCGGGTGGTCTACGTTCGGGACAAGCTGATAAATATCGTCCCGTAGTGGCGTGGTCCCTCACCTGGAAGGAGGTGTGGGCTGGATGAATGATTCCGAATTGCCGACGGATCTTCGGCGCCCATGCACCCCATCTCGCGGCCCTGCTTCTGCGGTCCTCGCTCACCCATTGACGAATGGGCTCGCTCCGGTCCTCGGCGCAGGCCCACGATCTGGGGCACCTGG
>DATFWQ010000359.1:0-2784 GCA_035259145.1 Candidatus Dormiibacterota bacterium | reverse complement strand
CTCCGTGGTCGTGAGGAGCTGGTCCACTCGTCGGGGCAGGCGCTTCAGGATCGGAAGCTGCTCCAGCACCTCGTCGCGCATAGCCTGCTGAATTGAGCTCGCCGCCATGGCTTCGTGCAGCAGGTCGGCCGCCACCAGGCGGGATTCGTCCAGGATCCGGAAGCCGGGGGCGAGCTGAGCCAGCGTTCCCTCGAGCGTCACCAGCGCTCGGAAGACGGCTGTGACGTGTGGTGGAAAGCGCAGCTCGAAGCCCACCAGTATCCGCAGCAGCTCAGCGAACAGGTCCGCGCCCACCACCATTCCGGGCCCCAGCCGGCGAGCCATGAATTGAGAGAGCGCCCGCTCGAGCACGTCACCGACCCGGGCATCCCCGGCATCTGCCAGCTCGAGAAGCGCGTCGCGCATCTGGGCCGCATTCCTCCGGTCAACCGAGACCAGCAGTCGCCGCAGCGCCGACTGCTGCGCTGCGTCCAGCCGCCCAACCGAGCCGAAGTCGATCAGCGCCGGCCGGCCGTCACGCAGCACCATCACGTTGCCGGGGTGCGGATCGGCGTGAAAAACGCCGTCAAGCATGATCTGACGGAGCATGAAGAGCAGAAGCTGGCGTGCCAGGTCCCGCCCGTTCACGCTCAGCTCATCCAGGCGCTGACCGGCCTCGCGGATGCTGACGCCGTCGAGCCACTCGATGACCAGCACCCGCCGGGTGGACAGCTCTCGGAACACTCGCGGCACATCTACGGCGGCCCCGCCCGCGGCGGCCCGCACGGCCTCGATGTTGCCGGCCTCGATCCGGAAGTCCAGCTCCTCGGTGATCGCCTGAGCAAAGCCGTCGGCAAGGGCGACGGCCCCGATCCGCCGGGCCCAGGCCGCCCGGCGGTCGAGGCTGCCGGCGAGGCGCCTCATGATGTCGAGATCACGCTCGACCACCGGCCGAATGTTGGGCCGCTGGATCTTGACGACCACTTGTTCGCCTGACTTGAGGCGCGCCCTGTGCACCTGCGCGATGGACGCCGCTGCGATCGGACGCTCGTCGAATTCCGCAAAGACCGCCGAAGGCTCCGCTCCCAACTCCTCGACGAGAAGGGTCGCGATCGCCGCGGTGTCCTCGGGTGGTGCTGCGTCCTGCAGTGAGGCGAGCTGTGCGATGACCGCCGGCGGTACAACGTCGGGTCTGGTCGAGAGGAGCTGGCCGAGCTTGATGAAGACTCCTTCCGACTGCTCGAGCGTGCGGCGCAGCCGGACCGGGAAGCCGCGGCGCGCGGGTGCGTCCAGGTCCGCGGGTTCGCCGAGGTAGGGGTTGAGTCCGTTGCGGGCGGCGATCCAGACGATCTGGAGGTAGCGAGTGGTCCGTCCCAACCATCGCCGAGTCGCCCGCAGCGGACGGGGTATCCGCGCCCACCGCTGGACCGGTGCACCCGGCCGGCGCGGGGTGGCCATGAGCTCGAACAGGGTGGTGACGACCATCGTGGCGAGCAGGGCCGGCAGCGCCACCTGGGCACCCAGGTCGACCTCCAGCTGCTGTGGCGAAGGCGAGGTCAGGAAGGCGAGTATCACGCCGACGATGAGTCCGAAGAACGCGGCCAGGATCTGTTTGGGCCACGAGATCCGGCCGCCCAGCAGCCGGCCACTGATAAGAGCCAGCAGGAAGACCACGACGATGAACGTGACCCGCGAGCCGAGCTGGACCTGTGGCTGGGTCGCGGCCAGGTGCAGGTCTGTGGCCAGTCGTCCTCGTCCGAGCACTATTCCGGGAAGTTGCCGCTCTTCGAACCGATCACGTACGGCGTCGTGATCCCTTCATAGCTGACCATCGTGCTCAAGCCGAAGGCGGCGTGGATCAGGACGTGGCAGTGGAGCATCCACAAGCCGGGATTATCAGCCAGGAACGCTCCCACCCACGTCTCGTGCGGCCCGACAAGTATCGAGTCGAGATGCACGGGACCGCCCGTCAGCGGCTTGCCGTTGCGCCTGATCACCGAGAAGACGTGGCCGTGCAGGTGGATGGGGTGGTACTCGTCGGTGTCGTTGACGAGGCGAAGCCGGACGTACTGCCCCTCCCTGACAACGATCGGCACCGTGTCCGGGAACGATTTGCCGTTGAACATGTGGATCAGCTTCAAGGGGACGCGATCCAGGTGCGATCCGTACCGAAGCCCGGGCTGGTTTGTGATTACAAGATCGCTGGTCACGTCGTAGCTGCCGCGCGAGGCCGCAGGGTCCGGCGCCGCGACCCCGTACGAGGTCGGGTCGAACGTCGCCAGGCTGCCGGAGACGTAGCCCAGCGGCTTCGAGCGGTCGAAGACGGGCATGGCGGCATTCAACTGCGGCGGCGGCCCTTCGCCCACGCTGGCCCAGTCCCGCGCCGGCTCGGCGCTTCCCGTTTGGGGCCGCACGTCGAGCAGCCGCACCTGGCCTGACGCCGGCATCCGGAACGCAAGGTCGTAGCGCTGGCCCGTGCCTACGGGCAGCAGCTCGACGCCCAGTTCGGCCGGCTCGTTGAGGTCATGGCCGTCGAGTGCGATCACGCGGTACTGAACGCCCAGCAGCGTCAGGAGCTCGGGAGTGCCGTTCATGTCCTCCATGAAGGCGCTGATCGCCCGCAGCCGCACCAGGTCGCCCGGCTTTGCATCGAGCTGGACCGGGCGGGCCCGGTTTGCGTCGCCCAGCATGACCGTGTAGTCCCGGTCGTACGCCGGCCCGTTCGCCGGCTCGACGACGAGCGCGCCGTACAGGCCCAGGGGTACCTGGTTCTCTGTGTCCTGGTGGGAGTGATACCAGTACGTC
>DATFWQ010000358.1:0-2126 GCA_035259145.1 Candidatus Dormiibacterota bacterium | reverse complement strand
GTGAACGGCGTCCATGACATGGGAGGCATGCACGGCTTCGGGCCCGTGCCGATCGAGGCGGACGAGCCGGCCTTTCATGCGTCCTGGGAGGGGCGGGTGCTGGCGATGCAGCTGCGGACGCGCGGCAAGTGGTATCACCTGGACGAGTTCCGGAATGCGATCGAGCGCATCCCCGCCGCTCGATACCTTGACGCCGGCTATTACGAGCGCTGGCTGATCGCGATCGAGACCCTGATGGTCGAAAAGGGCGTGGTGTCGCCAGGGGAGCTGGCCACCGGCCTTGCGATGACACCCGCGGCCACGCCGCCGCAACGACCCCCCCACGACCGGCCGCCCCTCCGTCCGCGGTTCGACCCCGGAGGCCGCGTCGTGGCGCGGAACCTGCATCCCGAGAGCCACACACGGATGCCGCGGTACGTGCGAGGCCGGCGCGGCGTGGTGCGATCGGTCAACGGACCTTACCTGCTCCCCGATACCAACGTCCAGGGCGGCAGCCGCGACTGGGAGCCGGTCTACGCGGTTGAGTTCTCGGCCCTCGAGCTCTGGGGGCAGAACGCCAACAACGTGATCTGCGTAGACCTCTGGGAGAGCTATCTGGAGGCAGACGTGTGAGCGACCAGCATACGCACGACCACGGTCATGACCACGACCATAACCACGACCATGGGCATCACCCCGAGCCGCCGTCGGACGTCGAGGCGCGAGCGCTTGCGCTGGAGTCCCTCCTCCGCGAGAAAGGCCTGATCTCCGGCGAGGAGATAGACCGGATCGTGTCCGCCTACGAACACGACATCGGGCCGATGATCGGCGCACGCGTGGTCGCGCGGGCCTGGACCGACCCGGAGTATCGCCGGCGCCTGCTTGCCGAGGCCGGGCCCGCGGTGGCGGAGCTGGGCCTGGGAGGCCCTTCAGCGACGAACCTGACTGTGATCGCCAACACGCCGGAGGTCCACAACCTCGTGGTGTGCACGCTCTGCTCGTGCTACCCATGGGCGGTCCTCGGGCTGCCGCCCAGCTGGTACAAGTCACCTGCCTATCGCTCGCGAGCGGTCAGGGAGCCGCGGGCAGTTCTCCATGAGTTCGGACTGGAGCTGCCCGACTCGGTCCGCGTAAACGTGTGGGACAGCAGCTCCGATCTGCGCTACATGGTCCTGCCGGAACGGCCCGTTGGGACCGAAGGGTGGAGCGAGGACGAACTGGCGGCGCTGGTTACCCGCGACTGCATGATCGGCGTGGCCAGGCCTCAGACGCCTGCGGCGGCCAGGTCGTGATCGACCGCGCCGTCGCCGACTCCCTTCCGCGCAAGAACGGCGAGCTCGTCTTCGAGGCGCCCTGGGAAGGCCGAGCCTTCGGCATGGCGGTGGTCATGCACGACAGGGGCGCTTATCACTGGGACGACTTCCGGGACCGGCTGATCGACCACATCTCGAACGCCTCGACGCCCTATTACGAGAGCTGGCTCGGCGCACTGGAATCGCTGCTTCTGGCGCACGGCATGATCGAGCCGGAGGAACTGGACGCTCGCGTCGACGAGTTCAAGCAGCTGCGACGAGACCCGGTCTTCTGACCCAATTTGGCGGCCGATTCGGGCCATCTGCCGGCGGATGGCCCTTCTGAGTGGCGGGATTCGGGCCATCTGCCGGCGGACGGCCGTTTTCCACGACTTCCAGCCGACTGCTCGGCGCTTGCCAACCCACCCGGTGGGGCCCTACCATCCAGTTCAACGAGCGCAACTGAGCTCTGACATCTCTTGGGAGAGGAGGTGCGTATGGCGAGTGCCACGAGCGGTACCAACGAGATCGTGTATCCGGACGGTCGCCGCGAGTTACGGGACGCGAGCGAGGTCGAGGACAGCCCGCTCTACAACAATGACCTGGCCCCGGTCCCCGTCGCGCGCCGCACGTGGAACACGTACAACTACAGCGCCCTGTGGATCGGCATGGCGCACAACATTCCGACCTACCTGCTGGCGTCCGGCCTGATCACGCTCGGGATGGCCTGGTACCAGGCGATCATCACCATCGCCCTGGGCAACCTGATCGTGCTGATCCCGATGCTGCTCAACAGCCACGGCGGCACCAAGTACGGCATTCCTTACCCGGTGCTGGCACGGGCGTCCTTCGGCG
>DATFWQ010000357.1:0-5290 GCA_035259145.1 Candidatus Dormiibacterota bacterium | reverse complement strand
GGACCGGCACCGATGGCGGGCATCACAAGCCGGAGGGCATGAGTGCAAATGCCGGAGGCGTCGTACGAATTGGGCAGGGAGTTCGCCAACAGCCTGCCGGGAATTGGTCCAATCCACCCGAGACGCCGCCTTCTGATCTCGCCTTTACAATCGGCGCCGCCGTTCGCTGGTAATTGATGAAGGCACATCATTGAGCGGAGCGTGAGCATGCCTGACCTCTTACGGCACCGATTCTTAATGGGCCCGCTGGCCGCTCTGTTCATTCTGGTGACCGCCTGCACCGCAAACCAGACGGGCACCACTCAGAGCCCGGCGGCCGCGCTTCCTTCCGGCAGCGCCGCACCCCTGGCCAGCAACCCGCCCCCGGCATCGACGAGCGGCGCGGGCTTCGACGCTACGCATGCAGCCCAGGTGCTCGGTCCGTCGGTCGGCCTGATCATCGCCAGCGGCGCAGGCGCGCGTGGTGGCAACGCCGAGGGCAGCGGCTTCGCCTTCAGCTCGCAGGGCGGTACGAGCTACGTGCTGACCAACAACCACGTCATCTCCGGCGCCAGTCGGGTGCAGGTCGTGATGCCGGACGGCCGGCACTTCGTCTCCCAGGTGCAGGGCGCCGACCCGGTCAACGACGTGGCGGTCCTGAAGGTGAGCGACAGCCTGCCGGTGGCGCAGTTTGCGGACTCCACCAGGCTGCAGGTCGGGCAACCCGTCGTCGCGATCGGCAGCCCGCTTGGCAGCCAGGGCTTCGGCTCCGTCACGACCGGCGTGATCTCGGCGCTGCACCGCACGCTGAACAACGTCGGCGGCGGCGCGGCCGGATCGTCTGAGAGCCTGGCTGACGTCCTGCAGACCGACGCGGCCATCAATCCGGGCAACTCAGGCGGGCCCCTCGGCGACACCAACGGACGGGTGGTGGGCATGAATACGGCCGGCAGCAGCAGCGCGACCGGCATCGGCTTCGCGATACCCAGTGCCATCCTGCAGCGGGTGGCACAGAGCCTGGTCCAGGGCAAGACTCCCGGACACCCGTATGTCGGCATCTGCACTCAGCCGGTGGAGGCGGCCCTGGCCACCAATCCGAACATCAAGGGCTACGGCGTCGTGGTTCTGAAAATACTGCCGGGCACGCCTGCCGAGAAAGCGGGCATGGAGAGCGGCGACGTGATCCAGAAGATCGACAAGACCGACCTGAACAATGGTCAGACGCTGGGCGGCGTGCTGCAACTTCACAGCCCTGGCGATACGGTCAAGATGACGGTACTCCGCGAAGGGAGCACCGTCGACCTTTCGGTGACGCTCACCGACAGGCCCTCGAGTGGCGGCAGTCCCTGTTAGCGAGCGGACGCGCGAAGCATTAAAGTGATCACTCATGGAGTATCGGATCGAACAGTTGGCCCAGGCTGTGGGCGTCGCGGTGGACACGATCCGCTTCTACCAGGGCAAGGGTCTGCTCGATCCGCCGCGCAGGGACGGCCGTGTCACCTGGTACGCCGACAGACACCTGGATCGGGTGCGCCGGATCCGAGCGCTCCAACAGCGCGGCTTCACTCTGGCGGTCATCCGCCGCTTTCTCGAAGGCGAGCTAGAACCATCTGACGAGGCGCTGGTCGAGGCAGTCACGGCGCCGCCGGTGCCCGAGACGATAGCGCTGGACGAGCTCGCGGCTCGGAGTGGGCTGGCAATCCCTCTGTTGCGCCAGCTCGAGCATGCGGGCCTGCTCCTGCCCGTCAGCGACGGCGAGGAGCCGCGCTACCCGGCAGAGGACGTGGAGGTCCTGGCGGCCGGCCTCAAGCTGGTCGAGGCCGGGGTTCCGCTGGGTGCCCTGATCGACGTGGGAGCGCAGCACGCGGCAGCGGTCGAGGAGACCGCCAGGCGCGCGGTCGATCTGTTCGACAGGCACGTCAGGGAGCGCATCCAGGCTGAAGGGCTGCCCGCGCGGGAAGCCGAGCACCGGCTGCTCCAGACGTTCCAGGAGCTGATGGCGGCGAGCGGCACGCTGGTCAGGCATCACTTCCAGCGCGCGCTGCTGCGTGCAGCTCGGGACCGGATCGAACAAAGCGGCCGTCGCTCATGACAGCGGCGATTGCGTCGGACCCCGCGCTCGAGCTCGACCGCACGCCTGACCTGGTGGAGCTGGCGGGCGCGGCCCGCGACGCTGGGCATGACGTGATGCTGTTCGAACGAGCCGTGCCGGACGCCGTTTCCATCGCTGCCGTCGGCCGGCGCTTTGAGATCGTCTCCACCCCGGAAGGCGCGGATCTGCAGGACGGCGATGGCCGGGTCCTGGAGTCCGCCCCCGACTCGAACCGCCTCACGGCCGCGGCCAGGCTCTGGGCCCGGCTGGCAGCCGAGAGCTCCGTCGTGAACGGGCCCGTCGGAACCGGACTGGTCGCCGTCGGCGGTTTCGCTTTCGACCCGGGCCGCGAGCCGTCCGGACCGTGGGCAGGCTTCCCGGCGGTGCTCTTCAGAGTGCCCGCCCTCGCGGTCACGCGCGTTCGCGGCCGCACTTTCGCGACCGGCGACCTGCAGCTGCTCGAACAGCCGCAGTCGTGGCGAGGCCCCGTTGCCCGCCGGTTCGACGTTCAGCCGACGCGGGCGGAAGCCGACTGGTTGGCCGCGGTGGCCGAGGCGGCGCGCCGGCTGCGCGGCGGCGAGGCGGACAAGGTTGTGCTCGCCCGGGAGGTCATGGCACACGCCGACGGCGTCGTTGCTGCCGGCGCGGTGGCGCGTGCACTCCGCAACGCGTATCCAGCCTGTTTCACGTACCTGGTTGCGGGCGCCGACGGCACCGCCTTCGCGGGCGCCTCTCCTGAGCTGCTCCTGCGCC
The DNA here is from genome assembly GCA_035259145.1 of Candidatus Dormiibacterota bacterium. Taxonomy (GTDB): domain Bacteria; phylum Chloroflexota; class Dormibacteria; order Dormibacterales; family Dormibacteraceae; genus CF-161. The sequence goes on along the minus strand of DATFWQ010000357.1, from coordinate 2,466 downwards.
GCTCGGGCCTCACGGTCGCGAGCCAGCCCATGGCAGGAAGCACTGCACGAGGCGAGAACGATGCCGAGGACCGCGCGCTGGCGGCGCGGCTGGCCGCCAGCGCCAAGGACAGATCCGAGCACCAGCTGACGGCCAGTCACGTCGCGGCGGTGCTCTCCGGCGTCTGCGCGACCCTCGATGTCGGGGCGCCCGAGATCGTGCGCTTCACGAACATTCAGCACCTGGCAACCACCATCAGCGGCGAGCTCCGTCAGCCGGCGCCGAGCGCGCTGGAGCTGGCCGCCCTCCTCCACCCCACACCGGCCATAAACGGTTCGCCGTCCGACGCGGCCGGCCGCCTTATCTCGGAGCTGGAGGGAATTGAGCGGGGCTGGTACGCGGGTGCCGTGGGCTGGATGGATGGGCGGGGAGATGGCGAGCTGGCCGTCGCCATCCGCTGCGGCTTGCTCTACGAGGACGGGGCGCGGCTGTACGCGGGCAATGGCATGATGCCAGGCTCAGAGCCGGAGGCAGAGCTGGAGGAGACCCGCCTCAAGCTGCGCGTGCTGCTGGGCGCACTCTCAGGCTGAAGCCTGTTCAGGTAAGTTGTCAGGAGATGTCCGTGGGGGACCAGGAGAGGCGGGACTGGGCGCTGCCGCCAGGTGAGGGCATCGTCCGTGGCATGGACCTCGGCTACCTCGACAGGAACGATCCGGACGAGCGGCACTTTCTGATCCTCGCCGAGCACCCGGAGCTGATCGAGGCCATCGAGAACGACGTCGACGAGATCGTGCTCGAGGGCAACGTCATGAGCCCTCGCCTGCACATCACGATGCACGAGGTTGTGGCGAATCAGCTGTGGGACAACGATCCTCCCGAGGCATGGGACACGGCCGTCCGGTTGAGGGGGCTTGGCTATCGGCGGCACGAAATCCTGCACATGCTGGGCTCGGTTCTGGCTGAGGAGATCTGGAACATGACCACGGGCCGTCAGGTATTCGACCGGACCCGCTTTGTCGAGGCCCTGGCAGCGCTGCCAGGGTCCTGGGAGGGAGCGCGTCCCGCGCGACCCGCCACTTCCCGCAGGCCCGGCCGAAGGTCGCAGGCGCGGCGCCGCGGCCGGCGGCCCAGGCGAAGCTGACACGTGTGTTGGGCCGGCCTTATCAGGCCCGAAGGGACTCCGACACAGCCGCCCAGCAAGCCCGATGACCGGCCACGCTGGCTGCGCGGTCGAAGCGGACGCACACCATGACCGAACGCTCGCGAGAGAGGGCCGCCCGCAATGCGCCGGGAAGGTCCGGGGCTGCTGCCACCTCACAGAACTCAAGGCCATAGAGTCTCGCGACGTCGGCCATCCGCACTCCTAAAGGCGTCCCGAACAGCTCCTCGAAGACGTCCGAGTGCTCGGCCTGGGGAAGAAAGTTGAAGATCCCCCCACCATCGTTGTCAAGGACGATGATCAGGGCGCGAAGGCCGTGGCGCCGGACCGCCCACAGCCCGTTCATGTCGTGATACAGGCTGAGGTCGCCGAGCAGGAGCACTGTCGGCGCTTCGGGCGCCGCGGCCGCCGCGCCGAGACCGGTCGAGACAAGGCCGTCGATGCCACTGGCGCCGCGGTTGGCCAGGAAGTGCTGGTCGGGCAGCGCCGGAGGCCAGAAGGTGTCGGCGTCCCGGATGGGCATGCTGGAGCCGATCACGATTCGCGCTTGTTCGGGCAGCGCGCAGGCAAGGGCCTGGACCACCTGACCCTCGTGAAGCGGGGGTTCGGCAAGGCGTGCGCTCATGGCAGCCATCGCTGCCTTGCCTGCCTCGCACCAGGCGCGCTGCCAGGCAGCCGCTCCATTCTCCCTGGGCAGAAGCGAGGCCGCTGCCGCCAGCAGCGCTTCCGGCTCGCAGCGGACGAACTCTGCGGCGAGCTGGTCCGGGTCGCGCCAGCCGGCGGGGTCCAGCACCACAACAGGCGCCCCGGCCCGCGCGATGAGCTGGTTCAGTGCCTTCGAAGTCGGAGGCGCGCCAAGTCGCAGGACAAGGTCGGGCCTGTGGGCGGACGCCCACTCGGAATCCCGCAGCAGTGCGTCGTACGCCGGCACGAGGCCGGCCGTGCCCCGCACCCGAAGCTGCGAGGTCGGCTCCGCCAGCAGCGGAGCGTCCAGCCGCCGGAGCAGATCGCCGAGGGGACGGCGAAGGCCTGCACCCCGACGCAGCTCGCCCGCGACCAGCAGCGGCCGGCGCGCCGAGCCGAGGCGCTGCGCCAGGCCCGCAGCCAGCGCCCAATCTGGCAGCTGGCGTCCGCGGCGCACGACCAGTGGTGCCCGGCCTGCTGGCGCTGCCTGGGGCGGGTGGCCTGGGGAGGGCGTGAGCGGCTCCCGGAACGGCAGGTTGATATGGACCGGCCCTGCCGGCGGTCCGGCTGCCTCAGCCAGCGCTCGAGCTGCCAGGCGCCGCCAGCGGGAGGGTGCCCCCGGCTCGCCGTCTGGAACTCCGGGG
>DATFWQ010000356.1:0-3589 GCA_035259145.1 Candidatus Dormiibacterota bacterium | reverse complement strand
CGCATCGCCTCGTTGACGGCGGCGACTGTCGCTTTCGGGAGCCTGCCCAGAGAGTTGCCGTCCAGGTAGATCAGACCCGGGTCGTCTATTACGAAGTGGTCACGGAGCCAGCCGATCGGGTCCTCTGCGTCCAGGCGCTCGGCTTCGGCCCGCTTCACGATGTCGTCAGGTGGTCGGCTCGCCTTCTTTCTGGGCGAGCGTGACGGACGCGTCCTCCATCGTCTTCAGAACCTGCGCAGCCCGGTCGGCGTCAGCCCACTGGGTCTGCAGGTTGGTGTCGGTATACGTCGGCTTCCAGGTCGCGGCGACCAGGTGGTTGTCGACGAACGTGTACGTACCGATCACGCTCGTGCGCGTGTCGTCCGAGCAGTAGGTCCGGTAGTCGGAACCGATCCCTGGATAGCAGTTCACCTGGTCGAACACGTAGTTGCCGTGGGCGTAGGTGATGAGGTGGCCATTGTAGACCTCGACGCCCTGCACCCAGTGCGGGTGGTTGCCGATCACGAGGTCGGCGCCGGCGTCGATCGCCAGGTGGCCGAGTTGGATCGGGTCGTCGGGTGCCACACCGGCGGCGATCATCGGCTGCCTTTCGTACTCCTTTCCCCAGTGGAACTGCACCACAACCACGTCCGCCTGGGAACGGGCGTGCTGGATGACCGCCCTCAGAGCTTCGCGATCGACGGGCGGGCCGCTGGTCACAGCGTTGCAGCCGACGAAGGCGAACTTGAGGCCCTTCAGGTCGAGGATGGCCGGCGGCCCCAGGTTGGTGGCCGACTGGATGCCGTGCTGCTGCAGCAGGGCGGCGGTCGCCTGGGTGTCGGGGCCCTCGTAGACGTGGTTGTTGGCCAGGTTGGCGACCTTCGTGCCGATCGCGGTCAGGCCGTCGACGAAGCGGGTGTCGCCGCAGAAGACCATGCCTGTCGAGCGCGTGGAGCACCCGGCAAGTAGCGGGCTCTCGAGGTTGATGAACGTGACGTCGGCGTTCTTGACGTAGTCGGCGGTTGGGCGGAATGGCCAGAGGAAGTCGTGGCGGTTGGTGGCCGCGACGTTGACAAGCCGGGCGGGGATCACGTCACCGGTTGCGATAAGGGTCCGCACACGTCCGGGGTCGGCCGTGACCGGACTGCTCGGGTGGAACAGCCCGCCGAGCGTGAGCTTGAATGGCGTTGGCGTGGGGAGTGGGGTGGGCGCTGCAGCGGCCGGCGACGATGATCTGGTAGCCGCCCGCGGGGCCGTCGAGCCTGCCGGCGAGCAGGCAGTCCCAAGCAGCAGAAGGATGGCCAGGTGGGGAAGGCGGTACACGGACAATGCAGCTTACTGCCTGGGCATCGCGCTGGCGCATCCGTTATCTGCCGTGACGATGAAGGGGCGGAGGCCAGTGCCGAACTTGAGGCCGGACCCGTTAAGCTGTAGAGCAGTGCAGTTCCTGACCGTTTGACGAGGCCATAAGTCCCCGCCGGTCCCACGGCGGGCGCTGGCCAGTGCCCGACCGGTTCACATCGTCAATCAGGAGCTTCAACGTTGATCATCGCCACCAACCTCGTTCTGCGTGCAGGGGCACGCACCCTCCTCGAGGGGGCTTCGTTCACCATCGCCCGGGCAGACCGCGTCGGCCTCGTCGGCCGCAACGGGGCCGGCAAGACCACGCTCGCCCGAGTGCTGGCCGGGGAGGCGCTGGCAGACGAAGGCGCGGTCAGGCGAACGAGCTCGGTCGGCTACCTGCCCCAGGGACCGAGCGACGGTGACGTGCCGGTGATCGCGCGCGAACGCATCCTGTCCGGACGGGGCATGGACGCCGTCATGCGGGAAATCTGGGGGGCGCAGGAGGCCATGGCGGCCGGCGACGCGAGGGCGATCGAACGCTATGGGCGGCTGGAGGACCGGCTCACCGCGATGGGCGGATACGGCGCCGAGGCGGAGGCCGCCTCGATCGCAGCCAACCTCGGGCTGCCGGCGGGAGCGCTCGACCGGCCGCTGTCTTCCCTTTCAGGCGGGCAGCGACGGCGGGTGGAGCTGGCGCGCATCCTCTTCAGCGGCGCCGCCACCCTGCTGCTGGACGAGCCGACCAACCACCTCGACGCCGACTCGATCGCGTGGCTTCGCGACTTCCTGCGAGGCCACCGCGGCGGTCTTGTGGTCATCAGCCACGACGTCGGCTTGCTGGAGTCTGCAGTCAATCGCGTGTTCCGGCTGGACGCCAACCGGGCGGCGCTGGACATCTACAACCTCGGCTGGAAGGCCTATCAGGAGCAGCGGGAATCTGATGACCGGCGGCGCAAGCGGGAGCGCGCGAACGCAGAGAAGAAGGCGGCTGCGCTGATGGCCCAGGCCGATCGCATGCGGTACAAGGCGACTCTAGCGAAGACCGCGCTCAACATGGAGCGTCGCGCCGAGCGCCTCCTGGCCGGTCGCCCCGAGCTTCGTCGTGCGGACCGCGTGGCTCGCTTGCGACTTCCTGAGCCGTCGCCCTCTGGGCGCCTCCCGCTGACGGCGCGTGGCCTCTCCAAGAGTTATGGCTCGACCGAGGTGTTCACCGGAGTCGACCTCGACGTCGAACGGGGCTCGCGCACCGTGGTCCTTGGTGTGAACGGCGCCGGCAAGACGACTCTTTTGCGCCTGCTGGCGGGGTTGGAGCAGCCGGACGCGGGGATCGTGGCTGCCGGGCACGGGTTGAAGCTGGGGTACTACGCCCAGGAGCACGAGACGCTGGATCCGGCGCTGACCGTTCTGGAGAATATGAGAGCCGCGGCGCCGGACGCGGATCTGACTGTGCTGCGTGGGGTGCTTGGGTCCTTCCTCTTCTCGGGTGACTCCGTTTATCAGCCGGTGCCGACGCTCTCGGGAGGCGAGAAGACGCGGCTGGCCCTGGCCGTGCTTGTCGTGTCGGGCGCGAACGTCCTGCTGCTGGACGAGCCGACCAACAACCTCGATCCCGCCAGCCGCGAAGAGGTGCTGGCGGCGCTGGCCGGATTCCGGGGCGCGGTGCTGCTGGTCACCCACGACGAGGGCGCAGTTCAGGCGCTGCAGCCACAGCGCGTCATCCTGATGCCGGACGGCATCACGGATTGGTGGGATGCGAGCCTAACTGAACTGGTGTCCATGGCATGACGCGTGTCTGCCGGAGAGTCGCGCTGGGCGCCACTCTAGCTTCGGAGGGTGGCGATCTCGCATCATTGCGGTCGTGGTTCCTTCTGTGGTGCCTTCCTGGACCCTCGTTGTGACGCTGGTGGTTGGTCTGGTCGTCGGCGGCGTGGCCGGCCGCGTCCTGCCCGGGCGCGGATCGTCTGCCGCGCCCGACACGGCGCTGGAGTCGCGGCATGTGGAGCCCGAACCTGAGGCACCGGCCGTGGAAGCCGAGCCTCTTGCCGCTGGGGCCGGTGACGTGGTGGCTGAGCTAGAGCGCCGCTATCAGGGCCGTCGAGCGGACGGCGAACCGGAGCAACCAGCCGAAGGTCGTGGTGGGCAGCGCGGTTAGCGCTGCCCACCGCCGCGCCTCGCCTAAGCTTTAGAGCCTGGCCCGTTCGTCTAGTGGACTAGGACGCCGGCCTTTCAAGCCGGAGATCGCGGGTTCGAAGCCCGCACGGGCCAC
>DATFWQ010000355.1:0-11520 GCA_035259145.1 Candidatus Dormiibacterota bacterium | reverse complement strand
GCTTCGTCATCGAGGCGATGCGGCAGATCGTGTCGGCTGCCATCGGCGTCCTCGAGCCCGCGCCTTCGAAGGCGAGGTTGCCCGTTGCCTCCATGTGGACCTCGCCGTGGCGGGCGACGACGGCGACCGCACCCGGGACGTGGCCGGCGTCGACAAGACGACCGAGCACGTCACGCACGCGGGCCAGCCGTTTCGACGACAAGCCACCGGTCGTCACTCTTTCCTCCTCATCTTGTCCGTGACCTCGACCCGCGTGAACCGGCGCCTGGACCTCCGCGGCAGTGACGATAACCGATCCGACACGCCGACCGTGCGACATCTCAGGCACGACCCAAGCCCTAACCATGGCGGATGTCCGCCGGACGCCGGTCGCGTCCGGGCGGCGCTGGAAAGTGACGGCGCAGCCCTCGCAGTCGGTCACATCCCATGCGGTCAGTGAGTTGGGCGTCCGAATCGTCGTGGCGGCGCGCATCTGCGCCAATTGCCGGTGCTCGATTGCGGTGAGGCCGAGTCCGCGAGCGCTGGCGATGAACAGGTCGAGCACCGCCCAGCACAAGCTCAGGCAACTCGTCTCGCCAGGGAAGCGTTCAATTTGCCACCTGGACCCCGTAGCTCCTTGCCCAGGCCCGAGCCGCCTCCTCGGTTGTGAATGGGGACGGACTCACGCCCTGGTCGCTGAGCAGCTGAGAGCCGTCCTTGCCGGCCAGATACCAGCCAGCCGCGTAGCGGTTCAGCCATCCCACACGACCGGTCGAGATCGGGTCCAGGTCGTCGTCGTCCGGGTCGCCGCGGCATGGCGGGTGACCTGCTCACGACCACGGAAGCAGCGAGGCTGCTAGGCGTGGATCGAAGCACGGTTGCCAGGTACATCAGGTTTGGAAAGCTGCCGGCCGTGCGGCTACCCAGCGGCCACGCCGGCATTCGCCCGTCAGGACGTCGAGCAGGTTCTACGCGACGGCGTCGAGGCTGAGGAGCCGGAGCGCCCGCAGCGGCAGCGCTCGCGGCCCGCGCAAGCGGCCACAGCGCCGGCGCCAGTCACTGCGGCGCTCAAGAAGCGGGATCGCAAGGACCGGCCAGTCGCAATGGCCATCGTCGTGCGGGACGGCCTGGCGCTCATGACCCACCGCCACTACAAGGAGCCTGCCCTTCAGTGGAACTTCATCAGCGGCGAGGTTGAGCCGGGGGAGACGCGAGAAGAGGGCGCCATCCGCGAGGTACGCGAAGAAGTCGGGCTCGAGGTCGCGATAGGGCACAGGCTCGGCGACCGGATCCAGCCGGTCAGCAAGCGGCACATGCACTACTGCATCTGCCGGGTCGTAGGTGGCGACGTCGACCTGGTCGACCACGAGGAGAACACCGAGGTCGCGTGGTGCACGCTCCCCAAGGTCTACGAGCACTTCGAGGAGCTGAGCAGGATCCCCGAGGGCATGTACAGGCCGCTCTTCGACTACCTCGACCGGGTGCTGGAGCCGGCCGGGCGGGTATCCTCGTAGGCGTCGAAAGACACGAAATCACGGTTCAGACCGCAAGACCCGGTTAGCTTGTCAGATGGCACACAACCGCTGCGACTGAACTCAAAACAGTGGGCGGCTAGCTCAGAGGGAGAGCGCTTGCTTCACACGCAAGAGGTCGCTGGTTCGAAACCAGCGCCGCCCACGCCGGCTCCAATTTGAATTGGTTTGGAGCGCTTGCTAGCCTTTTCGAGCTCATCGCAAACGCCTGGGGCTTGTCCCGTAGTTCGTGGAATTTGAGGAGCGGTTCTCCACCCTGACCTACCTCGTGGTAGGGAAGGGGACGACCAAGTCAAGGAGGAACCGCCCCATGGCAACCCTACCGCGTTCAAGCCTGATCCAGGTCGCCCGACCCGAGCCACCGATCCCGCTCCCAGAGCGGATAACCATCGCGCTTGAGGCACTCGGCGAGAGCGCCCGCGAGGGGCTATTGGCTTTCTGCGTCGGCGTGGGCCTGTCTGTAGTCCACGAGATCTTCGAAGAGGAGATTACCCAGCTGGTAGGTCCCCGTGGCAGGCATGATCCGGAACGGAGGGGTTACCGGCACGGCCAGGAGGACCGGCAGTTGACCTTGGGCGGCCGGCGGGTGGCGGTCAAGAAGCCGAGGGCGCGCAACCGAGCCGGGGTGGAGGTGGAGCTGGAGAGCTATCGCTTCTTCGCCAGCCGGGACCTGCTCACCCAGGCTGCGCTGGACCGGATGCTGAACGGGCTGGCGACGCGACGCTACAGGGCCGGCCTGGAGCCGGTGGGCGTGGAGCCGAAGGCGACCACACGCTCCTCGATTTCGCGCCGGTTCGTAAGTGGTACCACTCGCAAGCTGCGGGAACTGATGGCCCGCGATCTCAGCGGGCTCGACCTGCTGGCCATCTTCATCGACGGCATCGAGACGGCCGAGCACACCATCGTGGCCGCCTTGGGCGTGGGTGCCGATGGGCACAAGACCCCGCTCGGGCTCTGGGAGGGCAGCACCGAGAGCAAGGCGGTCTCTCAGGCCTTGCTCAACAACCTGGTCGAGCGAGGCCTCGATCCCGAGCGACCGATCCTGGCCGTGATCGACGGCGGCAAGGGCATCCGCGCGGCGCTCAAGGCCACCTTTCACGACCGCGTCCTGATCGCTCGGTGCCGTCAGCACAAGCGGAAGAACGTGCTCGACCACCTACCCGAGGACCAGCGCAGCTTCATTGGCCGCAAGTTGGACAAGGCCTGGAAGGAAGCCAACGCCGTGAAGGCGGAGCAGGAGCTGCGAGATCTGGCCCGTCAGCTTCAGGCCGACCACCCGGGCGCCGCGGCCAGCCTCCGCGAGGGCCTCGAGGAAACCCTGACGGTCACCCGGCTCGGCCTCAGCCCCAGCCTGCTGCGCACCTTCAAGTCCACCAACCCGATCGAGTCGATGATCTCGGTGGCCCGGACCGTGACCGGCAACGTCAAGCGCTGGCGCGACGGCTCCATGATCCTGCGCTGGACCGCTACCGGGGTGCTGGAGGCGGAGAAGCAGTTCCGCCGCGTCAACGGCTACCGGGACCTCCAGCTGCTGCGGCTGGCACTGGCCAGGACCTTGCCCGCCGAGGAGGGCCAGGTCACCGCCAGCGGCTGAGTCCTCTCCGTCGCGGCTCCCTTTCCAAGCGCCTCAGAATCGATCGTAGTGCGTCACGAAACCGCGGTCTGCGCCCATTGCGGTCTGTCGTCGACGGCCATGGCCGCGGCATCGACCATGTTGTCGTTCATCTTCATCGGCGACGACCTGTGCGATGCACTCGATCCCAAATTTGGGATGCGCCGATAGACTGGGACGGCAAACGAGGGGGCTCAGCTTGAACAATCAGCTGACTGCGATACGCAGCGTAATGTCGACAACAGTGGCGAGGTGGCGGACACTCATCGAGGCGGTGCCGCTCGAGCTCCTCGAGCGGGCGCCCCAGCCCGGCGAGTGGTCGACGCTGGAGTGCCTGCGACACATCGTGATGGTCGACCGCGATGACTTCGGCGTGCGGCTCGAGCACTTCCTCGATCGCCGGCCCGAGCTCGTTCCCCACGACCCCGATGCGCCTCGCAAGCCCGAACCCGAGCGCAGCGCGCAGGAGCTCGTCGAGGCCTTCGCCTCGCAACGGGAGAAGCACCTGGCGGTGGTGGCGCGATTGACGGCCACGGACCTCGACCTGAGCAGCCACCATCCTAGGTTCGGCTCGGTGAAGCTCGGCCACCTGCTCAACCTCTGGGCCGCGCACGACCTCCAGCACACCGTCCAGGCCGAAGAGGCGGTCATGCAGATCTTCATCCCCGAGACCGGGCCTTGGCGCTGGGAATTCGCCGAACACGACGTGGACGCGCCCGCCTCCATCTAGTTACACCTGAATACCAGCGGGTGGGGTTAACCCGTGCGGTGCGGGCTGAGGCATCGGCAAATCGGCCGACGAAGACCGCCAGCTGCCCGACGACCGCTACATCGACTTTCCCAATATACCGGTGGGGCCGTGAACCAGGTAGAGGCGCTTAGTCACATCCTGGGGTGAAAATCGCTGCTATCCAACTCTATGCAACGAGAACCGAGGACCTGAGGCAGAGCCTCTACTCCTAAGCCCAGGGTTGAGGTAGGGGGTTCGGGAACTGGCGCCAAGCGGCTCTACCGGCCGGTCGAGGCGCTTCTGCTGCTCAGCCTGCCGTGTCGTGGGATATCGGCGTCGGCGCCAGCGGCTGCCCGAGGACTGCCCCCGCCACTATTCCCAGGTCGGCGATCTCCCCAGCGAATCGCAGGACGGCGCTCAGCCAGGTCCAGTGTCAGGCTGGATCGCGCTTTTCAATGCGTCCGGCGCTGCAGTCCTTTGGGCTTGCGGTGGCTCAAACGGCAGTACACTTCGGGTGGCTGGACCGCCCGAAATTCCACGACCTGCGGGACATCCCCAACGCCTGTCAAGATGCTTGCAAGTACAGGTAGCAAGCGTTCGGACCAGCCCTCTGGCCGGGCTGGTTGACGACTATCTGGCGGCCTGCCGGGCGCGCGGGTTGTCTCACAACACGGTGGAGAACTCCTAGGGATATCCCCTCAGAATGCTGCTATTGCCCTTCTGCGAGGAGGGGGGCATTCAGGACGTATCCGGTCTCGACAATCGCCTCCTGGACCGCTTCACGAGCCGCCTGCTCGGGCGGCGCGGCCCGAGAGGGCCGCTCTCCAAGCACAGCGTTCACGCATACGCGCGCGCCGTGAATCATTTCCTGGCGTGGGCGCGGCGGGAGGGGGAGTCAGTGGAGGGCCGGGCCCAGCTGCCGCGGCTGCCCCGGCCGGTCATCGACGTCCTCTCGCGCGACGAGATCCAGCGGCTGGAGGACATGGCCAGGAGCGAGCGCGACAAGCTGATCGTCCGGACGCTCGCCGACACTGGTCTCCGAGTGGGTGAGTTGGTCAAGCTCCGGCTTACGGACCTCGTCAGCCGCGGCCGGCAGCACTATCTGCGGGTGCGGGGCAAGGGCTCCAAGGAGCGCCTGGTGCCGATCCCACGCCTTTACGAGCGCCTACGGCGGTAGGCCGATCGCGGCCGGCCGCGCGACGCCAACGGCGACCGGCTCTTCGTGTCCTTGAAGCGCCTGGCCTGCGGCCCGGGGTGGCGGTTCCGACCCCCTGACCGGGTCGGGCGCCCAGCAGCTCCTCCGCAACCTCGCTTACGAGGCCGGGATCCAGCGCCGGGTCTACCCGCACCTGTTGCGGCACTCCTTCATCACCTGACGCATCAAGCGGGGCACCCACCCGGTCCAGCTCGGCCAGATCGTCGGCCACGAGTCGACCACGATGATCGACCGTGTCTACAGCCGCCTGGTGCCCCAGGACGCCTACGCGGCGATGGTCAAGGCCCTCACCGAACAAGACGAGTGATGTCGGCGGATCGCGACGCGCTGGCCTGAGTGGAACCGGCCCCCCCTGCCGAGCAGCGCGGTGTTCCGGTGAGCTTCAGCAGGCTCGATTCCGAGGGTCGGACCGTGGTCTACCAGCCGGAGCTCGATGTTGAAGCACCTGCCGGGGGCGAGGGCGATGCGCACTTCTGGTCTTTCTCAGCCCCTGGCTGCTATGCAATCCAAGCCGACGGCGACAGGTTCACTAACCTGACCGTGATTGCCGTCGGTGAGGCGAATCCAAGCTCGTTGCTACGGAGGTGCGCCGCTGCAGCGCCGAACCCGGGGATCGGCCGGCGGACCTGGTTCTTCTTTTGGCCGATCCTCTGGTCGCTCCGGCTACGTTGCCTAGTCGGACCGTGACTTCCGGGAACACGACCGCCAGTTCCAGTCGCCCTCCGAGTCCCTCGACGTAGCGTCTCAACGTGGACAGTTGGATATCGACCTGGTTCTCGATCCTGGAGACGTTGGCCTGAGAGACGTCCAGGGCCCGCGCAAGCTCCTCCTGGGTGACTCTCATCGATTCCCGGATCTCAGCAAGCCTTGCAGCGACACGCAGTTGCTCAGCCTCCGCGTCCACCCTCGCTCGTTGCTCGGGGTCAGCGTCGATCTGTTCCCGGAGCTTGCTCCAGGGATGGCGGCCGCTCATGTCAGTTCTCCTTCTCGCTTCAGTTGTTCCAGGTGCTCCTCGTAGAGGCTGTCCGCTGTCGGCACCATCTCCTCGTACCAGGCTGTCCATCGTCTTCGCTTATCGCCACCGATCAAGAGGATCGCGTGACGGCGAGGATCGAAGGCGAACAGGATCCGAATGGTGCCGGCTGCTGGCCTCAGCTCTTTCATATTGGGATGCCGAGAGGTGGTGATGCTGTCCACTAGAGGCCTGCCCAGACCCGGTCCACGCTCCTCTAAGGACGGTGACTGCGGCCGCTATGCGCTCCTGTGCGTGGCCGCTGAGACCAGCCCACCAGACCTTGAACTGGTCCGTGTACTCGACATCCCATAATGATTGCATTGTACTATGCCAGCATTATAGTTGCTAGGGCTTGCGGCCCCGTAGGCATCGAACATTAGTTTGATGCAACTGTCTGTGTGAGGCTTCTAGCACGTTTCCTCGACAGGACGCCGCACAGTTCGGGGGCACACGGGGGTTGGGCGGCATAGCCGCGGGCCGGCCCGGACTACGCTGGGTCGGTGGAAACCGTCCAGTGCTGCTTCTGCGAGGAGGCAATCGACCGACGGCCGAGGATGGCCTGAGCCTGGGCATCGTCCGCATTCGCGACCTCGAGGACGAGCGAGCGCCATCGCAGGAGCTGTTCTGCCATGCGGCGTGCTTGCGCAACGTTGTCGCAGAAGGTATCCCTGTCCTGGGCGAGATGTGGGATCCGCCACTCGGGTCGACCGACCGACCGCGCGGCTGACGCCGACCTCCCGTCATCAGGGCAGTCGGGGCAAGCCAGTCGCCCAGAGTGCAGGCAACAGTCCGAAAGGAGCGTGATTCTGAAGCAAGCTCTCCAAACTGATTCAGGTTGGGAGAGAAATCGATTCGCTAGCCAGAGCGCTTGCTTCACACGCAAGAGGTCGCTGGTTCGAAACCAGCGCCGCCCACCATGGTTGGCAGAAGTCGAGCCAGTCCCACATCCCGCACCGTGCCGGAAGGCCGTTCGCCGTTGGGATGATCTTCCGTGCCGCCAGCGCCTCGACAGTCATCCCAGGCAACTGAAAGTAGTTCTGTGTCAGGCGTGTCGATGACCCCGAATGGACGGCCGCCCGACATAGCGCCTGCGGCGTTTCTCGCCCACCGCCCGCGGTCACGCTGTCGCTGATCGACCTTGTCCACGTCAAAGATGTCATGGGTCGATAGACGGTTGGCCGTACCGGAGGCCCAGCCCGTGGCCCGCGGCCAAGGTGGCTCCGGTACGGTAAGGCGGCCATGCAGCCCTCAGGCTGCAGCCTTCCGGTAGACGCGGGTGGCCCATGCAATCGCCAGGACCGCGAGGCCACCCATCACCAGGAAGCCCTGGCCGACGGTCGCCGACCCAATCGTCCCGACGGCGAGGTCCCGCGAGGCCTCGACCGCGTAGTAAAGCGGGTTGATGTGGGCGAGGACCCGCAGCCACTGCGGGGCCAGGGACAGCGGCAGGAACAAGCCCGACAGGAGCAGCAACGGCATGAGCGTGCCGTTCGTGACCGCCGTGAGGCTCTCGACCTTGCGGACGATCAGGGCCAGCGCGCTGGACGCCGCCGCGGTGGCGGCGGTGAGGAGCGCCAGGAGCACCATAAGGACGGCGGCCCCGGCCCAGCGAGGGTGGAACCCGAACGGGATGGCGATCGCGACCAGCACCAGCGCCGGGACGACCATGGCCAGGACGTCGCGCAGGACGGTGCCCATCAGGAGAGCGAAGCGGCTCACCGGCGTCACCCGCAAGCGCTCGATCACGCCCGAGTCGAGCTCCATGAGGAGAAAGTAGCCGGCAGCGGTGACGTTGACGTACGCCAGCATGACGAGCATTCCGGGCACGAACACGTCGAGCACGCTGCCCCGCGTGAAGCCCGGGGCCCCCGCGAGCGAGTGGAGCAAGGGGGCGTAGAACGCGAGGAGGACCAGGGGGAGGGAGAGGTTCATGATCACCCAGGTCGGCTGGCGCAGCGCCTCCCGCACCTTGCGACCCATCAACACCCAGACGTCGGTGACGAGCTTCATGACTGCTCTCCTTTGCCGGCGTCGCGTAGAGACCGGCCAGTCTGACGGAGGAAGACGTCGTCAAGCGACGGCGCCGACAGCGAGATCGTCTCCAGCGGAACGCCGTCCGACTGGAGCCGGGCGACGATGGCGGGCAGCGCCTGGCCCCCGTCGCCAACCGCCAGGCGGATCGTCTCGCCCTCGATGCGGGCCTCTTCGACGAACCGCTCCGCGGCGAGGTCGCGGCGCAGGTCCTCCAGCGGGCGGGCTGCGGGCCCGGGCTTGATAAGCACCATCTCGCGCCCGAGGCACTGCTTCAGCTCCCGCGGCGTGCCCTCGGAGGCGATGGCGCCGTGGTCGATGATCGCCACGCGATCGCAGAGCGCGTCCGCCTCCTCCATGTAGTGTGTGGTGAGGAAGACGGTGGTGCCGGTGGCTCGGAGCGCCCGCACCCGGTCCCAGAGGTTTGCCCGGTTCTGGGGGTCGAGGCCGGCCGTCGGCTCGTCCAAGAACAGCACCTGGGGGTGATGCACGATGCCGAGGGCGACCTCCAGCCGGCGCCGCTGGCCGCCCGAGTAGGTGAGCACCGGCCGGTCGGCGAACTCGGACAGCTCAACCAGGTCGATCAGTTCGGCGGCCCGGGCCGACGCCTCCGCCTTGCGCTGGCCGTACAGGCGAGCCTGGAGGACCAGATTCTCGCGCCCGGTCGCGGCGCTGTCGGCGCCACCACGCTGGCCTACGTAGCCGATCCGCCGGCGGACATCCTGGGGTCGGCTGGCGACGTCGGCGCCCGCCACCAGCGCTCGACCGCCGTCTGGCGGCAGCAGGGTCGTGAGCATGCGCAAGGTGGTCGTCTTGCCGGCGCCATTGGGGCCCAGGAAGCCGAAAATCTCGCCTCGCGCCACGCGCAGGTCGATGCCTCGGACAGCCTCCAGGGTGCCGCCCTTGACGGGGAAGGACTTCCGCAGGTTCTCGACCACTACCGCGTCTGTCGCCTTGCCTAACGCCGTTCGATTGGGAATCATGACGTTAGATTCGCACGAACAGTGTTAGACTGTCAAGATAGATGAGCGTCGGAAGCCGGCTGCGGCATCTCGTGGGCGTCGGTGCGGAAGGGCGCGAGCGCCTGGTCAGCGCCGCGCTGGAAGTCCTGGACGAGGCCGGCCTGGAGGGGCTGACCATGCGCTCCCTGGCCGAGCGGCTGGGGATGCGCGCCGCCTCGCTCTACTGGCACATCCGCGACAAGGACCAGCTCCTGGGGCTGCTCGCCGAGGCCATCGTCGCCGAGGTGCCGGAGCCCGCCTCCGACCTGCCCTGGCGGGCGCAGCTGGAGGCGTTCGCGACCGACTACCGCGACGTGCTGCGGTCACACCGAGACGGCGCGCGGGTCGTGATGGCGGCCCAGCCTGCCGCGCCGCGGCTGTACGAGGGCCTGGTCCGGTCCATGCTGGCGGCGGGATTCAACGGCGAGGTCGCGGTTGATGCCTGCCACCTTCTCGCGGGCACGTACGTGCCGGCGGCGGTGGCCGAGGAGTCCGGGTTGGGCGTGCCCCAAGACGGCCAGTACGGCGATCTGCGGATGCCGCTCGGCGGCGTGACTCACGGTCGGCTGGAGATCGCCAACGGGGTGGCGGGCATGACGCTGCGAGCCGACCCCGCTCTGGCAGAGCTGTGTGCGGGACGCTTCCAGGGCAAGCCGCCCACGGTGCTGGTCGAGGGCGGCACCGTCCGGATCACCCTCCACCACAAGCGCGTGCAGCTTCGCATGCATACCGCTGACCTGACCCTGAACTCTGCCGTCCCCTGGGACGTGGACATCAGCAGTGGCGTCTGGAAGCTGCGCGCGGACCTGCGCGGCCTGCGCCTCAGGTCCTTCGCGGCCAGCGGCGGCACCGCCGACATGACCCTGCTGCTGCCGGCCGCTGAGGGGACCGTCCCGCTGCGCCTGAGCGGCGGGGTGCACAAGCTCACCATCCGGCGGCCGCCCGGTGTGGCCGCCAGGGTCCGGGTGGGCTCGGGGGTCCACCGGCTCACGCTGGACACCCTTCACCTCGGCTCTGCCGGCGAGACGC
Organism: Candidatus Dormiibacterota bacterium; assembly: GCA_035259145.1. GTDB lineage: Bacteria > Chloroflexota > Dormibacteria > Dormibacterales > Dormibacteraceae > CF-161. The sequence goes on along the minus strand of DATFWQ010000355.1, from coordinate 1,375 downwards.
GATGGGAGACGCCCGACTTCGAGGCCGCCTCTGGCCGCTACGACGTGGAGGTGGATGGCGGTGCCAGCCAGCTGACGTTCGACACCTCCCAGGAAGCCGAGGACGAGCCGCCCGAGCCGCTTGTGCCGGCTCGGACCGCCGGGGCCGCTGGGAGTGGCTGGGACGAGGCGCTGTCGCCGGAGGAGTACCCGACCTTGGCCCCGCTGGCTCGCCGCCTGGGCGATCCCGACCCGGACGCGCGCTTCGAGTTCGGCCTGCAGGTCCTGCTGGACGGCCTCGAACCCCGCCTGCCATCCGGCTGAGGCCACAAGCGCCCTGCATCGCGGGGCGAGACCCGGCCGGTCTCGTAGTGGATGAAGCGACCTCCCCACGTATCCTCTAAGGGGTGCCATGGACGGAATACCTCTCGCGGAGCGCCACTGTGTCCCCTGTGAGGGCGGCGTCCCGCCCATGAACGCTGAGCAGATCGCGCCGCTGCTGGCCGAGCTCGACGGCTGGCGAGTCGAAGAGGCAGGCAACCATGCGCAGCTCGTCAAGCGGTTCCGGTTCCCGGACTTCGTCAGCGCCGTGGGTTTCGTGAACCAGATCACGCCCCTGGCGGAGGCCGAGCAGCACCACCCAGACCTGCTGGTCAGCTGGGGGCAGGTTCGGGTGCAGCTCTGGACTCACGTCGCAGGCGGATTGACCGAGAACGACTTCGTCATGGCAGCCAAGATCGATGGCCTGGCGGCCGCGGCCACGACCTGACCGGAGACCGACACGGATCCAAAGACCCATCACGTCGCGTACCCGGGGCACACCTCCGTGTGATCGGCACGACCCTTGCCACCTGGCTCCCATGGCCACGACCTCGTGCGAAGGTTCCGTGGATGCTGCCTATGAGGGCGTTTCGGCGCCTGTCGCAGCCGCCGCAACTACGTGGATCACCCTGTGGCCAGGGAAGTTGCGGCGCACGCGGCTGAGCACGTCCATACCCAGCCACTTGGAAACCCCGGCAGGCAGCGTTGAAATCACGATGGCGTCGTACTGTCGGCCGGCGTGCATCTCGTCAGCGATCGCCGCCGTCGGATCCTGATCACCTGTTCGTGCCGCTTCCACCCGGAGCCCGAGGCGCTCCAGGCGCGCCTTTGCGGACAGGGCGCGGCGGCGCGCGACGTCCACGGTCGCACCCTCCTCCCAGACCAGCAGCTTGCCGACCGGGGTCGCCGGCACCAACAGGACGAACTCCGCTTCTGGGTCGTCCTGTGCCAGGTCCTTGGCGGCGGCGAGCAACTCCTCGCTCTCGGCCGTCTGATGTGCCACGAGCAAGTACTTGGCCACGCTTGAGCTCGACACTACGACGAAGGGCCAAGAATGAACAGCGCGGAGATCCAGT